>NZ_JBHXSY010000013.1:0-66855 GCF_042715295.1 Streptomyces sp. NPDC058701 | reverse complement strand
GCCTTCGCGCCCTTGCCGCTTGGGGGGGCCCCCGGGGGGGTCCGGGGGGGGGGGGGGGGGGGGGCCCGGGCGGGGGGGGGGGGGGGGCCCGCCCCCCCCCCCCCCCACGGCCGCCGCAAGGACTTCCTGTACAGTTGTCCAGGAAAGGGGGGCCGCAGGCTGCCACTCCCCGACCCTTCCGAGAAGTGGAGGCGGCCATGCACACGGTCGCTCAGATCCTCATCGGCCTCGTGGCCGCGCTGCACACGTACTTCCTGGTGCTGGAGATGTTCCTGTGGCAGCGCCCCCCGGGCCGCGCCCTGTCCGGCTTCGACGCGGAGACCGCCCGCCTCACCGCCCCCCTCGCGGCCAACCAGGGGCTGTACAACGGGTTCCTGGCCGCGGGCCTGGTCTGGGCGCTGGTCGTCGACTCGCTCGCCACCCAGGTCTTCTTCCTCGTCTGCGTGATCGTCGCCGGTGTCTTCGGGGCGGCCACCGCCAATCAGCGCATCCTGTTCGCCCAGGCCCTGCCCGGCGCGCTCGCCCTCGGCGCCGCGCTGCTCGCCGCGTGAACCCTCGGGACCCGCGCCCCGGCGCGCGCGCCGAGGATCCCCGTACGGCCCGCACGAAGGCCAGGCTGCGGGAGGCCCTGCTCGCCGAATGCGCGGGCCGTCCGCTCGCCGAGATCGGCGTCTCCGCGGTGGTCCGCCGGGCCGGCGTCGGACGCGCCACGTTCTACCTGCACTACGAGGACCTCACCGGGCTCGGGGTGGACGCGTGCGCCGACGTGGTGCACGCCGGCGTCGACGCCCTGCACACCTGGCGGACCGGCCCCCGCGCGCGCCCCCCGGTCCGGCCGCCGGCCGCACTGGCCGAGTTCCTGGCCGGCGCGGCCGCGCGGGCCGCGCTGTACCGCACCCTGCTGCTGCCGGGCGGCGGCGGCCCCCTCGGCGACCGGCTGCACCGGGAGCTGCGCGAGCGCGCCCGCGCCGAGCGCGCGGCCGACGGCGCCCCCGAGGCGGAACTCGTCGCCTCGGCGGTGGCCGCCACCTTCACCGGGGTCCTGGCGGACTGGCTGCACGGCGGCATCCCGGCGGACCCGGCCGGCCTGGCGGACCGCCTGTGGACGCTGCTGCTGGCGCTGCACCGCACCTGAAACGCGCCAGAGCCCCGCCGGACGGACCGGCGGGGCTCATCTCACGGGCGGGCCCGTGGAGCGGCACTACGAGAGGGGAACCACCCGCTCAGCCTGGGGACCCTTGGGGCCCTGGGTGACGTCGTACTCGACCTTCGCGTTCTCCTCCAGCGACTTGAAGCCGGTGGACTCGATGGCGGAGAAGTGCACGAACACGTCCGGGCCGCCGTCGTCCTGCTGGATGAAGCCGAACCCCTTCTCGGAGTTGAACCACTTCACGATGCCTGTTGCCATCTTGCTGATCCTTCACGACGTTCCACTGCGGGCCGCACACGCGGCCGTCTTCGATCCTGCCTGACGGCCAGGCGCACCACACGCTCAACGCGGCCAACCGTGGCGCGACGCGGATTCGGACATCCGGCCGCCCCGTCCGCGCATCGGGGGAAGCCCACCGCGGGAGCGCCCACGGCAGTTCGGGACGGGCGAACCGGGGGCGGTGCGGACCGGGGCGAGGCCGAAGGCGGTGCGGATGGGGACGGGGCCGCTCAGGCCGACGCGGACCCGGGCGACACCGCCGCGCGGGGCCCGGAGGCCACCGGCGACGAGCCCGCCCCAACCACAGCGGCTCCCGCGCGGGCCCGGCGCGGGCCGGCGATCCGGCAGCCCAGGCACTCGGCATGCCCCGCGCGTGCCGCGGTGTCCCGGATCCGCCAGTCGCGGCGGACGGCGGGGCGCGGTCCGCTCTGCTTGCCCCATCCGGCGAGGTGCAGCAGCCAGGTGGCGACGCCCGCCGCGGCCACGACCGCGAGGCCGATCCAGATGCCGGGGATCCAGGCCGCGCAGAGCGCGACGCCCGATCCGGTGAAGCCCAACAGGGCCAGTGTGGTGCCGGTCCATCCGGCCACGGTGTGGCCGAGGTCGACGTCGCCGTGCGCGCTCATGATTCTCCCTGGTCGTACGGGCGGCACTAGGCTCGCAGCGGGACGCTTGCTTCACGACGTAAGCATCTCACGAGCTAAGTAACTTAGATGCTAAGGAGTATCCGGGTGCAGGGCAAGTCCCGCCCTCCGGCCACCGCCGGGGAGGCGCTTTCGCGCATGGACCACTACGTCGCCCTGGGCATCGTCGGCCAGCAGGAGATGGCGCAGCTCCTCGGGCTGAACGTCACGGACCTGACCTGCCTCGGCCACATCCTGGGCGCCGGGGACGAGCCCCTCGCCGCAGGGGACCTCGCCGACCTGGTGAACCTCACCACGGGAGCCGTGACGGGGGTCCTCAACCGCCTGGAGCGGGCCGGATACGCGCACCGCCGGCCCGACCCGGCCGACCGGCGCCGGGTCCGCGTGGTGGCCGACCCACAGGCCGCGGTCCGGGTCTTCGCGGTGTACCAGCCCTTCTACGACCGGCTCGGCGCCCTGTTCGCCGACTACACGCCGGACGAGGTCGCGGTGATCGCCGACTGGTTCGGGCGGGCGGCCGGCGAGGCCCGCGCCCACCTGGCTCAGGTACGGGCCGGGGAGCTGCCGGCGCCCCCTCCCGGGGCCGGTTCCCCGCCCGGCCCCCCGGCCGTGGGGAAATCGGGCGCCGGGGACGGCTAGGCCCCGCTGGTACCATGGGCGGTTGACCATCTTTTGTTCTCGCTGTGCTTCTTCGAAAGGTTCTGCATGAAGAACCCGTCAGTTCATGGGCGCTTCGGTGTGAAGGCGGGTGCGAAGGGCGGCGGCAAGTCCGCCGCCAAGCCCACGCGCACCCTCGGACCGCAGGGCGAGTTCTCCATGCCCCGGTCGACGACGCCGGCGCTCCCGCCGGTGGCGTCGTTCTCCGAGCTCGACCTGCCCCTTGAGCTGGTGAAGAAGCTGGCCGACCTGGCGGTGAAGGACCCCTTCCCCATCCAGGCCGCCACCCTGCCGAACGCCCTGGCCGGCCGCGACGTCCTGGGCCGCGCCCAGACCGGCTCCGGCAAGACGCTGGCCTTCGGCCTGGCCCTGCTGGCGCGCACCGCCGGCCGGCAGGCGGACCCCAAGCGCCCGCTCGCCCTGGTCCTCGTACCGACGCGCGAGCTGGCGCAGCAGGTGACCGAGGCACTGACCCCGTACGCCGACGCCCTGTCGCTGCGCATGGTCACCGTCGTCGGCGGCCTGTCCATCGGCCGGCAGGTCAGTGCGCTGCGCACCGGTGCGGAGATCGTGGTGGCCACCCCCGGACGTCTCAGCGACCTGGTGGGCCGGCGGGACGTGCACCTGGAGCGCGTGAAGATCGCCGTGCTCGACGAGGCCGACCAGATGTGCGACATGGGCTTCATGCCGCAGGTCACGGAGATCCTGGACCAGGTGCACCACGCGGGGCAGCGGATGCTGTTCTCCGCGACGCTCGACCGCAACGTGGACCAGCTGGTCCGGACGTACCTGAAGGATCCCGTAGCCCACTCCGTCGACCCGCAGGCGGGCGCGGTGACCACGATGGACCACCACGTGCTGCACATCCACGCGGCCGACAAGATCTCGGCGGCGACCGAGATCGCGGCGCGCGAGGGCCGGGTGCTGATGTTCCTCGACACCAAGCACGGGGTCGACCAGTTCGTGAAGCACCTGCGCGCCATGGGCGTACGGGCCGAGGGCCTGCACAGCGGCAAGTCGCAGCCGCAGCGCACGCGGACGCTGGCGCAGTTCAAGACCGGCGCCGTCAACGTCCTGGTCGCCACCAACGTGGCCGCGCGCGGCATCCACATCGACGACCTCGACCTCGTGGTCAACGTGGACCCGCCCGCCGACCACAAGGACTACCTGCACCGCGGCGGCCGTACGGCGCGGGCCGGCGAGTCCGGGCGGGTCGTCACGCTCGTCACGCCGAACCAGCGCCGGGACATGGTCCGGCTGATGGCCGACGCCCGCATCCGGCCGGAGATCACCCAGGTGCGTTCCGGCGAGGCGGCGCTCAGCCGGATCACCGGGGCCAAGGCACCCTCCGGGGTGCCGCTCGCCGGCTCCGCGCCCACCGACGCCAAGGGCAAGCCCTCGGGCTCCGAGCTGGGCTTCCGCGGCATCGGCCAGCGCCCGGGGCGGCCGGGCCGGGGCAAGGAGTCGCGCAAGACGGCGGAGGCCCGGCTGACAGCGGAGGCGCGCGCCGCGGCCCGCGTCCGCAAGGCAAACTGACGCGCCTCCGCGGGACCCCGGTCCTCACCTGCGGGCCCCCTCTCCGGAGGGGGCCCGTCACGTTTCCCCGGCCCCTCGGTACCCTCCCCCGGCGCCCGGCGTTGCGCGCGCCCAGGCCCGACTCGTGGGCGGCGAAGGCGAGTTGCGCCCGGTCACGGGCACCGGGATGGGCCGCCGGTCCGGCGCGCGGGCGCGGTCAGGCCGGGGGGTGTCTGCGCAGGCGTTCGGCGGCGGCGTTGCGGACGCGGCGGGTGCGGGCGTCCGCGGCGAGCAGGGTGAGCGCCTCGACCGAGGCCACCGACCGGACGGCGGTGCGCTGGCACCAGTCGGAGGCCGCGGTGAGCTCCGCCGCCGACCAGGGCCCGCCCCCGTCGACGGCCCGCAGCAGGGTCCACTCGCGCAGCCGCCGCTCGGCGAAGGCGCGGCCCGTGAGCGCGGCGCCCAGGGCCCCGGACCAGACGGGGAACGCCTCGTCGGCCAGCAGACGTTCCGCCCGGCGGTCGAGGTGCGTGACCACGGCGCTCTCGGCCATCACCGGGTCGGGGTCGCGGAGTACGGCGGACACCACCTCGACCTCGGCGGCCGTGTCCGGTGCGGCGGCCAGAGCCTCCAAGTGCCGTGCGTAGCGCCAGTGTTCGGCGGGGGCGCCGTCGTCCGGATCGCTCATCGCGCGGCGCCTTCCCCGACGTGGCCGGCCCACGAGCCGTCCGCACGGGGCCGCCGGCCGATCCGAACGGTACGGCCGTGGAGCGCGGCGGCCCGGTGGACCGTGCCGGCCGCACGGTCCTTGGCCCGTTCGGCGTCCACGACGTCCGGATCGGGCCGCCCGCACCCGACCCCGGCGACGGATCGTGCCCGGCCGTCCCGCGTGGGCAGGACCAGCACCGACGTCGGCGTGCCGTTGGCCGATGGCCGCTGTTTCTTCCCTCTCGCCATGCCTCCATTCCACACGACCGCCGCGAACGGCCGGTGGCCAGGGTGCCGTCGGGGCCGCGCCGGGACGTCGGCCGGGTGCGCTGCCGGCCTCAGGCGGCGCGGGGCAGCATCAGTGATTCCGCGCCGACCGGGCGGAATCCGGCCGCTTGGAAGGCGCGGATGCTGCGCGCGTTGCCGGTGGCCTGCTGAGACCAGACCGGTCGACCGTCAGGCACCAAGTGGCGTGCCGCACGGGCCAGTTCCCGGCCCAGTCCGCGGTGGCGGACGTCCTCGTCCACCTCGATCGCCGCCTCCCAGCGGCCCGCGACGCCCCGGCCGAGGACGAGCACGCCGCCGTCCGCTGCCCAGACCCGTACGTCGTCGCGGCGGCGCAGGGCCCGCCGTACGCGGGGGTGGTCCGGGTCGCCGAGCTCCCGGAGTGCCGGCGACGGGTCGCCGGGAAGCGGATCGGCCACGGTGAGCAGGTCGATCGTGTCGGTGCCGCGGCCGGTGCGCTCCAGCAGTGCCGCCAGGAACCTCGCGTTCATGGTGGCGGCCAGCGGGTCGCAGTCGAGGGAGGCGAGGGTGGCGCGCACCCACTCCGGGTCCTCGTCGGTGAACACCACGGAGTGCGCGGTGAAGGCGATGACCCCCGCGTCGCGCCGGTTCGGCTGGGGCACCACCGTGGTGCCGCCGTCGGGCGGCGGGAAACGCCCCCCGGCCGCCGCGTCGAGGATGTCCGCCAGCGTCGTGGCCATCACGCCCGTCGGGCGGCGGACCGGAGGGCCCAGGTCCGCCCGACGTCGCGTGCGGCCGCGGTGATGACGACGCGGTGGTGCTCGAGTGCCATGACTGCGCTCCAGGTTCGTGGTCGCTCCACATGATCTCAGGGGCGGACCAGGGCCGTTCAGGTGGGTGGAGCCGGGGCGGGCGCACCGGAGCTCGTCGGCGACGGCCGTCGGCCCCGCGGGCGCCGCGGCTCAGTTGCCCGAGTCGGCGCCGGGCCGGCGGGGCTCGTGCGCCTCGTGCCCGCCCGCCCCCTGGCCGGCGTCGTGTCCCGGCTCGGGCAGCGGAGCCCCGGTCTCCAGCAGGGTTTTGAGGCTGGAGGCGAGCAGCGGCCAGGCCCGCCCGCACATGCCGATCAGGGTCCCGCCCGGCCGGAAGCCCTCGTGCAGGATCGTCAGCCGGGCGAGGGTCTCGCCGACGGGCTCGATCTCGTACGTCACCCGCGTACGGCGCTCCTTCGCCAGCTCGGCGCGCAGTTCCTCGCCGATGCCGGCGGCGGCCGCCCACTGCGGGGTGAAGGAATGCCAGGTGTAGGAGAGCCGCCGGTCGGGGACGCAGTCCAGGACCACCTGGGCGGGGTCGCTGGTGCGGGCTCCGCGCTCGATCCAGTCCATCGTCGAACCCACGGCCCAGTCGGTCCGGAAGCTCGTGCCCCAGTACCGGCGGGTCAGGGCGGGTTCGGTGAGGGCCTGCCAGACCCGGGCGGGATCGGCCTGGATGTACAGGGTGTAGGTGATCGCGCTGTCGCTCATGGCCCCATGCTGCGGGACCGCGCGCCGCGGCGGGCGGATTTCCCGGTCATGGCGGGCGACCGGAGCCGCGGGTCCGGTCCCGCGCCGTCACCAGCGGACGGCCTCCCCCGGGAGTTCGGAAGGCGGGATGCGGGCGGGTGCCGGCAGCGACAGCCGGGTGCGCGCCGCGTGGACCGCCGCGAGTTCGCGTTCCCCGGCCGGGCCCCAGTCGCTCAGCTCGCGGACCTGCTCGGGGGTGGCCAGCAGCCGGGCGTACGCCGGGTCCGCGGCCGGGGCCAGGCCGGTGAGGCGGGCGGCGGTGCGGACGTGGGCCCCGTTCCCGGTCAGCCGGTGGCCCAGCGGAGCGGCGCCCGCGGTGGGTCCGGCATCCGGGGGCGGGAGGTGGGCTGCGCCGGTGGCGCGGGCGATCAGGAGCAGGACCCGGCCGTCGGGGGCGAACAGCCAGCCCCTGCGGTCCCGTACGGGGTGCCGCGCGGGTACCGGGCCCGGGTGCCAGGTGCCGTGCTGCGGGGTGCGGCGGGTACGCAGCACCCCGAGCCGGTCGAGGGCCATGGGCGCGGTGGGCCGGCCGTCCTCCAGCAGGGCGGTGCCGCAGCCGGCGATCCGGGCGCGCAGGGCGGACAGGGTGCGGCGGGCGTCCCCGGGGTCCATCAGGGCCGGCAGGTCGGCGGGCTCGGCGAACTGGATGCCGGTGATCTCCTGGGAGGGAAGACGGACGGCGTCGATCCGGTCCGGGGTCCAGGTGCCGCCGTCGTAGACGTACAGGACCTCACCGGGGAACCGCATCGCCGGCGGGAAGCCGGGGGCACCGCGCGGAATCCAGTCCACGGCGAGGCCGCGCGGGTACCGGCCCTCGACGCCCAGTTCCTCGCGCACCTCGCGGGCCGCGGCGGCGGACGGGGACTCGCCGGCGTCGACGGCCCCGCCGGGGAGCAGCCGGTCGGTTCGGTAGTCGACGCTCTGGACGAGGACGCGGCCGTCGGCGTCGGTGACGAGGACCACCGCCCCGGTCCACAGGGCAGCGCGGGAGGCACCGTACGCCTCCGGGGTCATCCAGGTGCCCGACGCCCCGGGCCCGGCCGGGCCCGGTTCCGTCCGGCCCGGTGCCGCCAAACCCGGCGCCGCCAGGCCGGGTACGGCCGTGTCGTCGGTCGGCTGCCGCATCGGAACTCCGTTCACCGTGGGTGGACCCGCCGGTGGTGCAACAGCGGCCGCGGCCCCCGGGTTACGCCGCTCCCGCCCGGGAGGCCCGGCTCCAGGCCTTGCCGGTTCCCCGCCTCCTTATTACCTGGTTATGCAGACCTTGGTAGCTTTCCCGTGCGGACTGGCGGCGTTGAACCCTCCGGTCCGACCACTTCACCGGACACGGAAGAGAACCCCACATGCGACGCCGTTCCCCCGCGGGCCCCGCGCACTCCACGGGCCCCGCGGACGCCACGGGAAGACGGTGGTCCGTGCCGGTGCTCGCCGGTGTGGCCGGTGGCGCCGCCGTGCTCGGTTTCGGCGGCTTGTACGCCGCCGGGCTGCTCCTGACCGGTGAGGACGTGGCCCCGGGGACGAAGGTGCGCGGGGTCGACATAGGCGGCAGGAGCCGGGCCGAGGCCCGCCGAGTGCTGGACCGGGAGCTGGGCCCGTCCGCCGCGGCTCCGGTCCCCCTGCGGATCGGCGACCGATCCGAGCAGGCCGGCCCGGGGACCCTGGGCCTGTCGCTGGACACCGCCGCGACGGCCGAGCGCGCCGCCGGCTCCTCTTCCGACCCGTTCGCCGTGATCGGCCGGCTGTTCGCCTCCGGCGACCGGGACGTGGCGCCGGTGGTCCGCCTGGACGCGCAGGCGGCCCGCGCCGCGCTCGACGGCCTGGGCAAGAAGGCGGCGCAGGAGGTGCGCGAGGGCGCCGTCGCCTTCGAGAAGGGCAAGGCGAAGGCGGTCGCCCCGGTCATCGGTACGGCCCTGGACGTGGACGGCTCCCTGGACGCGCTGCGCGGGGCCTACCCGCGGACCACGGCGGAGCCCGTCGTCCTTCCCGTCCGGCGGACGGAACCGCGCATCGGGAAGCAGGAGGTGGACCGGGCCCTGAAGGAGTTCGCGGAGCCGGCGCTGTCCGCCCCCGTCACCCTGACCGTCGGGGGCAAGCGGATATCCGTCGGTCCCGCGGTCCTCTCCGCGCACCTGGCCCTGAAGGACGACGGGAAGGGCCGGCTGTCCCCCGTCCTCGACGCGGCGGCGCTCCTGGCCGATCCCGTGCTGGCCGGGCCGCTGCGCCAGGCAGTCCCCGGCCCGGCCGAGGCCCGGCTGCGGGTGGACGGCTCGGGCCGGGTCGGCGTCGCCGAGGAGGGCCGGGCCGGCCGCCGGATCTCCGAACAGGCCCTGAGCGGGGCGGTGCTGCCCCTGCTGACCGGGTCCGGGGCGATCGCCCGTACCGGGGAGGTCGCCACCGAGGAGGCCCGGCCCCGGCTGTCCGCGGACACGATCCAGCAACTCGGCATCAAGGAGAAGGTGTCCTCCTTCACCGTCTCGTTCGAGCCGGCCGCGTACCGCACGACCAACATAGGGCGGGCCGCCGAGCTGATCGACGGTTCGCTGGTCCTGCCCGACGAGACGTGGAGCTTCAACCGCAGGGTCGGCGAGCGCACCAGGGAGAACGGCTTCGTCGACGGCCTGATCATCAACAACGGACAGTACGAGAAGGCTGCGGGGGGCGGTGTCTCGGCGGTCGCGACGACCGTCTTCAACGCGATGTTCTTCGCGGGGGTCAAGCCCGTGGAGTACGGCGCCCACTCCTTCTACATCGAGCGCTACCCGGAGGGCCGCGAGGCCACCGTCGCGTGGGGCAGCCTCGACCTGCGCTTCGCCAACGACTCGGGCAAGGCCCTGTACATCCGGGCCGAGGCCACCGAGACCTCCATCACCATCACCTTCCTGGGCACGAAGAAGTACGAGGAGATCCGCGCGGTCCAGGGCCCGCGGACCAACGTCCGCCAGCCCGCCGTCCGCAAGGACGGCAGCCCGAAGTGCGAGCCCCAGTCCCCGCTGGAGGGCTTCGACGTCTCCGTCGAGCGCGTCTTCGTCGTGGGTGGCAAGGAAGCCAAGCGGGAGACGATGAAGACCCGTTACACGCCGCGCGACAGCGTGACGTGCGGCTGACCCGGGGCGCCGGGCCGGGCGCGGGCGCGCGCACCGGGGCCGCCGGCGGCCGGCTGGCCGGGGTGGACGCCGTGCGCGGCCTCGCCGTCCTCGGCATGTTCGCCGTCCACGTCGGGCCGAGCCCGGAACCCGTGGGCGCCCGGTACCTGATGGTCGCGGCGGACGGCCGCGCACCGGCCCTGTTCACCCTCCTCGCGGGCTTCTCCCTGCTCCTCGCCCAGCGCGGCCAGGATCCGGCGGCGGCGCCCGAGGGGTGGGCCCGGCGCTGGCGCCCGCTGCTGATCCGCTGCGCCGTGCTGGCCGCGCTCGGGCTCCTCCTGGCCGCGCTGTGGCCCGGGATCCTGGTCATCCTGGCCTTCTTCGCCGTGTACTTCCTGGCCGCCGAACCCTTCACGCGGCTCTCCACGCCCGTCCTGTCCGCCGTCGCCGGCGTCTCGGTGGTGGCGGGGCCGCTGCTGTCGTTCCTGCTGGGCCCGGTGTTCGGCTACGGCTCGTCCGGCCGGGGTGCGGTCCCCGAGGCCACGCAGCTGACGAGCTGGTCGGGGGCCGGGGGCGTGGTGTGCGAGCTGCTGCTCACCGGCGCGTACCCGCTGGCCACCTACTTCCCGTACGTGCTGGCCGGGATGGCGCTCGCCCGCCTCTGCGACGTGCGGGAGCGCGCCGTGACCCTGCGGATGGCCGCGTGGGGCACGGCCGCGGCCGTCGTCGGCTACGGATCCGCCTGGCTCGCCACCCATGCGTTCGGGACCCGCGAGCGGCTGCTGGGGGCGATCGCCGTTCACCACCCCGAGGCGATGGCCGCCGCCGACCCCGTACAGGAGGTGCTGCGCGGGCAGTTCGGCGCCGTGCCGAGCACGTCGTGGGACTGGCTGCTGGTGGCCGACCCGTACAGCCAGACCCCGCTGGAGACGCTGGGCAACGCGGGAGTGGGCTGCGCCCTGATCGGCCTGTGCGTCTTCGCCGCGCGGCACCGAACCGGAGCCAGGCTGCTGCGGCCGCTGGCCGTGCTCGGGGCGATGGCCCTCAGCGCGTACGTGATCCACGCCCTGGTGCTGGCCGGCCCGGCGTACGGCGTCGCCTCCTGGTTCGCCTGGATCGCCTTCAGCGGAACATCGCTGGCCCTCACCTGGGCCTGGCAACGCGCCTGGGCGCACAGCCCGGTGCGCCGTGGACCAGTGGAACACGCGCTCCGGCTGGTCGCGCGGGGCAGGACCCGGCCGCTCCGAGCCACCGGCGACCCGTGACGATGCGCCCAAGGGGCATCCGGCCGGCTTCAGCCCCTCGGCGGGCGGCCCGGACGGGACCCGCCGGGGCCGTCGGCCCGGGCCCTGCCCGTGAAGAAGGGCGAAGGCCGTAGCCACCAGGAAGACGGTCACGGGGTTCCCCGTCGCTCGATTGCCACCAGCCGGCTCCGGGCACCGCTTGCCTCGCATTCCACGCCTGCGCCACCCCGCTCGACCCTTCCCTTGTGCGGGTCCTTCGCTGCTGAGCGGCTCATCGGATGTTCATCCGGTTGGTTCCAGGGCGCTCCACAGCCCTGGTTCCGCTGCGGCGTCGTCTCGTATGCCCGGGCCTTCACGTCGCAGCGGTGTTTCCCTCAGCCTGAAGGCTCGTCGGCCCGCATTCCGCACGCCCTCCCGTGAACACCGAGGTGGGCGATGCGCCGTGGCCGCGTGACCACCGCAACCGCGCGCCATGACCGCTGCCCCTGTTGCCCCGAGCGCCCCCGCGCGCGCGGCCGGGTCCAGTCGGCCGTGTCCGCGGATCTTCCCCCGAAGAAAAGGGGGCAGAAGATGACGGCGGGCTGCCTACCGTTTTCACTTTCGCCCTCGCCGCGGGGACCGAAGCCCACGGAGCTCGGAGTAGACAGATGGAGCAATTCACAGTGACCGCCGAACCCACGGGCGGCATAGCGGGCTGGGCGACGAGCCTCGTCGAAACCATGGGCGGCCCTGGAGCAGGGCTGGCCATCGCATTGGAGAACCTCTTCCCCCCGTTGCCGAGCGAGGTCATTCTTCCGCTGACGGGATTCGCCGCGGGGAACGGGGTGATCAGCCTGTTCTCCGCACTCTTCTGGACCACCGCGGGCTCCGTGGTCGGGGCATTCGCCCTCTACCAGATCGGCAATCTCTTCGGCCGAGAGCGCATGTACGCCCTGTGGGCCCGACTTCCCCTGGTCAAGACATCCGATCTGGAGAAGACCGAAGCGTGGTTCGCCAAGCACGGCACGAAAGCCGTGTTCTTCGGCCGGATGATTCCCGTCTTCCGCAGCCTCATCAGCGTACCGGCCGGGCTCGAACGGATGCCCGTACCACTGTTCCTTCTGCTCACCGCCCTGGGCAGCTCGATCTGGAACTTCCTTCTCATCATGGCCGGATACTGGCTGGGCGATCAGTGGGAAATGGTCGAGCAGTACGTGGGAATGTTCTCGAAGGCCGTGTTGGCTCTCGTCGTCGTGGCCTTGGCCGTAATGATCACGCGCACCATACGAGCCCGTCGGACGGCCCGCAACCATGAGGATCCATAGAACCTCCGGGCCACAGCCGTCGGGTACGCGGATGACCGGGTGGACCACGACCCGGCGGGGGCCGGAGGACGGGAGGCGGCATCGGGTGCGCCGGCGCGGCGTCCCGCCAGGGGCGGTCACCGCCGTGACCGCCCCTGCTCCTGTGGCGCCTTGGGCGCCCCGGAGTGCGTTACGGGTTGCTGATGACGAACTGCGAGCCGGGCTCGACCAGGATGTTGCCCTCGGCCGAGTTGGTGATGGTCACGTTCGACAGGGTGGCGCTGCCCCGGGCGCCGCTCATCGCCAGGATCCCGGAACCGTGGTTCGACTTGTCGATGCGGACGTTGCTGATCCTGACGCCCGGCATCTCACCGCCGCCGGTCTTGAACTGAATGCCGTCGTACGTCGAGTCGACGATGTCGGTGTCACGGATGGTGACGCCCGGGATCGGCTGTCCCTGTGCGAACAGGGTGATGGCGCCGAACTCCTGGTCCTCGTTCCAGAACGCGCCGCCCGTGCGGTACAGGGCGTTGTTGGCGATCAGCGTCTGTCCGGAGAAGGGCAGGGGATCGTGGTCCGTCGCCAACATGATCCCCGGGTAGTTCATGGTGTCGGCGATGATGTTGTTCTCGATGGTGTTGCCGAATCCGCCGTAGACGGCGATGCCGTTCGCACGCCACGGCAGCTGGATGGTGTTGTTCTTGAAGTGGTTGTTCGAGCCGATGTCCACCGAAGTGTCCTTGACGTACTTGCTGGCCCAGACGGCCAGCGCGTCGTCACCGTTGTTGCGGAAGGACGAGTTGTAGACGGTTGAGTTGCGGGTGCCGTTGGCGAAGTTGATGCCGTCGGCGTACGTGTTGCGGACCCTCATCCCGCTGAACTCGACGCCGTCGCCGGGGCCCCACAGTTCGGGGATGTTGGTGTAGTCGCGGCCGGCCCAGACGCCCACGTTGGCGTGCTCGATCCACACGTTGCTGATCTTCGTGTTGTTGCCGAAGCGGCCGTTGAGGCCGACGCCGCCCTCTTCGCTGCCGTTGTTCCCGCGGATGGTGCCGGAGCCGAAGATCGCTATGTCGGAGATCTGGGTGTTGTGGTCGATGTCGAAGCCGAAGTTGCCCTCGTGCGGATGGTTGATGCCGCCCGCCTGGTGCGGCGGCGTGAGGGTGTACAGCTGCGAGTGCCACATGCCCGCACCGCGGATCGTCACGTCCCGGATGCCGACGGTGTTGTAGATCCCCCGGTTCAGCGGGTCGTCGGTCAGGATCTTCTGTTCCTGACGCCACTGGCCCGCCGGGATCCACACGCAGGAGATCTCACCCTTCTGGTCCGCGGTCACGGCACGCTGGATCGCGTCGGTGTCGTCGAGGCCGTCGTTGGGCACCGCGCCGTAGTTCGTGATCGACACACAGCCGGCCGGCTGACCGGCCGGGCCCGCGACCTGCTCCAGGTCGATCATGTCGATGATGTAGAAGGAGGCCGTGTCGCCCGCGTCGCGCTGCAGCCGGAACCTGGTTCCCGCCGGGTAGCTCTGCGCCAGCAGGGCGTGGGACTCGTCGAACAGCCGGCGCGCGTCAGCACCCGGCGTGTTCGTCAGGCCTTCCGGGTCGTCGGTCGTCCCGTACAGCCAGCTGTGTTTGGACGTCAGGCCGAGTTTGCGGACGAAGACGTCGTTCGCGTAGAGACTGATCGTGGCCTCGGCACCGCCACCGGAGGGGGCGTCCGGGATGGAGTTGCGCACCACGATGGAGTTGGATGCGTTGACAGTGAACTCGACGAACTCGCCGGTGGAGTTGAGGCGGACTGACTTGCGGCCCGAGGACTCGGTGGCGAAGTTGGTGTGCCCGAAGGTCCGCTTCGGGTCGGAGGTCAGCAGGGTGCCCCGATAGCGGGCGTCCTCCGCCTCGTACTCGGTGTACGGGACGGCGGCCCCGCGGCCCACGACCAGCGAGCGGCTGAAGACGTTGTTGCTCTCGTTGGTCTCGGCCACGATCGCCGTGGCGTCGGCGGTCGCGGTGAGGGTGACTCCCCCGCTCGCGGCCGTCCAGGTGCCGGAGACCGGCACGGTGACCGACTGACCGGCGGCGACCGCGGGTGTCGTCCCGTTCAGCGTGGTGGTTCCGGCGGCCAGCCGTGTGACGGTCCCGGCGGCGACACCGGTGGTACCCCGGTTCTGGACCGTGGCGGTGAAGGAGACCTGCGTGCCGACGGCCGGGGCGGCCGGGTTCGACCCGATCGCGGTGACCGTGAGGTCGGGTCCGGGGGCCTGGCCGACGACCAGCTTCGAAGAGCCGGTCCGGCTGTTGTTGGTGTCGTCCTGCTCGACGACGGTTCCCGCCGGGTCCACGACGGCGGACACGGTGTAGTTGCCCGTCGCCTTCTTGCCGACAGCGACCCTGACGGTCGTGGAGGCACCGGCGGCGAGTGCGCCGACCTGCGCGGTACCAGCCACGGCACCCTCGAGGCTCACGTGGACCGATGTCGCCGGCGAGGCGGCCGTACCGGCGTTGCGGACCGTCGCGCTGACCTCGACGGGGTCGCTCTCCGAGGGCGAGGAGGGAGTCCACACGAGGTCGGTGATCGTGAGGTCCGGGTTCGGGGCGGCGGTTCCCACCACCTGGAACTCGGCAACCTGCGCCCCGGGGGCACCGCTGTTCGTGAAGAACTTCAGCTGGACGTCGGCATACCGGCCGGTGACCGGAATGGTGACGGTGTTGCCGCCCGTTGACGGGCTGAAGCGGTAGTCGGCGCGCGCCTTCAGGGACGTGAATCCGGCAGCCGCCTGCTCACGTCCGAGCACCTCGACGGCCTGCGTCCGCGGACCCCACGCCTGGTCCGGGTTGAGCCGGACCCTGACCGCCTGCACGTCGGCGTTGGCGCCGAGCTTCGCCGTCAGGGTCGCGGGGAAGCCGGCCGACTCCCAGTAGGTGGAGACGTTGTCGTCGTTGGCGTTGGCAGCCACGTACGACTGGGTGACCGAGGAGGCCACGATCGGCTTGTTGCGCGCCAGGTTGGTGCCGCTCGGGTCCGGTTCGACCGGTCCGCCGTCCTCCTCGCCGAAGACCTCCAGCTCGGAGAGCTGGGCGGCGTTCCATCCGGTGTTCGCCGCCACCTGCACCCGTACGAAACGGGCCGTGGTCGCCGTGACGGGGATGCTGAGGGTGTTGGCCGTCGCCGGGTCGAAGGTACGCGCACCCGATCCGGAGAGCGGGGTGAACGAGGATCCGTCCGTGCTGCCCAGCACGCTCAGGGTCTGGACCCGCGAGCCCCAGGAAGCGGGCAGCTTCAGTGCCACCCGGTCGACTTCGGTGCTGCCCCCCAGGTCGACCTGCACCCACTGCGGAAACGCCCCGGTGGGGCCCTCCCAGTACGATGCCTGGCTTCCGTCCGTCACGTTGCCGGCGACGTAGCCGCCGTTCGTGCCGCCCGCACTCGCGGGCTTGCCAAGGGCCAGGTTGAGGCCCTCCGCGGCATGGGCGGGCACGGGCAGAAGGCCGACGCCCAACAGCCCCGCCGCCAACGAGCCGACGATCAGTCGCCGGCCCTGGTGTCTGGATCGCATGCAGTCCTCTTGATTCCTCATCCGCGGCAGCCGACGGCGGCACGGCCGCTGCGCCGCGGTGGAGCACGGCTGATCAGCGGGGGTGCGAGCAGCCGGATCGGCAGCACCAGGTGAATGTCGACAGACTCCTTGCCAAGCGCCGACCACGTACCGAACACGAAGCAGCGGACGCACCAGCAAGCTTCTTTGAGCGTTTTAGTCAATTTTTTGCGTTGGCAGAGTGATACGTTTCTATCAGGTGACGAATCTGTCAACGGGTCGCGCAGGATTCGCCAATTGGAGCCCCTGTCCGGAAGGCGGGGCGCGAGGGTCGGCGTCTGGCGGGCCGTGTCCTCAGAGGCGCCAGAGTGTGATCACTACCGCGCAGAAGACCAGCGTCCACTCGTGTACCGGCCAAGGCCGGTGCGCGGCTCGGGACCAACGGTCAGGACCGCACCTCGCGTCCGTCGGTCCGGCCCCCTGCCGGCCGCGCCCGTCGGCCGGGGGCCTCAGCCGGCGGTTCCGGCGCCGCGGTCGGGGGCGCTCATGTCGCCCGTGGCGGGGATGCCGTCGGCGAGCCCGTAGCGCAGGTACACGGTGCCCTTCGGGCCGGCCACCGGCGGTGCGAGGAGCGTGAGGTTGGCGGGCACCGCGCCGTCGTCGAACACCTTCTTGCCGACGCCGAGCACGATCGGGTGCAGCCAGAGGTCGAGGCGGTCGAAGAGCCGTTCGCGCAGGAGCGTCTGCACCAGGTTCAGGCTCCCGACGACCTTGATGTGCTCGTGCCGGTCACGGATCTCCCGCACCGCTCCGGCGAGGTCCGGGCCGAGCTGCGTGGATCCGGCCCACGAAAGGTCGGGCCGGCCGCGGGAGGCCACGTACTTCGGAACGCCGTTGAAGAGCGTGGCGATCTCGTGGTCCTCGCCGCCCTCCTGGTAGGGCCAGTGGGCGGCGAAGATGTCGTACGTCCGGCGGCCGAGCAGCAGCGCGTCCGTGCCCTCGTACGCGGCGCCGACCTGCTCCCCGGCCACCTCGTCCAGCAGGGGCGCCTGCCAGCCGCCGAAGGGGAACCCCACCGGGTCCTCGTCGGGGCCGCCGGGCGCCTGCCCGACGAGGTCGAGGGTCGCGAACAGCTCGATGTGGATGAGGCCCATGGCGTACTCCCCGTGCAACGGTCGTCTCCGTCAAGGGGTAGACCTTCCGGCGCCCGCGGATTCATCGGCGCGACGCGACGTCACCCGCCGGTGCCGCCCGTATGCTCGAATGCGCGCCCTGGCCGGGCTCCTCGGTGCGGCCGGCCCCTCCGTCACCCGGCTGTGCGACCGTCTCGAAGCCGCCGGGTTCCTGCGGCGCCACCCCTGTCCCGGCAACGGCCGCTAACTCACCCTGCGGCTCACCCCCGCCGGGGAGACCCACCTCGCGCACGTCCGGGAGCAGCGCGCCCAGACGCTCGCCCACGCCCTCGGCGCGATGACCTGCGACGGCCGCGAGGCCCTGGCCACCGGCCTCGCCGCCCTGCACCTGGGCATGACGGCGGCCGCCGCGTTCCCCGCGCAGAAGACGAACCCGGCCGCCTGAGCCGCCCCCGGGCGGGTGCCGGTGCCCGGCAGGACGGTGGAGGGGGCGGGCCCGGCTGCGGGCCCGCCCCCTCCACCACATCGCGCGGTCAGTCCTTGAAGACGTCCTTGACCTTCTCCTTGGCCTCGCGCGCATCGCCCTTGGCCTGCTCGGCGCGGCCTTCGGCGGTCAGGCTCTCGTTCCCCACGAGGCGGCCTGCGGCCTCCTTGACCTTGCCCTTGCCCTGCTCGCCCTTGGCCTGAGCCTTCTCTTCACCGGACATGCTCATCACTCCAAGCGATGGAAAACCCTTACGCCAGGTCATCTGCCCCGCCCCCGCGACCTAAACATCACCCACCGTGTTTAGTCGCCCTCGATGAGGTAACACCAAGTAGCTACAGGCAGTCAGAACCCGACGGAAGGCAGGAACATGACCCTCGTAACGGTACTCATCCTCGTCGCGGTCCTCGCAGCCATCGCCCTCCTGGCCTTGGCCCCGAGTGCGCCCGAACGCCGCAACCCCTCCCCCGGCCGCAGGCGTACGGGTACCCACCGCCGCGCCGCCACTCCCCGCCTGAACCACATCCCCCGCCAGCAGGGCACCCAGCACCACGCCCGCTGACCCGGTGCCAGGCGCTGACCGGCGACTCCCGGTGCGGGCCGTGAGGGCCCCGGACGCGGCCGCGTGCGCGTCCGGGGGCCCTCACAGGGGTCCGGTCGCCTCGATGTTGTCGAGCGCGGTGGGCAGTTCGGTCCCTCCTCCGACGGGCCGGATGTAGGCGCGCCGGCTCCAGCACGATCCCCGGTGGGTGGGGACCTCCTCGCGGACCACGGCCACCAGTTCGCCCTCGGTGCCGGAGGCGATGTCACGGACCAGGCTCCCCAGCAGCGGATGGTTCTCGTGGATGGAGCCCAGGGAGGTGCCGCGCTTCACCACGAGGCTCCTCCCACGACCTCTCCGCGGCGACCGGGGGCCCCGCCGCCGTACCGGAGGCGTGCCGACCCGTGGTGCGTACGGGGCCGGAGGGGACCGCCGCGGTGCTGCGGAGGGACCGCGGGGCCGTGGGATCTCGTGGTGTCGGGGGGGATGCGCATCGTGTCCTCGCTCGTTTGGTGGACCACCGGTTCGTCTGTACTTCGGTGCGGGGGACGCTTTGGATGTCACGGGTGCGGATCGCACAGAATTTCCACCGTTCCCCGTACGTACCCGTACCGGGGCCGCGGCGCCGGGCTTCGGCACCGAGCGACCTGGTGATGACGCGCTCTGGCCGTCCGGCCGATCCGCGCACCGGGCCGGGCGGGGTGTGCTGGAGGCGTCCCCGGGGCAGCCCGCCCCTCCCCTCGCGTGGAGAGGTCGCCACCGCCATGTCCGTTCGCCGCCGTCGTCTCGCCGCCGTATCCCTCCTCGCCGCCACCGCCACCGCCCCCGGGGCCGGCGTCGGCGCCCCCGCGATGGCGGACGTCCCCGTTCCCTCCCGGCGCCCTCCCCCGCCCCGGCCACGGGGACGGACACCGCGTCCGACCCGAGCCCTCAGCCGGACGACTGGACGCAGCAGGAGATCCGCGAGCAGGCGCAGGTCGGGACCCGGGAGAAGGCCGACCAGGCACTGCGCGACGCGGTCCGTGCCGCCGGCCTGGCCCAGAATCGGGTACCCGGTACCAACCTCACCGTCCTGACCTGGACCGGTCCCGCCTGATCCGGGACGGCACGGGCCGGGCCCGACGGCGAGGTCCTCGTTGGCCGGTAGGGACGTGAGATCCCCCTCCAGCCACCGGGGTGGGTTCCCCCTTCCAACGCGGGACCGGCACCCCTGCGCCGGCGGCTGCGCCCGGGGCCTTCCTGCGGGCCGCGGGCGCAGCCGGCCTGTCAGCCGGTCTCGGGCGTCATGCCGCCTATCATCTCGGCCAGTACGGTCCGCCGGTCCTCTCCCGGCCGCGCCCGGAGCGGACGGGCCAGGCGGGCGCTGTCGTAGTGCCAGCGGTGGTCGAGGTCCCCGGGTGCCCCGCCGGTTGCGCGGACGTCCGCACGGGTGCCGAGCAGGTCCGTGAGGTCGTGCGCCAGGTCGGTCCAGGAGACGTGGCCGCCGCACGCGTTGGCGACTCCGTGCACGGGGCGCTCCAGGCACTCGGCCACCGCACGGGCGAGGGCCGCCGCGTGCACCCAGGCGGCTCCGTACCAGGCGTGCCCGCCGGTACCGGGACGCGGCAGTTCGATCGGGCCGCCTCGGCGGGCGGACTGGTACAGCGTCCCGATGGCTCCCCAGCGCAGCTGTTCGCGCAGCCGGTCGTGCGCGCCCCAGACGATCGGTGCCCGCACGGCGCTCGCGCCCCCGCGCCCCCCGGTCCCCGCTGCGCGCAGCAGCGTCGCCTCGCAGTCGAGCTTGGCCCTCCCGTACGGACTGACGGGCTCGTGGGGCGGCGCCTCTTCGGCGACCCGGTCCGTCGCGGGGTGCCCGTAGGCGTCGACGCTGCTGACGAAGACGAACGGGCCCCGCCGCCAGGCGTCGGCCATCGCCTCCATCGCGGCGAGGTCCACGTCGTGCCGGGTGAAGGTGCAGGCCGCGTGGACGACCGCGTCCGCCTGCGCGACGGCGTCCCGCAGCCCGGCCAGGTCGGTGAGGTCGCCCTCGATGACGTCGACGCCCTCGGTCGCGATCAGGTGCGCGGACTCGGGCCGGGCCAGCGCCAGCACGGGGCGGCCCCGCGCGGCCAGTTCGCGTACGACGAACGCGCCCACGCCGCCCGTCGCGCCGGTGACCAGCACCGTGCCCGGGCGGAGGTCCCGGGAGCGGGGGGCCGGCCGGCTCGCGGCCTTCGCGGCGCTCTGCAGTGCCGCCCGTCCGTCGAGGAGCGCGGTCAGCGCCCGCGGCGTACGGGCCTGGAGCACGTCGAGACCGGTGAGCGGCAGTCCGAGCTCCGTGCGCAGCCGTTCGGCGAGCTGCACGGCTTTCAGGGAGTGGCCGCCGAGGGCGAAGAAGTCGTCGTCGGGCGACGCGACGAGGCCGAGCGCGGCGGTGAAGCCCGCCGAGACCGCTTCGGCCCGGGGGCCGGACGGGACCCACGGCGCGGACGGCCCGGGCAGCCGTGCGGGGTCGAGCGGACCGGCCGCCGAGCGCGGCAGCGCGTCGAGCAGCGTGACCGTGGCGGGCACGGCCTCGGGCGCGAGCGACCGGCGCAGCAGGGACAGCAGTTCGTGACCGGACGGGCCGACGCTCTCGCGCAGGACCGCGTACGCCACGGGCGGCCCCTGCACGGGCCGGACCACCGTGGCGTCGGCGACCTGCGGGTGGGCCCGCAGGGCCTCCGCGGCCGGATGGCGGTCGCCCTCCGGGGCGGCGGGGGCGGCGGCGCCCGGGCCCGGCACGGCGTCCTCCGGGCTGCGGCCGCTCTCGCCGTCCGCGGGGCCGGCGTCCTGCCCCGGGCCGGGGTCAGGTCCGGGTTCCGCGCCGTGGTGCGGGCTGTGGTCGGGGCTGTGGTCCGGGCCGGGGTCCGCGCCGGGGAGGGGCAGCTCGGCCAGGGTGAGTTCCGGGTCGGCCGCCACCGCGTGGAGCAGGGCCGCGTAGTCCCGTACGGCCGCTTCCGCCACGGTGTCGTCCAGCGTGTTCGCGTCGTATTGGACGAGCGCCCGGGGCGGTGCGGCGCCGCCCGGCGCCAGGCCGTAGGACAGGGTGAACTTCGCGCCGTCGGAGGGGACGTCGACGTACTCGGCCGACATGCCCGGC
The DNA here is from genome assembly GCF_042715295.1 of Streptomyces sp. NPDC058701. Lineage (NCBI taxonomy): Bacteria > Bacillati > Actinomycetota > Actinomycetes > Kitasatosporales > Streptomycetaceae > Streptomyces > Streptomyces sp. NPDC058701. The sequence goes on along the minus strand of NZ_JBHXSY010000013.1, from coordinate 45,670 downwards.
AGCCGCAGCACCGTCGGCTCGCCGAGGACGTCGGAGGTGACACCGACCAGCGCGGTGCCGTCGGCGCCGCGTGCCCCGGCGCCCAGGCGTTCGAGGACCAGGTCGAAGGGGATGTGCCGGTGGCGCTGGGCTTCGAGGAGCGCGTCGCTCACGCGGCGCAGCAGACCGGTGAAGGACGGACCGCCGGACACGTCGACCCGTACGGGCAGGGTGTTGACGCACAGGCCGACGAGGCCGCGCATGGCCGTACCGCTGCGGTGGGTGCCCGCCACGCCGATGACGAGGTCCTCGTCGCCGGTGAGGCGGTGCAGCGCGGCGAAGGCCGCGGTGAGCGACACCGCGAAGAGCGTGGCGCCCCGCTGGGCGCCCAGCGCCCGCAGTGCCTCGGGCACGCCGGCCGCGAGCGGTACGGTGCGCACGGCCGCGGGCCGCGCGGACCGGTGCGGCGCGGTGTGCGCCGGCCGGGGCAGCCGCGGCGGGGCGGCGTCGGCCAGCAGGGCGCTCCAGCGGTTCAGGTCCGCCTCGAACCCGGGCAGGCCGTCGTGCTCGCGGCGGGCGAAGTCGGCGTACTGCGGCGGCGCGGCGAGGGTGCGCCGGCCCGCTCCGCCGGTGGCCGCCGCGTAGAGGACGGCGATCTCGTCGGCCACGGTCTCCAGCGAGCCGCCGTCCACGGCGATGTGGTGGAACGTCAGCAGCAGGGTGTGGTCCTGCGGGCCGTGGCGCAGGACGAGCGCCCGTACGGCGTCACCGGCCGCGAGGTCGAACGGCCGCGCCGTCTCACGCCGCAGCAGCTCCGCGGCGCCCGCCACGTCGGTGTCGACGACGTGTACGGGCACCGTCCGCGGCGTCGGGAGCACCTCCTGGCGGGGCTCTCCCCCGCGCTCCGTGTAGCGGGTGCGGAGGATCGCGTGCCGGGCCACCAGCGAGGTGAGCGCGGTGGCGAACGCGGCCGCGTCGAACGGGCCGCGCACCCGGGTGGCGAACGGCACGTGGTACGAGTCGCCCGCGCCGCCGAGCCGTTCCATCAGCCACATGCGGCGCTGGGCGCGGGACAGGGGGGCGCTTCCGTCCTGCGGGGCGGCGGTGCCGGATGCGGCCGTACCGGATGCGGTGGTCCCGGACGCGCCGGTACCGGAGCCGGTGGGGTCCTGCGGGGCGGGCCCGTCCTGGCCGGCGGGCGCTTCGGCGGGGGGCCCGGCGGGCGCTTCGGCGGGGGGCCCGGCGGGCGTACGCCGGGCACTTCCGGCGCGGGCGCGGCGCAGCAGTTCCCGCTGGAGCTGCCGGCGGCGGTCGTGCGCGGCCGAGTCGGCGTCAGTGGACATCGCTGTGCTCCGGGGTCTCGGGGTGGAGGTCGCCGTGGGCGGCCAGCAGGGCGCGTTCGACCAGCGCGGCCTGCGCGGCGACGGTGGGGGCGGCGAAGAACTCGGCGAGGGAGAGTTCCACGCCCAGTTCCTCGCGCAGGTCGTCGGTGACGGCGAGGGCGAGCAGGGAGTGGCCGCCGAGGACGAGGAACTCGGCGTCGGCGCGGGTGACCTCGCTGCCCAGGGACTGGCTCCACACCTCGGCGACGGCCTGCTCCAGCGGTGTCATCGGCGCCGTCGGCCCGTCGCCCGGGCGGTCTCCGACCGCGTGGGCGCGTCCGGTGAGGGCGCGCCGGTCGACCTTGCCCGCCGGGGTGAGGGGAAGCCGCTCCAGGACGGTGACCGTGTCGGGCACCAGGTGGGCGGGCAGGACGGCGGTGAGCCGTTCGCGCAGCGCCGTACCGGCGGGCACGGGGCCGGGCGCGGCGACGACGAACGCGACGAGGCACGCCTCGGGGGTGCCGGCGCCGTCGACGGTGACGGCGGCGTCGTCGACGTCCGGCTGCTCGCGCAGCGCGTGTTCGACCTCGGCGGGTTCGATGCGGAAGCCGCGGACCTTCACCTGGTCGTCGTTGCGGCCGTGGAACCGGAGGACGCCGTCGGGCCGGAGGGAGACGACGTCGCCCGTACGGTAGAGCCGGCCGGCGGCGGCATCCTCGACGAACCGGTCGGCGGTGAGCGCCGGCAGGCCCGTGTACCCGTGGGCGAGCCGGCTGCCGCCGATCCACAGTTCACCGCGGTCGCCCGCGTCCACGGGGCGGCCTTCGGCGTCCAGGACGTGTGCGGTGGCCCCGGCGATGGGCCGGCCGATCGGTATCGGCGCCTCGCAGTCCTGCGCGGTGACCCGGTGGGCGGTGGCGAAGGTGGTCGTCTCGGTCGGCCCGTAGCCGTTGACGAGTTCCAGCCAGGGGAAGGCGGTGAGCACCTCGCGGGCCTGTGCGGCGGCCATCGCCTCGCCGCCCACGACGACCGAGCGGAGCTGGGCGAAGACGCGGGAGCGGCGCGCGGCGAGCTGGTGGAAGAGGGCCGTGGTGAAGAACGCCACCGTCACGCCGTGCCGCTCGACGTGCCGGGCCAGGTCCTCCAGGGACGGCCGCTGCTCGGTGCAGACGACGACCGCGGCGCCGTTGGCGAGCGCGACCCAGACTTCGAACGTCGAGGCGTCGAAGGTCATCGGCGAGTGGAACAGCACGCGGTCGCGGCCGGTGACGCTGACGTAGTCGGGTGCGCCGACCAGCTCGGCGACGGCACGGTGCGGCACCACGACGCCCTTGGGGCGGCCGGTGGAACCGGAGGTGAACATGATGAACGCCGGGCCGTCCGGGTCGGATTCGTCGAGCGCTCGCCCGCTCGTGAACGGCTCCTCGGGCAGGGCGAGGACGGGGCCGGGGAACGTGGCCGCGTCCAGCAGCTTCGCGTCGCCGACGGTGAGCGTCACCTCGGCGTCGGCGATCATCGCCTCGGTACGCGGCCGGGGCTGGGCGGGGTCGAGCGGCACGCAGGCGGCTCCCGCCAGCCACAGCCCGAGCTGCGCCACGACCGTACGGGACGACCGCGCCGTCAGCAGGGCCACCCGGTCGCCGCGGGCCACGCCGTGTTCGCGGAGGCGGGCCGCGAGGGCGCGGCCGGCCTGGAGGAGACGGTCGTAGGTGAGGGTGGTGTCGCCGTCCACGACGGCCAGGGCGTTCGGGGTGAGGCCGGCGTGGCGCGCGACGAGCGCCGGCAGGGTGGCCGCGCGAGCCGACGGCGGTACGGGCGCGGGGGCGTGGGCGCCGGGCGGCCACTCGGAGGCGGTGCCGTCCGCGGGAACGACGGGCCGCGGGGCGGTGGTGTCACCGGACTGCGGGGTGGTGGTGTCGAGGGGCTGCGGGGTGGTGGTGGTCATGTCAGGCTCCTTCCGGTCGCGGGGTCCGGCGCTGTTCGAGGAGGGCGGCGAAGGCGCGGAGGTCGGTGCTGCGCAGAAGCTCGGGGGCGCGCAGCCGTACGCCGGTCTCGCGTTCGACGGTGTCCAGCAGCCGTGCGGCGACGAGGGACGTGCCGCCGGCGTCGGTGAAGTTGTCGCCGAGACCGGTGCCGGGCCGGCCGAGCAGCTCGCGCACGGTCGTCAGCACGAGCCGCTCGGAAGCGGTGGCGGCGGCCTCCGCGGCGATGCCGTCCGGGGTGGCGGTCCGCGGCGCTCGGGGGTCCGGGGTGTCGGCCCCGGCCCCGGCCGCCAGGGCGGTTCGGTCCACCTTGCCGTTGGCGTCGAGCGGGAAGCCGTCGACGATCCGTACGGCGGTGGGGACGGCCTGCTCGGGGAGCCAGGCGCGGACCGTGGCGAGGAGGTCCCCGGCCGTGGGTTCGGCGCCGTCGGCGGGCCGTACGTGCGCGACGAGGTGTCCGTGGCCGGAGCTGTCGCGCCGCACGGTGACGACGGCGCTGCGGACCCGGGGGTCCTGCTCGAAGGCGGCTTCGACCTCGGCCGGTTCGATCCGCACCCCGCTGATCTTCACCTGGTCGTCGAGGCGGCCGAGGAAGTCCAGGCTGCCGTCGGCGTTCATCCGTACCCGGTCGCCGGTGCGGTAGAGGCGGTCGATCCCGGGCAGCGCCGGTTCGCGCGGCGGCGGGGCGAAGCGGCGGGCGGTCAGTTCGGGGTCGAGGTAGCCGAGCGCCAGGCCGTGGCCGCCGACGCGCAGTTCACCGTCCTGTCCGCGGGTGACGGGGCGGCCGTCGGTGTCCGTGACGAGCAGGGTGACGCCCGGCAGCGCGGTGCCGATGGGCGGCGGGGCGGGGTCGCCGGCCTCCGGGTCGGTGGCGCGCATGGTGTGGGTGGTGGTGACGACGGTGGCCTCGGCGGGGCCGTAGGCGTTGTGGACGGTCGCGGTGACGTCGCTGCCGGGGCGGCGGCGCATGCGGTCGCCGCCGACGACGAGGTGGCGCAGCTTCAGGTCCCGCGGCCACGGGCGGTCCAGCAGCGGTTCGACGGTGGGCGTGGCCGCCACCGCGTGGGTGAGGCCGCTCTCCCGCCACCAGTCGGTGAGGACGTGCGAGTCCCAGCGGGTGTCGTCCGGGGCCGGGACGAGGGCGGCGCCGGAGGTCAGGCCGGCCCACAGCTCCAGCAGGTGCGGGTCGAACGCGACACCGATGAGCAGGGACTGCCGGTCACCCGGTGCGAGACCGGTCGAGGCCCGGTACCAGTCGAGGACGACGGAGAGCGAGGCCTCGGCCACGGCGACCGCCTTGGGGCGGCCGGTGGACCCGGAGGTGAGGACGGCGTACAGGGCCCCTTCGGGCGCGCGCCGGGTACCGCGGACGGATGCGGTGAAGGCCGCCACCACGGCGGCGGGGGCGTTGACGCCCTCGGTGGGCAGCGGCAGCGGGACGTGCTCCCCGCCGCGGTGCTCCTCGGGCAGGACACCCGGGTCGCCGACGAGGCAGGCGACGTCGAGGTCCTCGGTGACGGCCCGGGTCCGGCGTTCGCCGGGACGGGGGCCGAGCGGCAGGTAGACGGCGCCGATCCGGGCGAGCGCGACGGCGGTCACCACCAGGGCCGTGGACCGGTCGAGGCAGACACCGACCAGGTCACCGGGGCGTACGCGGTCGCCCAGGGCGGCGGCGACCCGTACGGCCGCCGCGTCGAGGTCCTGGTACGTCCAGATCCGGGCGCCGTCGACGACGGCGGGGGCCTGCGGGTCACGCCGGACCAGGTCCTCGAAGCGGGCGACCACACGGGTCGGTTCGGCGGCGGGGCCGTGGGCGACGCTGAGCGCGGTGGCGACGGCGGTACCGGGGGCGGTGGCGGTGCCCGCGGAGGCGGCGGTGCCCGCGGCGAGGCGGGTGTCGTGCGCGGTGGCGGCGGTGCCGGGGGGCGTGGTGGCAAGAGCGGGCGCGGTCGGGGACTGGGTCATCACGACTCCGTGGAGAGGGTGGTGGTGGCGAGGGCCTCGGCCTGGTCGGCGAGCACGGGGTTGCGGAAGAGCACCCTCAGCGGCGGGCGCGTGCCCAGCCGGGGCTCCAGCCAGGCGGCCAGCTCGGCGGCCAGCAGGGAATGGCCGCCGCTGTGGAAGAAGTGGGAGCGGGTGTCGAACCGACCGTGGCCGAGGACCTCGCGCCAGCCCTCCGCGAGCAGGGCCGTCATCGGGTCGTCGGACTCCGCGCCGACCACGGACCCGGCCGGGGCCTCGGAACCGGCTCCGTGCTCGGTCTCGTGCTCGGACGTCGCGGCGCCGGGGTCGAGGTCGAGGGCCGCCGCTCGGCGGGACAGCGCCGTACGGTCGGGCTTGCCACCGGCGAGCGTCGGCATGGCGTCCAGCCGGGCCCACCGGGCGGGCACGAGCGGGCCGGGCAGGCGGCGGCTCAGCTCGGCGTGCAGCGCCTTCTCGTCGAAGGCCGCGCCGTCGGCCAGGTCTTCGAGGAAGCCCACGAGCCGGGGGCCGCCGGGGTTCTCCCGGTCCAGGACGACGGCACAGGACCGGCCGCCCAGCACCGCGGACGCCGCCGCCTCGATCTCCTCCAGCTCGATGCGGTGGCCGCGCAGCTTGATCTGGTTGTCGCGCCGGCCGAGAAAGTACAGCAGGCCGTCCAGACCGCGGTAGCCGAGGTCGCCGGTGAGGTAGACGCGCTGCCCGCCGAGGGCGTCGACGGTGACGAACCGGGCGGCCGTCGCCTCCGCGTTGCCCGCGTAGCCCTCGGCGAGACCGGGTCCGGCGACGGCGAGTTCACCGACCGCGCCGGACGGCAGCGGGCGGTGGTGGGCGTCCAGGACGTGGACCCGCTCGCCGGGGAGCTCGGTGCCCAGGGGGATCTCGGCGCCCCCGGTGAGGGCGTCGCGGGAGACCTCGTGGACGGTCGAGCTGATGGCCGCCTCCGTGACGCCGTACACGTTGAGCACGGTGGCGTCGGTGTCGGCGAGGACGCCGCGCAGCGCCTCCACGGGCAGGCGCTCGCCGCCGAGGACCAGCAGCCTGGGCGCCCAGCTCTCGTCGCGCAGCGCGGGACGCAGGTCCTCGCGGGTCGCGAGGAAGTAACTGGTCGGCAGGTTGGCGACGGTGACCCGGGCGGACACCAGGAGTTCGGTGATCTCGGCGCCGGTGGGCACCTCGTACTCGGGCACGACCAGGCAGGCGCCCGCGTGCAGGGCCGGCAGCACCTCTTCGAGCGCCACGTCGAAGGACGGCTGGGCGAACATCAGGACCCGGTCCGAGCTGGTGAGGCCGAACCGGTCGGCGGCGGCCGTCAGATGGTGCACCAGGGCAGCGGGGCCGACCGCGACCGGCTTCGGCAGCCCGGTGGAACCGGAGGTGTGGATGACGTACGCGGTACCGGGAAGCTGCGCGGCCCCGTGCGCGGCGGGCAGGACCGGCGCGTCGATCCGGGCGGTCGGCAGCGCGTCCGGCAGGGCCGGGGTGCCGTCACCGGTGAGGACCAGCGCCGGGGCGAGGCGTTCCAGCAGCAGTCCGAGCCGGGCCGGCGGATCGGCCGGGGACAGCGGGCAGTAGACGGCGCCGGTCCGCAGGCACGCGAGCAGGGCGACGACCGAGTCGGTCCCGCGGGGCAGGACCACGGCCACCGGCCGGCCGGGGGTCACCCCGGCGGCGCGCAGGCGCTCGGCGAGAGCGCCGACGCGGTCGTCGAGTTCGCCGTACGTGAGCCGGCGCGCGCCGCACAACAGGGCGGGCAGCGACGGGTGGTGCGCGGCCACGGGATCCAGCGGATCGCGGTTGGGCGGTACGGGTACGGGCTCGGCGGCCGGCTCCACGGCGGTGGGCGCCAGGTCGGCCAGCGGGGTCTCGGGGCCGTCGAGATAGGCGCGCAGCAGGTCCAGGAAGCGGCCGGAGAGCAGCCGGGCGACGTCCTCGCCGAAGAGGTCCACGTCGTAGTCCCAGACCAGGGTCATGCCGGGCGAGCCGTGGCGCGGGGTGACGCCGCGCCGGTCGTCCGGGAGCAGCACCACGTCGAGGTCGAAGCGGGTGGTGCCGGTGTTGAAGCCCTCGAAGAGGGTGATGTCGAGGCCGGGTACGTCGATCTCGGGCAGCGGTGCGTCGTGGGCGCTGAACATGACGCAGAAGAGCGGGTTGTCGGCGCCGGAGGTGTGCATGCCGAGCGCCCGGGTCAGCTCCTGGACCGGCACGTCCTGGTGCGGCAGGGCGCGGATGAGGGTGTCGGTGACCTCGTCCATGGTGTCCTGGGCGGGGGCGGCGGCGTCCAGGACGAGCGGCAGCGGGATGGTGTTGACGAACATGCCGACGGCGTCCTCGTAGCCGAGGGGGCGGTTGCCGACGGCGGTGCCGATGACCATCCGGGATCGGCCGCTGTGCCGGCGCAGGAGTTCGGCGAACAGGCCGAGGAGCGTGGCGAAGGGGGTGAGGCCGCGGGATCGGGCGTGTCCGCGCAGGCGTTCGGCGAGGTCGGCGCCGATCGTCTGGCGCAGCTGTGCGCCGTGGTGCATGCGGCGGGCGCCGGGGCGGGTGAGGCCGGGCAGCGGCAGGTCGTGCTGCTGGTCGCGCAGTGCGGCCCGCCAGAAGTCGAGCGACGCGGGGGCGTACGCGGCTCCGGCCCGGTCCCGGACGTGGTCCGCGTACGAGGAGGCGGGCGGGAGGTGCAGGCTTTCGCCGAGGACGTGGGCGCGGTAGACCCGGAAGACGTCGTCGAGCAGGATCGCGAAGGAGTGCCCGTCGTGGATCAGGTGGTGCTCGACGTGGACCAGCCGGTGGTGGCGCTCGGCCAGCCGCACGAGCGTCCAGCGGATCAGCGGCGCCTCGAAGGTGTCGAGCGGAGTCTCGGCCTCGGTGCGCAGGAGCCGGGCGAAGGCCGCCTCGGGGTCCGCCTCCGTGGCGAGATCGACCGTGTGCAGGCGCGGCGAGCACTGCGGCGCGACCCGCTGCCCCGGTACGGAGCCGGCGGAGGCGACGAGTTCGAGCCGCAGGCCGGGGTGGCGCGCCAGCGTGGCGTCGAGCCCCCGGCGCAGTGCCTCGGTGTCGAGCGTGCCCCACAGGTCCAGTGAGGCGGTGAAGTTGTAGGCGCGACTGCCGGGCTGCATCTGCTCGTGCAGCCAGACGATCTCCTGCGAGGAGGAGAGGGGAAGCATGGGCGATCCCTGGGGTTGTCGGGTCGGTGTCCGGTGCCGGTCACGGTCGTGTCCGGCGGTCGTGCGGGCGGCGCGGCGGGTCGCGCCGTGCCGCCCTGCGCGTGAGGGGATGCCGTGGGGGGAGGCTCTGGGGGCCCGGCGGTGCGGCGGCGTGGGTGCGCCGGTCGGCGTGGGTGGGCCGGGTGCCGGGAGGTGCGGGGCGGGCGTGGACGGCGGTGCGTGCGGACGGCGGTGCGCGGTGGCCGCGGGTCGGGGACGCGCACCGGGCGCTGCGGACCGGGGGCCGGTACGGGTGCGGACGGCCGCCGCGCCGTTCCCGGGGCGCGGCGGTGGCGCCACCGCGCCGCGCGGGCCGTACGGCCCGGCCCGGCCGCCCCGCAGCCTGGACGTCCGGTGGGCCGGGCGTCCGGGCGTGGGGAGGGGCGCCGGCGGGGTCACCCCGCGGTGCGCTCCGGGGGGCGCAGCGCGTGGGTGAGGGCGTCGAACGCCCGGTGCGCGGTCTCGTCGTCGAGTACCGCCCGGTCCCACACCATCCGCAGGCGGAGCTCCGCTCCCTGGGTGACGGAGACGGCGAAGGGCCCGCGGACCGGTCTGCCGTCGACGTCGACCTCCCGTCCCTCGACACCGGCCAGCCTGAGGGGCGGTCGGCGCCGGTCGTCGTCCACGGTCAGCAGTCCGTCGAGGCCTCCGGTCCAGCCGGATCCGGCGGCCCGTGCGGCGCCGACGACCGCGTCGAACGGTACGTCGGCCCGGTCGAGGTCGTCCCACCACCCGTCGGCCGTGGCTTCGGGGCCGGGACCCGGGCCGGTGTCGGCCGGGAAGACGAGGGTGTTCAGGAAGCAGCCGACGACGGGCTCCGCCCCCGTGGGGCGGCCGCCCCACGGATAGCCGAGGGGGACCGCGCGGTCCGGGCCGTACAGCTCCCGGGCCGCGGCGCGGCAGGCGTCGAGCAGGCCGGGGAAGGACACGCCGCCGTGGTGAGCGGGCAGTCGGGCCTGCGCGGCGCCGCCGGGCGGTGCGCCCTCGGGCACGCGTTCCGGACGGGGTGCCGGAGCGTGGGCGCGCAGCGCGCGCAGCCGGTCCGCCCAGTACGCGGCCGCTTCGGGCGTCTCCGCCCTTTCCTCGGCGGCGAGTTGACGCAGGACCGCGTCCCGGTAGGCGGCGAGTTCGGCTGCCGTCTCGCCCGGTGCGACGCGGGGTGCGGTGGAGCCCGTCGTCTCCTCGTCGTACGCGGCGCCGAGTTCTTCGACGATCCGCGCCAGTGAACGGCCGTCGCAGACTGCGTGGTCCAGGACGACGGCGAGGAGGTCCTCCCCGCCCGCCTTGCCGCGCTCATCCCCGCGCCCCTCCCCGCGTACGAGGAAGAGGCGCAGGGGGGGACCGTGCGCGTCCCAGGAGGACAGCGCGCGGCGGAGCGCGTCGGCAGGCGTCTCCCCCGGTACGAGGGCCGGCCGCGTCACGCCGGCCTCCGGAGCGTCGATGCTCAGGACGGGGGTGCCGCGGACGACGGTGGGCCGCGAGCGCAGGGCGGTGTGCCGGGCGGCGAGCCTGCGGGCCGCAGCGGCCAGGCGCTCGGGGTCGACCGTTCCGTACGGGAAGGCGAAGCACATCGGCACCACGTCGGGGCGTCCCGCCGGGTCCAGCGAGCGCACCAGCGCGAAGCGGCGCTGCGCTCCGGTGACGGGCAGCAGGGCGTCGGTCCGGTCGCCGGTGAGGCGCCGGTAGCGGGTCAGGTACTGGCTGGTGATGCTGGGCACGTGGTCCTCTTCGTCGTGACCGCGGTCGCGGTCGCGCGGATCGGTGGGTCGGCGGGTGGGGCCCGGCTGCCCGCCCCTGCGGACGTGGCGGTGCGGGTCGGTGGCCACGGGCGACGCCCCCTCGGCACGGGGCCCGCGGCAGGCGTCCGCGCACGGTGCGGTGGTCAGCCGGCGGGCGCCGAGGCCGGCCGTTCGTCGGCGTCGGCGGGGGCCTTCTCCGGCGGTGTCCCCCGGTCGGCGCCGTCGCCGTCGTCCTGCGGACCGGGCAGGTCCCGCATCCGGCGCAGCGGGGAGAAGATCAGCGGCAGCGGTACGGCGAGGATGCCGACGGCGCACCAGGCCAGTGCCGTGCGCGACCCGTAGGACTGGGCGAGGGTTCCGCCGAGGAGCGCGCCGATCGGCAGGGTGCCCCACATGAGGAAGCGCAGGGTGGCGTTCATCCGGCCGAGCAGGCGCGGTGGGCACAGGCCTTGGCGGAAGCTGACCTGGGCCACGTTGTAGACGACGGCGCCGAAGGAGACGACCCCCGATCCGGCGGCGAAGAACACCGCTCCCGCGAAACCGTGCCCGGACAGGGGCCACAGCAGCGCGAACGGGCCGGTGGCGAGGACGGACAGGAGGATGACCCGCGCCTGCCCCAGCCGCGCGGCGAGCCGCCCGGCGCACAGGGCGCCCAGCAGCCCTCCCACGGCCGATGCGGACAGCACCAGCCCGAGCCCGCCGGCCTCCAGTCCGACGACGCGGACGAGGTGCACGGTCTGCGTCGCCATGAGGACGGCCATGGAGAAGTTGGCGAGGCCGGTGGTGAACGCGATGACGCGGAGCAGCGGATGGCCGAAGACGAAGCGGACGCCCTCGGCGATCTCCTTGCGCAGCGAGCCCCCGGCGGCGGCGGGCTCCGGTGGTTCCTCGACCTGCTCGATGCGGCGGAGGAACAGCGCGGAGAGCACGTAGCCGATCACGTCGACGATGACCGCGAACTGCGCACCGACAAGCTGGACGAGCCCGCCGCCGACACCGGGCCCGGTCACCTGGGCGGTGGACCGGACGGTCTCCAACGCGCCGTTGCCGGCGACGAGTTGGTCGCGGGGAAGGATCTGCGGCAGGTAACTCTGGTGAGCGACGTCGAAGAACACGGTGGCCACGCCCGTCACGAGCGCGACGACGTAGAGCTGGACCATGGTCAGGACGTCGGCGAGCGCGGCGGCGGGGACGCTCGCCATGGCCACGGCGCGCACCAGGTCCGCGCGGACCATCAGCGGTCGCTTGCGCAGGCGGTCGGTGAGCGCCCCGGCGGGCAACCCGACGAGCAGGAAGGCGGCGGTCTCCGCGGCCGTCAGGAGGCCCACCTGGAAAGCGGGCGCGTCGAGTTCGAGGACGGCCACGAGGGGCAACGCCACCAGTGTCACCTGGGCACCGAGCTGACCGGTGGCGGCTCCCGCGAGCAACAGTCGGAAGTCGCGCAAGCGCATGGGGCCACCGGCGGCGGCTCGGGATGTGTCGGACATGTGAACGACAGTCCCCGACCGACCGATCGGGAGTCAAAGCAAACCTGTCAGTTTCGGACTTGTTTTGCGGCGCCACGGACACAATTCAGGAAATCTTTCGCACTACCCGTGGTACGACCGCGTGAATTCCTGCCTGTCGCGCACACAAGCCGGACAGGTGGGGCAAGGAGCCACAAGGGGTGCGGGAAGGGGACGGGCGGCCCCCAACACCCTGAGTGATCGGTTCGATCCTGACCGAAAACCCTCATTCGTGATCACCCCGCTACGGAAGCACCCGTTCCGTCCGCTATACGGACGGCGCGTACGGCCGACGCCCCGGAGGTGGAGGAGCTGACGAGCTGCCGTCGGGGCCGCGGAGCAGGGGCGCGAGGGTGCCCCACGGCCGGGCAGATCACACCCGGCCGGCCGCCAGGACTTGTTTACGATACGGGTCGACCCGTATCGTAAAGCGCGTGAACTCCTCTCCGTCCCCCAGGGGACGTCCCAGGGATCCCCGCTCGCACGAGGCGATCGTCGGCGCCACCACGGAACTGCTCGCCGAGGTCGGCTACGCCGCCACGTCCATCGGGGCGGTGGCCGCCCGCGCCGGCGTCGGCAAGGACACGGTCTACCGACGGTGGCGCGGCAAGCCGGAGTTGGTCTTCGAAGCCGTCTTCACGACCACCGACGACGCTCCGGTCCCGGACACCGGAACGCTGGCCGGGGACCTGACCGTCCTGCTGCAGGGTCTGGTGGACGAGTTCCACGCACCTGCCGCCGCGGCGGCCCTCCCGGGGCTTCTCGCCGACTTCGCCGCCGATCCGGTCCTGAAGGCACGCATCCGCAGCGACTTCCTGGCCCCCTCGAAGGAGCGGCTGGTGATCGTCTTCGAACGCGCCGTGGCACGCGGGGAGATCGCGGCCGGGACACCCGTGGACCTGGTCCTGGACACGCTGGCGGGATCAGTGTTCTTCCACATCGGTCTGATCGGGGAACATCCCGACCCGCGGCTGGCGGGCCGGCTGGCCGCCGTCATCTCCCAAGGAATCGAGACCCGATGAACGGTTGGCTCCTCGCGGCGGGCATCACCGCGTCCGGTGTGGCCGCGGCGCACATCGCCGGCGGGCACCGGGACGTGGTCCGCCCGCTGCTCGCCTGCGGACTGTCCGACGAACCCAAACGCGTCCTGCACGCCGTGTGGCACATGGTGAGCATCGACCTGGTGCTCTCCGCGGCCGCATTGGTCCACCTCGCGCTGGCCGGCGCCACGTCGGCGACCGGTCCGCTGGCATGGTTCGTGGCCGCGCACTTCCTCGCGTACACGGTCGCCTTCCTGGTCGTCACCCTGTCGGTCGGCTGGCCGAAGCCGCTGCTCCGGCTGCCGCAGTGGTTCCTGCTCCTGCCGGTCGCGGCCCTGACGGCGGCGGGCGCCTCGTAAGGGGGGAAATGAGCCCCTCGGCGGTGAGCGCGCTCAGCCGGCCAGCGCCGCCAGCAGCGGGCCCCTGACACGCTCCGAGCGGGCGCGATGGGCCCGGCGTCGCTCGACGTGGACACTGCGCCGGGACAGGCAGAGTTCGCCCGCGGGGACACGGCAGGTGGGACAGGCCTCGGCGAACGCACCGTGCCGGAACCGGCGGTGCGTTTCGTACGCGGCGTCCAGGGCCGCGTCGAAGACGGAACCCGGTATCAGCGCTGGGGCAGTACGCACGGAGGGCATCTCCTCACATGGGGGGAGCGCGGCGGCGTCGGCGCCCGCACTCCACAGGTCGAACAAGCGGTTCCTCCCCCGGCTTCCCCGTTTTCGCAGTTCGACACGGGGGTTCGGCATCCGGCCGCCGCATCGGCGCCGTGAGCCGGTGGTTCCGGGAAAAGCGCGGGGTACCGGGTGTGAGCCGATTTTGCCGGGGCAGGCGTTCTTCAGCGAGGCCGTACCGCCCCGGTTGTTCGAGGGATGCGAGGGAGCGGACGGCCGCTCAATTCACCGATTCAGGAGGAGTCTTCGCATGACTGAGAACGTGTGGGGTTACCGCGAAACGTCCGGCCGTCTGGCCGGCGCCGATCTGACCGGATACAAGGTCGAGGCGACGGACGGCTCCATCGGGAAGGTCGACAAGCACTCCGATGAGGTCGGCTCCTCGTACATCGTGGTCGACACCGGTCCGTGGATCTTCGGCAAGGAGGTCCTGCTTCCCGCCGGCACGATCAGCCGGGTCGACGCGGACGACCAGAAGGTCTACGTGGACCGGACCAAGGAGCAGATCAAGAACGCTCCGGAGTTCGACAAGGAGAAGCACCTCGGCAACGAGGACTACCACCGCGAGGTCGGCGGCTACTACGACGGCCCGCACCGCGTCTGAGCGACTCTCCCCCCGTGGCCCCGGGCGGGGGTGGCAGCCTCCGGGCCGCCGCCCCCGCCCGCTGCCGTATTCTGCCCCGGGCCGGATGCACGGCGCGGGACAGTGGGGGAAGGCGGCCGGTGGAGGGAGAGGCGATGGTCCGGAGGACGGCCGAGGCCGCGGCTCTGCGGTGCGAGGACGCCCGGCGGATCGCGCGGCAGGTCCTGGCGGAGGAGCGCTCCGAGGTGGTGGACGACGTCCTCATGATCGTGTCGGAGCTGGTCTCCAACGCGGTGCGCCATGCGGGCGGCGTGACCGGGTTCACCGTACGCCGTGACGGAGGCGCAGTCGTCGTCGAGGTCGCCGACGCTTCCCCCGAACACCCCCGCAGTCCGGGCACGGCGCCCGACGTGCCCGGCGGGTTCGGCTGGATGCTGGTCAACCGACTCGGCGCCCGCGTGGACGTCGGCTCGAACCCCGGCGGCAAGACCATCACCGTGTTCGTCCCGGTCTGACCCGTCGCCGGGAGCGGTCACCCCCGCGTCAGGGGCGATCCTCCGCACGGCAGGGCCCGCCGCGGCCCGCGTGCGCGCCTGCCCGGACGGTCCGGAGGGCACCTTCCTGTCACCGTCCGTCCGCACGCCTCGTAAGCTGGGCAGGTGGCAGATGAGCATGAGGAGGGGTCGCGGTTCACCCCGGTGGAGAGCGCGGAGCTGGCCGTCGTCCGTGTCGGCGGCGAGATCGACATCGATCGGGCGCCCCTGCTGGGTGACGTACTCCACAACGTGATCACCCAGGCCGACGGTCCCGATGAGATCGTCGTGGACCTGGACGCCCTCACCTTCTGCGATTCCGCCGGCCTGAACGCGTTCGTCCGGGCCCACCACCTCGCCCGGCAGCACGGCCGTCGGCTTCGCCTGCACGCGCCCAGGCCCCAAGTCGTGCACCTGCTGGAGATGTCCGGCGTCGACCAGCTGTTCCAGATCACCCCGCGCCGCCCGGCCTCCTGAGGGGCGGCCGCCCCGGCACCGATCAGACCCCGGCCCGGGACCCTGCGTGCCTTCCGCCGAACCGGGACCAAGGTCGGCCCGCGGACTTCGCCTTGGGAAGAACCAACGGCGTCCCGCAGCCGAAGGGCATGCCATAGGGTTCCCGGAGACGAATAAAAAGGATGCTCATAGTGACTGACGAAAATGTTTCCGACCGCCTGATCAGCCTTTTGTCGGTCCGGGGTGAAGACCTCGGCGCCGACTGGGCGGACAAGGTGACCGGCTCGCTGGGCGGGCGGGTGAGCCGGGCTGAGGTCCAGCGGGAGCTCCAGGAGCTGTACGACGCTCTGGTGGCCGCGCTGGACAGCGGCAGCCTGGACGGGCGGGCGGAGGCATTCGGCGAGGTTCGTGCGCTTCTGACCGAACTGTCCCGCACCAGGGCCCGACAGGGGTTCAGCCCCACCGAGACCGCCGCGAGCGTGTTCGCCCTCAAGGAGGTCCTGGAGCCGGCCCTGGACGGTGAGAACATCGATGTACGGGCGTACGTGAAGTTCGCCTCGCTGCTGGACGCCCTGGGTCTGTTCACCATCGAGGTCTACACCCGCACCCGCGAGGAGCTCATCTCCGCGCAGGCCGAACAGCTGATGGAGCTGTCCACGCCGGTGGTGAAGCTGTGGGACGGGGTGATCGGCGTACCGCTGGTCGGAACCCTGGACTCCGCGCGCACCATGGTGGTGATGGAGAAGATGCTCCAGGCGCTGATCGACACCGGGTCCGAGCAGGCCATCATCGACATCACCGGCGTGTCCGCCGTGGACACCGAGGTGGCGCAGCACCTGCTGAAGACGGTGGTGGCCGCCCGGCTCATGGGTGCGGAGTGCACCATCTCCGGCATCCGCCCGCAGATCGCGCAGACGATCGTCGCCCTCGGCATCGACTTCGGTGACATCGTCACCAAGGCCACTCTAGCCGACGCCCTGCGCCACGCCCTGCGCCGCTCGGGCGTCACGCTCTCCCGTACGGCGCCGCAGGCCGGTGGCCGGTGAGCGACCAGGTTCCGGTCCTGCGGATCGGGCAAGTGCTGTTGGTCTCCATCCAGACCGACCTCGACGACCAGTCCGTCATGCAGCTGCAGGACGACCTCGCGGCCGCCGTGGTGGACTCCGGCGCGCACGGGGTGGTCATCGACATCACCGCCGTGGAGATCGTCGACTCCTTCGTGGGGCGGATGCTCTCCACCATCGCCTCCATCTCCGCCCTGCTGGACGCGCAGACCGTCGTGGTGGGCATGCGGCCGGCCGTGGCCATCACCCTGGTCGAGCTCGGCCTGTCGCTCGGCGGGGTCAGGACCGCGCTGACGCTGGACAAGGGACTCCAGGTTCTGGAGCAGGCCCGCGGGCACCGGATGGGGGGAAACAGGTCTGATTCCTCGATCGGATTCGGTGCCGTCACCACAGATGAGGGTCTGTGACCGGCCCGGCCGTGCTGGAGATCACTGCCAACGCCGGTGTGGTGCAGGCCCGTCAGCTGGTCCGCTCCCTGGCCCAGGAGTGCCGGCTCTCCCTGGTCGAACAGACCAAGCTGGTCACCGCGGCCAGTGAGCTCGCCCGCAACACCCTCATCTACGGGGGCGGTGGCACCATGACCGCCACCCTGATCGAGGAACGGGGCCGGCGGGGCGTGCGCCTGGCGTTCGAGGACCAGGGTCCCGGCATCCCCGACGTGGACCTGGCCCTCACCGACGGCTGGACCTCGGGCAACGGCATGGGCCTCGGCCTCTCCGGCTCCAGGCGCCTCGTCGACGACTTCGTCCTGGACACCGCGCCGGGACAGGGCACCACGGTCACCATCACCAAGTGGGCCCGGTGATTGCCGTCGGCGGGCCGCTGCTGCTCGACTGTGAGGACTCCGCCTGGTTCCGCGACCAGCCCGAAGCCGCACGGGGCGCGGCCGCCGCGCTCGGCCGTCGTGTCGGCCTGGGAGAGCACCGCACCGCCCAGCTCGTCCTGGCGGTCGCCGAGCTGGCCACCAACGCCAGCAAACACGCCACGGACGGCTCCGTGGTGCTGCGCGTGCTGCGCAACCGGGACGTCGCGGGCGTCGAAGTGGTGGTCGTGGACAGCGGTCCCGGCATGGCGGACGTGGCGACGGCACTGCGCGACGGGGTCTCCACCACCGGAACCCTGGGCATCGGGCTGGGCGCGGTCCAACGCCTCGCGGACCGGTTCGACATCCACTCCGTGCCCGGGCTCGGCACCGTACAGCTGGCCCGTTTCTGGCCGCACCCCCTGCCCCCGTCGGTGGCCGGCGAAGCCGTCGTGGGCGGCATCACCCGGCCCATCGGCGGCGAGGAGGTGTGCGGGGACGCGTGGGCCGCGCGCACCGACACGGGCGAGCGGACGGAGCGGACGGAACGGACGGCCGCGGTACGAACCGAACGGCCGGACCGGGTCGGTACGGCTTTCGGCGGCGCCCTGCGGGCTTCGGCCGGGGCGGCCGACGGTTCGGTGCCCGCCGCGTCGGCCGGTCGCCTCCGGCCCACGGGCGGGCCGGGCAAGGTCCGCTCCGAGCTCGTTCACGGAGCCGTCGCGGGATCGGGACCGGGCGTGCTGGTGATGTCCTGCGACGGCCTGGGCCACGGCCCGATGGCGGCGGCCGCCTCCCAGGCAGCCGTCAAGGCCTTCCGCCAGGGCTCCGCGCGCCTCCCCGACCAGGCGGTGCAGGAGGTGCACCGGGCCCTGCGCGGAACTCGCGGCGCGGCGGTGGCCGTCGCCCGCCTGGAGCCGGACGGCCGCGTGCTGTTCTGCGGCATCGGCAACATCTCGGCGTCCGTCGTCACGCCCGAGTTCCGCTCCAACCTGCTGTCCCATCCCGGGATCGTCGGCCACCAGATGCGCCAGCTGCGCACCTACGAACAGCACATGCCCTTCGGCGGAGCACTGGTGATGCACTCCGACGGTCTCAGCGAGCGCTGGAAGCCCGGTGATCTGGGTTCCTTCCTTCACCACTCACCTGCTCTCGTCGCCACGGGACTCCTGCGTCACGCCGGGACCCGGCGTGACGATGCCAGCGTGGTGATCGCCAAGGGGGCATGGTGAGCGTGCCCGTCTCCCCTGCCCACGACCGGACTCGCGTACTGGTCACGGCGGTCGGCACCGATCGGGACGTCTTCGCCCTGCGCCGCCGCGCCAAGGCCGTCGCGCAGGCCGTCGGCCTCGACAACCGCGACCAGGTCCGCCTGGCGACCGCCCTGAGCGAACTCGGGCGGGACCTCCTGCGTCCCGCCCCGATGACCGTCGCCTTCGACGTCCTGCGCGAGCCGGCGTCGCTCAGGGCCTCGCTGCGCTGGCGCGACGAGCGCGTCCCCGGCGACGAGTCGCTGGCCGCCGTCACCCGGCTGCTCCCGCAGACCCGGTACGCGCCGGCCGCGGACAACGGGTCGGCCACGGCGGTCCGCCCGCCCGGCGGTCGCATCGACATCACCTGCCTCCTTCCCGCCGCCTCCGCCCGCCCGGACGTGGACGAGGTCCTCCGCCTCCTGGCGGCGGACGCCCCCGGCAGTGCGATCGACGACCTCCAGGCTCAGACCCGCGACCTCATCGCCGCGCTGGAGGAAGCCCACGCCCAACGCGACGAGCTCGAACACCTCAACGAGGAACTGACCGAGACCAACGCCGGCGTGATGGCCCTGTACGCGGAGCTGACGGTCGAGCACAAGGACGTCGTCGAACGGTTCAGCCAGGAGCACGAGATCGCGCTCACCCTCCAGCGGGCCTTCCTGCCCGCCGCCCTGCCCCGCACCCGCGGGGTGGACGTCGCCGTGCGCTATCTCGCCTCGGCCACCACCGCCGAGATCGGCGGCGACTTCTACGAAGCCGTCGACACCCCCCACGGGCTGCTGCTGGCCGTCGGCGACGTCGTCGGCCACTCGCTCCAGGCAGCCGTCGTCATGGGCCAACTGCGGTTCGCCCTGCGCGCGTACGCCGCCCAGGGCCACCCCCCGCACGTCCTGCTGGAGCACCTCGACCACCTGCTGGGACTGCACGAGCCCGGATGGACCACCAGCCTGTGCATCGTGCTCGTCGAACCGGGCAACACACGCATCCAGGTCGCGAACGCCGGCCACCTGCCGCCGCTGCTGCTCTCCCCCGGCGACCCCCCGCGCCTCCTGCGCGAACACGGCCCGCTCCTGGGCATCGGCGTGCCCCACCCGCCCGCCACCAGCCACCCGGTCGGGACGGGCAGCCGTCTCCTCATGGTCACCGACGGCCTGATCGAAACCCGCGACGGCGACCTGTACGAGCGCCTGGACCTGCTCAGCAGCACGGCCGCGGCCGGCCCGGACGACCCCGAAGCACTGTGCACGCAGCTCGTGGAGACGTTCGCCGCCGACCCCGAGGACGACATCGTCGTGCTCGTCGCCCGCCTCCGGCCCGTGCCCGAAACGGCCTGAACCCGCGCGGCCCGGACCGGCCCGACCCGACCCGACCGCGACGGAAATCGCCCCGTACGGCGTGCGGGGCCCGTACAGTCCGGGGACGGGCCCGTCCGCCGGAGGCGCGGCTCCCGGACGCTGGAGTGGGCCCGCATGGACAAGTTGGCAGAGGGAGCCGGACCGCACGCCCCGTCAGTCCCCTCCATATCCGCGACAGCCGTGTTCGAGGGCATCGAACCCATCGCCACGGCACGGGACTTCGCCCGCTCGTTCCTGCTGGAGGTGCGGGACGTGCACCGGATCCCGGTGTCCGACCAGGCGATGGGCGCCGTCGAACTGGTGGTCAGCGAGCTGATCACCAACACCCGCAAGTACGCACCCGGCCCCGGTGCTCTGGCCCTCCACATCCGGGACGGCTGTGCGGAGGTGACCGTCTCGGACGGCAACCCCGAGGCGCCCGTGGTCCTGCGGCCCGACCCCGCCCGGGTGGGCCGGCACGGCCTGGAGATCGTCGCGGCCGTCTCCAGGAGCCTCCAGGTCCACCGCGAACCCGCCGGAAAGCGGATCACCGCAGCCATCGGCCTGACCGACGCCCCCGGTTCCCTACTCCTTGCGGCCCGTCACGGCGACGGTGACGCCCAGGCCGATCATCGTGAGACCGCCGACGCCGCCGACGGCGGCGAGCCTGCGCGGTGAGCGGGCGAACCAGGTACGGCCGGCGGCCGCCGCCACGCCCCAGGCGCTGTCGGAGACCACCGCGATGACGTTGAAGACCAGCCCGAGCAGCAGCATCTGCGCCGTGACGCTCCCCTGGCCCCGGTCGACGAACTGGGGCAGCACCGCCGCGAAGAACACGAGGGTCTTGGGGTTGGCCACGCCCACGACGAAGCCCTCCCCCAGCGTGCGCAGACTGCCGTACGGGGGGGCGCCACCGCCCAGCGCCGCCTGCAGCGAGCCGCGCCCGCGCACCGCCTTGACCCCGAGGTACACGAGGTACGCGGCGCCGACGAGCTTCAGCGCGGTGAAGGCCAGGACCGAGCGTTCCACGACGGCCCCGACCCCGAGCGCCACGGCCACGACGAGCACGTAGGCACCGAGGGTGTTGCCGACCACCGTGGTGAGGGCGGCTCGCCGGCCCTGTGCGAGGGCGCGGCCGATCACGAACAGCACGCTGGGGCCGGGGATGACGATCAGCAGGAAGGACATGGCCGCGAACGCCGGCAGTCGGTCGGTGGACACCATGCGCGCATGTAAGCACGGGGTGGGGGCGGCCCGCCCGGGAATTCCGGGCGGTCGCGGGCCGCCGTCCCGCCCGGCACATCACCCGTCCGCGTGACGGGCACGGTTCCGGGCCCGCGGGTGCGGCAGGGTGGGCGCATGCAGCTGCGCCGGGCCCTGCCCCTGTCCCTTGCCGCGCTCGTCATGGCCACGGGTTGCGTGACCGTACGTCCCGCCGTGCCGCCCGAGGCGCCGCGGCCGCTCCCCGGGCCGGCCCGTCCCGAGCCCGCCCGACCGGAGCCCGCGGCCTGGCCGTTGGGCCGGCTCCCGAGCCCCGCCGGGCCCGCGCCCGCGACTCCCGCCGACGCTCCCCCGGCGCCGGACGCCCGGACGGGTCCGGGGCGGGCGGACGCGCCCGGTTCGCGGACCGCCGCCCGGACCGCCGCCCGCCCGGGTGCCGCCGCTGCCGAGCCGCGCCGCCCGCGCCGGGCCAAGGCCGTGAAACCCGCCCGCCGGACCCCGGCGGCGGCCCCCGCCACGCCCCGCAAGCGGGGGGCCGCGAAGGCCGGTTCCCGGCCCGCGCCGCGGCGGACGTACGACATGGCGCCGCTCTGCGAGGCCGCCCGGGGCACGGTGTCGCCGTCGATCGTGGCCCTGTGCCGGTAGCGGGCGGCGGATATGGTTCGGAAGCGTGAGGCGGACGACTCGGGAGCGGAAGACATGAACGACGCGGGAGTGCGGGTGGCGTCGGCGGCCGTGCGGGCGCTGAGGGAACTGGCGCAGCAGCGGGCGGACGAGGTCGAGCTGTTCGACGGATTCACGGACGCGGAGCTGGACGGCTGGAACGTCCCCGTGCCGGACGACGTACGGGCCGTGCTCCGGGAGATCGGCGGGCTGGAGACCGAGGAGCACGAGTACCGCTTCGGGCCGCGTGGACGCGAGGTGTTCGGTGACGGCTACTGGACCCTCGGCGAGACCGACTTGGGTGAGGGCTCGCTGATCGTCGGGGTCGGAGCCGAAGGCTGGGGTCCCGTCGTGGGGGTCAACGCTTCGGGGTACGACCCGGACGTCACCGTCCGGGCGGCGGACTTCGTGGGCTGGCTCGCCGGTGTCACCGAGCGGCTCGCCGCCGGGGTGGAGGAGCAGCCGCGGGCCGAGCACTCCGCGACGGCGACCTCCAGCGTCGAGGTGGCCGAGGGGACCGACACCGAACTCGCCGCGCTCGTCGGGCGCGGTGATCCGCTGACCGACCTGGTGGACCTGCGCGCCCTGCCCGGCTACCCCTGCTCCGTGGTGTGGGAGCCGTACTTCTCCACGGCGCACCACACAGCCGACACCGGCAGCAGCGAGGTCCAGTTCCGGATCGCGGGCGACGGCCGCGCCCTCCTGCTGCGCAGCGTGGTCAGCGGCGACTTCCTCGGCCGGGCGGTACGGCGGCACACCGTTCCCCCGGACGCCGCCGGGCGGGCCGTGGCCGAGCTGCGGGAACTGGCCGTACGGTTCCCGGGGTTCGTCGGGGTCGAACCGGGCTGCACCGACGCCGACATGGACGGCTGGGCGGTCCCGGTGCCCGAGGACGTCCGCGGCGTGCTCCGCGAGGTCGGCGGGGTCACCGTGACGGGGCTGCCCGCGCTGCGGCTGCTCCCCGGGGGCCCCGAGCACATGGTGGACGCCGAGCTGCACCGGATGCTGGGCGGTGACGGAACGTACTGGCCCGTGGCCCGGATGGACTCCGGCCGCAAGGGCGTCCTCGTGCAGATCCGCCTCGACCGGGAGGACGGGCGGTGGGGGTACGCCGTCTCGGTGTCGACCAGCCCCAAGGAGCTGCGGGAGTACCCCGAGGTGACGCTGGTGGCGGAGTCGCTGCCGGACCTGCTGCTGACGTACGCCCGGCTGGCCCGGCAGGCGGCGGAGCGCGCCGACCTCGCGGGCCGCGTCGCCTGCGACTCGCGGTGGATGCAGCCCAACACCGGCGAGCCCTGGCCGCGGCCCGCACCCGTGCGCGAGTGGGCCGGCGCGGCCGACCCGCTGCTCGCGGCGGCCGCCGAGCTGCCGGAGGGCACGCACGCCGCCGACCTGCGGGAGGTCCCGATCCCGAGCGACCTGTGCTTCTACCGGGCGGCGGGCTGGCCGTACGCGGCGCGGCTGGACCGGCTGCACTTCGCCGAGGGCGGCCGGCTGGCGGCGGCGGTGCCGGTCGGCGGCTGACGGCGGGGCGGCTGACGGCGGGGCGGCGCGGGTGACGGGGTCGGGCGGCGGGGCTCGTCGGCGGGGGTGACCGCCCGTGCTCGCCGGCGGGGTTAATCGGTGGCCGCTCCGGGGCCGGATACCTAGAGTGACGGGGCCCCGGATCGTCGAGCAGGAGCGGATCATGCGCACGCACTACCCCCGTACGGCACATCTGCCCTGGTCCCCGGGGGCCACCGCGGACGACGTGCGGGCCACCGGGCCGGGCGGCATGGCCGGGCGCGAGGTCGTGGTGACCGAGAAGCTCGACGGGGAGAACACCACCCTGTACGCGGACGGCCTGCACGCGCGGTCGCTCGACTCCGCGCACCATCCCTCGCGGGCGTGGGTCAAGGGCCTCCAGGGCCGGATCGGCGCCGGGATCCCGGACGGCTGGCGGGTCTGCGGGGAGAACCTGTACGCCCGGCACTCGCTGGCGTACGAGGACCTGGACAGCTGGTTCTACGGCTTCTCGGTGTGGGACGGCGAGCACTGCCTGGACTGGGACCGGACCGTGCGGTTCCTGCGCGGCCTCGGGGTGCCCGCCCCGCGCGTCCTGTGGCGCGGCACCTACGACGAGCGCGCGCTGCGCAGGCTCAAGGTCGACACGGCCCGGCAGGAGGGGTACGTCGTCCGGACCGTGGACGGCTTCGCCCGCGAGAACTTCGGGCGGTACGTCGCGAAGTGGGTGCGCGGCGGCCACGTGCAGACGGACACGCACTGGATGTTCGCGGCGGTGGTTCCCAACGGGTTGGGTCCGGCAGCTCCGTTGTGGGCGGTCCGGTCCGGGGCCGAGGCCGACGTGGCGGGGCTGCTGGAGGCGGTGGGGATGACCGCCGACGGGTCGGGGGCCGCGGCGGACTCCGGGGACGCCTCGGGTGCCGGGGACGCCCGGGGCGCTGAGGGCATCCCGTTCGCGGTGGGCTCCGGCCTCGCAGGGGCGGTCGCCGAGGTGACGGCCCGCGTCGACGGGTGGGGCCGTACGGGCGAGGACCGGCTGGCCGGGGTGCTGGCCGCCGTGCTGCACGGTGCCCCGCGGGCCCGGATCGCCGCGCGGCTGGCGGCGGGGCCGCTCGGGATGCCGCTCGCGCGCCGGGTCGCCGACCTCGTGGGGCTGTACCCGTACCTCCAGCGGCCGTTCCCGGACGCGGAGCGGCGGGCCGGGCTGGTGCGGTTGTCGGCGGCGGCCGATCTCGCGGTGCTGCACGCGCTCGCCGGCACGCTGCTCCCCGGCGGGGGCGCGGACGGCGCCGCGGCGCGGGAGTGCGCCGAGTGGTCGGCGCTGTGTGCCGAAGAGGCGGGGCTGCTGGGCGCGGACCCGCTCCGGTCCCTGCGGGCGGCCCTGCGCGAGTCCCTGGCCGGGCTCGGGGAGGACGCGGCGGACCGCTGCTGGGCCGAGGCGCGGCGCGCGTTCGCCCAGGGCCGGATCTCGGGTCCCGGAGCGGGTGCGGGTGCGGGTGCGGGTGCGGGTGCGATGGTGGACACGGGCGCGGGGACCGGCGCCGAGGAGGCCGTGGCGGCGACCTGGCGATGGCGTGACGGATCGTTTCCGCGCCTGGTGCAGTTGTCCGGGCCCTCGGGCAGCGGCAAGAGCACCTTCGGCCGTGCCCTGCCCGGAGTGGACACCTACATCAGTCTCGACGACCTGCGCGGGGCCCGGGGGGCGCGGGCGGACCAGCGGGCCAACGCCGCCGTGCTCAGCGAGGGTCTGGACCGGCTCGACGCCGCACTGGCCCGCGGCGGCACGGTGGTGTGGGACGCCACCTCGCTCACCGACCAGCAGCGCGGACTCGCCGGTTCGGTCGCCCGGCGCCGCGACGCCCTCGTCACGCACGCCGTGGTGCTCGTCGGCGAGGAGGAGCTGGTGCGCCGCAATGCCGTGCGCCCGCACCCCGTGCCCCCGCAGGTGCTGAGCGCGCAGCTCCACCGGTTCAGCCCGCCCTACCCGGGCCAGGCGCACCGTACGTGGTACGTCGGCGCGGGCGGGCACGTCGAGGACACGGCCGGCAGCCTGGCCGCGAACGGCGGGGGCCACTGATGCGGACGAGCGAGGAGCTGTACCACCAGGTCCGCTGGGACCCCCGGTTCGACCCGGCGCGGTTCGTGCTCGGGCTGCTCCAGCGCGGGGCGGCGCCGAAGCGCGTGCCGCTGCCGTCGTTCGTACCCGGCGGCGACATCCCCTGGCACCGCGTGCTGTTCGTCGAGGCGGACGGCGAGCTGGTGTGGGACCGGGCCACCGGCGTGGACCGGATCGACGCGACGTCGGCGGGGCGGGTCCGTGACCCCCGGCTGCTGCGGGCGCCGTTCTTCACCGCCCGCACCCCGTACGCGTGGGATCCGGCGGGCGGCGGCGCGTGGCGGCCGGCGGAGGCCGGGCCGCGCCGCGGCGCGGGCGCCCCCGACCGGGTGCGGCTCCTGACGTGGAACACGCTCTGGGACCGGTACGACGCCCCGCGCATCGCCACCGCCCGGCGCAGGCCGCTGCTGCTGGCCGACCTCGCGGCCGCGGACGCCGACGTCATCGCGCTCCAGGAGGTCGAGCCCGGACTGCTCGGCATGCTCCTGGCCGCGCCCTGGGTACGGGCCGGCTACACCGTGGGCACGGATCCGGCCGGTCGCGACGTCGCCGAGCACGGGCTGCTGGTGCTCAGCCGGCTGCCCGTACGGGAGGCCGCGGCGCACGCGCTGGGGCCGCACAAGGCGGTCACCGTCGTGGCGGTGGAGACCTCGGCCGGCGCGCTGGTCGTCGCCGCCACCCACCTGACCAGTGACCACACCCAGGACGGGCACGCGCGACGGGCCGTCGAACTCGCCCGCCTGGCCGAGGGGTTCGGCGGGGTCACGGCCGAGGCCGGAGCGGGGGTCGCCCTGTTGGGCGACTTCAACGACGGCCGGTCCGGGGCGGACGGTCCGGCGGCGGCGCTCGGCATGCGGGACGCCTGGAGCGAGGTGCACGGGGCCGCTGACGCAACTCCGACGTTCGACCCGACGGCCAATCCGCTGGCGGCGGTCGGATCCCTGTCGGGCCGGGCCGCACGGCTGGACCGGATCCTGCTCGGGGCGGCCGGAGCCCGTGTGGAGCGCGCCGGGCTGCGCGGGGACGCGCCCGGTCCGGAGGGGCTGTTCGTCTCCGACCACTACGGCGTCGAGGCCACGGTGGAGTTCGTGGCGCGGGAGGCCGGAGGTCCCGCGCGGCTCGGCGTACCGGCGACGGCGCGGACCGCGGTGGCCTGGCTGCCGCCGCAGGACCCGCGGGTGGCGGACCTGCGGCGCAGGCACGATCCGGGGGTCGACGAGTGGCCGGCGCACGTGAACCTGCTGTTCGGCTTCGTACCGGAGCACTGCTTCGATGAGGCCCTGCCCCTGCTCGCGGAGGCGGTCTCCGGGGTACCGGCGTTCACCGCGCGCACGGAGGGCGTGTACGGCTTCGGACACCGCGAGGACGCCACGGTGTGGCTCGATCCGGCGGCGGCCGGCGCGGCTCCGTGGCAGGAGCTGCGGCGGGCTCTGGTCGAGCGGTTCCCCGGGTGCCGGGGGCGCGCCGACGCGGAGCGGGGCTACACCCCGCACCTGACCCTGGGGCGGAGCCGGGACCCGCAGCGCCTGCTCGCCGAGTGCGCGGCGCGGCTCGGCGGCGGCGCGTCCGCGCGGGTCGGGGAACTGGCGGTGCTCTCGCGGCGCGGGGACGGACCGATGCGGGTGCGGGCGACCGTGACGCTGGGCACGGGCGAGGTGCGGTGGACGGCCGAGCCCCCGGCTCGGGGCGGGCCCGACGGGGTGACCGGCGACGTGTCGGCCGCCGAGGAACCGGCAGCCGAGGAGCGCGCCCGAGTGGTGGCCGCGCGGGTGGCGACGGCGCTCGGTGACGGTGTGGTCCGCGTCGCCGGGTCGCGACGCATGCGCTGCGCACTGTCCCGGGCGGATCTCGATCTGGTGGCGGCCCTCCCGGGGGATCCCGAACTGGACGACGTACGGGCCAGGTTGACGGCGGAGCTGCCGGAGGCGGAGCGGATGCGGGAGGTGACCGGCGCCCGAGTGCCGGGGCTGCGCTTCGGCGTGGGGCCGCTGGAGGTGGACCTGGCCGTCGTGGGCTGCGGCTTGCTGGAGCCGGGGCGGGCGCTCGCGCGGCGGGCCGAGCTGGGCGAGGCGGCGGCCGTCGCGCTGAGCGCGCTGAGCGACGCCGACGCCGTACGGGAGGCCACGGGGGCGGAGTACACCGCCGCGTTCACCCGGCTGGCACGGGAGGTCAAGGCGTGGGCGCGCGCCCGCGGACTGGACTCGGCACCGTTCGGCGGGCTGCCGGGCATCGCCTGGGCGGTGCTCGCGGCGCGCACGGTGCGGGAGGCCGGTCCGGTGGAACACGCCTCCCTGCGGCGGGAGTTCTTCGCCACGTGGGCGGCCTGGGACTGGCGCGATCCGGTGGCCCTGCTCCCGGGAACGGCCCGGGCGCCGGCCGGGGGTGCGGTGACCGTGTTGACGCCGTCGGAGCCGGTGCGCAGCTGTACCGCCCAGGTGGGGCCCGGCATGCGCGATCTGCTGGTCCGGGAGCTGTACCGGGCCTGGGAGGCGCTGGAGGATGACCCTGCGGACCCCGGGGCCTTCGAGGCGGTCCTGGCCGCACCCCCGCTGCACCGCCGGCACGCCGCGTGGGCGGTGGTGACCGTGCGGACGCCGGCCGCCGGGGGGTTCGAGGACGCCCTCGGCCGTACGAGGGGCCGGCTGCGGGCGCTGCTCGGCGCCCTGGAGGAGGCGGGCACCACGGACGCGCACGCCTGGCCCCGGCCCTTCGAGACGGGCCCGGGCCTGGTCCGGTACGCGGTGGGCCTGGGTCCGACCCCGCCGGACGCCGCGCGGCTGGCCCGGCTGGCGGCGCCCTGGTCGTCCGGCCTGCCGGGGGTCGACGTCACCTGGGCCCCGGCCGGGGCCGTCCCGGACCTCCCCTGACCCCCACGCCGCCGAACCGAACAGGACGACGGCGATCCGCGACCCGTCCGCGGGCCCATGGGAGCTGGTACGGGTGAGGCCGCTGGGCCGCACTGCATCGTGCACGCGGAGCTCCTTGCCGTGCGGGCGCCTCCCGGCCCCGCGGGACGGCTCTCCCCCTGCGCGAGCCGTCCCTCGGACCGGCCCGGTGCCGGCACCGGGGCAGGGCGGGCCCGGGCCGCCGAAGGCCGTTGCGGGCAGCCCGCGCCGTGCGTCCGTAGCGACGACCAACGAACGCACACCGTCCCGGCGGCCCACGGTCCGGACACTTCCCGAACGCCACCCCGGGCTCCGTCCCGCCCTGCGGGCGCGGCGGAACGGAACGGTCAGGAGCCTCAGTACAGCGCTGTCGAGTTTTTTCGTCAACACTTTTCACAAGGATTGAAGGAACTGCAAGTTCACAGGCCTGATACGCAGTTGACACACCGTTTGATCTTCAGTTCATGAACGCTCAAACCCTTGACGGCCTCCTCTGCGGGCAGTTCACTCACGCTTCGATCCCCCCGGATCCCCGACGTCAGGAGCACCCCGCATGCCCCTCCTCTCCGACCGTCCGCCGCGCCTCGCGGTCGCGGCGCTCGCCGCGGCGCTGGTCGCCGCCCTCCTCGTGCTGTTGCCCGGCACCGCCGCCCACGCGGCACCCGTCCTGCTGTCGCAGGGCAAGCCCGCCACCGCCTCCAGCCTGGAGGGCGCCGGCACCCCCGCCGGGGCGGCCGTCGACGGCGACAACGGCACCCGCTGGTCCAGCCAGTTCGCCGACCCGCAATGGATACAGGTCGACCTCGGCGCACCGGCCCAGCTGAGCCGGGTCGTACTGCGCTGGGAGGCCGCCGCCGCCAAGGCGTACCGCGTCGAGCTGTCCACCGACGGTTCCACCTGGTACACCGCCTACTCGACCACCGCCGGCGCGGGCGGCAACGTCACCCACGACGTCACCGGCACCGCCCGGTACGTCCGGGTGTACGGGACCCAGCGCACCACCGGATACGGCTACTCCCTCTGGGAGTTCCAGGTCTACGGCACGACCGGCACCGGACCGGTCATCCCCGGCGGCGGCGACCTCGGACCGAACGTGATCGTCTTCGATCCGTCGACGCCGAACATCCAGGGCCGCCTTGACCAGGTCTTCGCCCAGCAGGAGTCGGCGCAGTTCGGCTCGGGCCGCTACCAGTTCCTGTTCAAGCCCGGCACGTACAACGGGCTCAACGCGCAGATCGGCTTCTACACCTCCATCTCGGGCCTCGGCCTGAATCCCGACGACACCACCATCAACGGCGACGTGACCGTCGACGCGGGCTGGTTCGGGGGCAACGCCACGCAGAACTTCTGGCGTTCGGCGGAGAACCTCGCCCTCAACCCGGTCAACGGAACCAACCGCTGGGCCGTCTCGCAGGCCGCTCCGTTCCGCCGGATGCACGTCAAGGGCGGGCTGAACCTCGCTCCGAACGGCTACGGCTGGGCCTCCGGCGGCTACATCGCCGACTCCAAGATCGACGGCCAGGTGGGCAACTACTCGCAGCAGCAGTGGTACACCCGGGACAGCTCGATCGGCGGCTGGTCCAACGCGGTGTGGAACCAGGTGTTCTCCGGCACCCAGGGCGCACCCGCGCAGTCGTACCCGAACCCGCCGTACACCACCCTGGACACGACCCCCGTCTCCCGTGAGAAGCCGTTCCTGTACCTGGACGGCGCCGACTACAAGGTCTTCGTCCCGGCCAAGCGCACCAACGCCCGCGGCACCTCCTGGGGCAACGGCGCGCCGCAGGGCTCGTCGATCCCGCTGAGCCAGTTCTACGTCGTGAAGCCGGGCGCGAGCGCGGCCACGATCAACGCGGCGCTGACGCAGGGCCTGCACCTGCTGTTCACGCCCGGGGTGTACCACGTCAACCAGACCATCCAGGTCAACCGCCCGGACACCGTCGTGCTCGGCCTCGGCCTCGCCACGATCGTCCCGGACAACGGGATCACCGCGATGAAGGTGGCCGACGTGGACGGCGTGAAGCTCGCCGGCTTCCTGATCGACGCCGGCACCGTCAACTCGCCCACCCTGCTGGAGGTCGGCCCGGCCGGCGCCACCACGGACCACGCGGCGAACCCGACCACCGTCCAGGACGTCTTCATCCGGGTCGGCGGCGCGGGCGCCGGCAAGGCGACGCTCGGCATGGTGGTCAACAACC
The DNA here is from genome assembly GCF_042715295.1 of Streptomyces sp. NPDC058701. Taxonomy (NCBI): domain Bacteria; kingdom Bacillati; phylum Actinomycetota; class Actinomycetes; order Kitasatosporales; family Streptomycetaceae; genus Streptomyces; species Streptomyces sp. NPDC058701. The sequence continues at coordinate 15,635 of NZ_JBHXSY010000013.1, read as the reverse complement.
ACGACACGATCGTCGACCACACCTGGATCTGGCGTGCCGACCACGGCGACGGGGTGGGCTGGGAGACCAACCGCTCCGACTACGGGTTCCGCGTGAACGGCGACGACGTGCTCGCCACCGGCCTGTTCGTCGAGCACTTCAACAAGTACGACGTGGAGTGGAACGGCGAGCGCGGCCGCACGATCTTCTTCCAGAACGAGAAGGCGTACGACGCGCCGAACCAGGCCGCGATCCAGAACGGCGCCATCAAGGGCTACGCGGCCTACAAGGTCGCCGACTCGGTCACCACCCACGAGGGCTGGGGCCTGGGCAGCTACTGCTACTACAACGTGGACCCGACGATCCGTCAGGAACACGGTTTCCAGGCTCCGGTGAAGCCCGGCGTGAAGTTCCACGACCTCCTGGTCGTCTCGCTCGGCGGCAACGGCCAGTACGAGCACGTCATCAACGGCATCGGTGCCCCTACCTCGGGCACCTCGACCGTTCCCTCCACCGTCCTGTCGTTCCCCTGATCCACCCCTGACCCCCGGAAGACGCGGGGCGGCCCGGCGGCCGCCCCGCGTCTTCCGGGCCATGCGAGAGAGCCCCTGCGAGTCCGCCCAACTCGTCGCCCGACGGGTGGCTCCCGGTGGACCCGGGGTCGGTCCGGTCCGGCAGCTGAAGCACGTGCAGCCGGTGTGGGAGAACGGCGTACGGCAGTGCCTGCACGCTCGGCGTGTCGGACGGTCCGGTGCCGCGGGGGCCCGCGGCGTGCTCAGACCTCGATCACGATCTTCCCGGCGGTGTGGCCGTCCTGGCTGAGTGCGAAGGCGGCCGCCGTCTCGGCGAGGGGGAAGGTCTCGGCGACGGTGACCTTCAGCTTGCCCGAGTCGGCGAGCCGGCCCAGTTCGGCCAGGTCGGTGCCGACCGGACGGACCCACATCCACTCGCCGCCGGAGCCGGTGACGGTGGGGTCGGCGATCGACGCGTGCCGGCCGTCGTCGTGGAGCACCTCGCGGGTGACGTCGAGGACGCCGCCGACGAAGTCCGCGACGACGGTGGCGCCGTCGGGGGCGAGCGCGCGCACCCGGTCCGCGAGGCCGTCCCCGTACGCGACGGGTTCCGCGCCGAGGGCGCGCACCCGGTCGTGGTTGCGCGGGGAGGCGGTACCGATGACGCGGGCGCCGAGCGCGCGGGCGATCTGGACGCCGAGGGAACCCACGCCGCCCGCGGCGCCGTGGATGAGGACGGTGTCGCCCGCGCCGGTGCCGAGCCGGGTGAGCACCTGGTAGGCGGTGAGCCCTGCGAGCGGGAGTCCGGCAGCCTCGGCCCAGCCGAGGGAGGCGGGCTTGTGCGCCAGGGCGCGTACGGGGACGGTCACGAACTCGGCGAAGGTGCCGCCGTGCACGTAGTCCTTGCGGGCGTACGCCATGACCTCGTCGCCCTCGGCGTACTCGGGGGTGTCGATCCCGACGCGTTCGACGGTGCCGGCGACGTCCCAGCCGGGGACGACCGGGTACACGACGTGCATCAGGGCGTCGAGCCCGCCGGACATGATCTTCCAGTCGACGGGGTTGACGCCCGCGTACCTGACCCGGACCAGGACCTCGCCCGGACCCACCTTCGGCAGCGGCAGCCGGGTCTCGGCGAGCACCTCCGTCCCGCCGTACGTCTCGTAGGCAATCGCCCTCATGGTGGCCTCGGCCATGTTCCGACCTCTCCGTGTGATGGTGGACCCCGCCCCGGAGCCATCCCACCACGCACGCCGCGCCCGTCCCCCGAAGCGGGGCGGGCGCGGCGCGGCGCTGCGCGGGGTCGGGCCGGGTGTCAGCCGGAGCGGTCCCGTTCGGCAGGGCCGGAGAAAGGCGCGCGAGGTCGGCGGGGAGGCGCCGGGGGCCGACCGGCCCGCCATCTCCACTGGTTCGTTTTCGTCCCGCGCTTAATTTAGAGCGTGAGTTAAGCCGCGCCCAAGGGTCGCGCCACGGGGTCGCGCAAGGGTATGTTGCGAGCGGAGTGACGCCGACGTCACTGCGGAAGGGACCAGATGACCACGGGGCGTAGCGGACGAACGGTGCGGGACCTGCGGCGCGGCAACCGGAGCGCCGTACTCCAACGGCTGTACTTCGGCGGGCCGATGAGCCGGCAGGAACTGGGGCCGGCCACCGGGCTGAGCTCGGGATCCGTCAGCAATGTCGTGGGCGAGCTCATCGCGGACGGACTGCTGGAGGAGGCGGGCGTCGTCGACTCCGACGGCGGCCGCCCCCGCACCCTGCTCCGCGTGGCGCCCGGCAGCGCCCACATGATCGGGGTGGACGTCGGCGAAACCCGCGTCCGGGTCGAGCTGTTCGACCTCACACTGACCGAACTCGCGCGCACCGAGACGCCGTTGCTGCCGCGCGGCTGCTATGACGTCGGCCCCATCGTCGACCACATCCGGACCGGCATCGCCACGGTCCTCGCCGAGGCCGGAGTCGGTACCGAACGGCTGCTGGGCGTCGGGGTCGGCGTCCCGGGCATCGTGGACCGCGGGGCCCCCGGCGGAGCGGTGGTGCACGGACAGACCATCGGCTGGGACGCGGTGCCCCTGGAGGGGCTGCTGCGCGCGACGGGGGCCCTGCCCGAGGACGTCCCGTACATCATCGACAACGGCGCCCGCACGCTCGGCCAGGCGGAGATGTGGTTCGGCGCGGGACGCGGGGCCCGCGAGGCGGTGGTCGTGCTGTTCGGCTCGGGCGTCGGCGCGAGCCTCATCACGGACGGCTCGCCGGAGGGCGGCACCACGGAGGGAACCCCGCTGGAGTGGGGCCACTTGACGGTGTCGGTACGGGGCCGGCGGTGCCGGTGCGGGGCCCTGGGCTGCCTGGAGGCGTACACGGGGGCGGAGTCCCTCCTGGCGCGGTGGACCGAGCGGGGCGGGCGCCCGGAGGACTCGGCCGACGAGGAGGAGGCCGTGGCCGCGCTGCTCGCGGCGGCGGGCGAGGCGGAGCCTGTCGCGCTGGCGGTGCTGGAGGAGACGGCGGAGTACCTGGGCGCCGGCCTGTCGGACCTGATCAACCTGTTCCGGCCCGAGCGGATCCTGATCGGCGGCTGGGCGGGCCTGATGCTGGGCCCGCACATCCTCCCCGCGGTACGGGAGCACGCGACGCGGTACTCCCTGCGCCACCCGGCCGGCCGGGTCGCCATCAGCCTGGGCTCCCTGGGCCCGGACGCGGTCACGGTGGGCGCGGCCACCCTCCCCCTTTCGGCGTTCTTCACCACGGGCGGCCGCCGCGCGACCCCCGAACCGCAGACGGAACCCCCGGGCTGGCGCACGGCCCTGGACGTCCGCGGCGGGGCGGCGGCGGCCCGGCAGGCGTAGGGCGGCGAGGGGGGCGCGGTACGGCCGGGGGCTGGGCTGCGGGCCCGGGGGGCGGCACCCGGGCCCACGGAGCGGCCGGGGTACGGGTACGGCGCGACGGTTCGGGGCGCGGTCGCCGGAGCCGGCGCGGACTCACGCCGACGCGCGGATCACCAGCTCGGGAGCGAACAGCACGGCCTCCGCTTCTGCGGGGGCCGCGCCCCTCACCCGGTCCAGGAGGAGCCGGACCATCTCGGCCGCCATGTCCTCCACCGGCTGACGCACGGTCGTCAGCCGCGGCCGGCACGCCGCGGCGGCGCTGGAGTCGTCGAAGCCGACGACCGCCACGTCGTCCGGGACCCGGCGGCCGTGCTCGCCGAGCACCAGGCACGCCCCGTGCGCCATCACGTCGTTGGCGGCGAACACCCCGTCCAGATCCGGCTGTTCGGCGAGGAGCCGCCGCATCGCCCGTTCGCCCCCGTCCAGGGTGAAGTCCCCCTCGGCCACCCTCACCCGGTCACCCGCCGCCTCCCGGAAGCCCGCCAGCCGCTCCTGGCTCGCCGGTACGTCGGCCGGGCCGCCGATCGCCGCCAGGCGTCGGCGCCCGCGCGCCAGCAGGTGCCGGGCGGCCAGCGCGCCGCCCTCGCGGTGCAGCAGGTCGACGTGGTCGATCGGCACCCCGGCCGCCGGGCGCGCGAACAGGACCGCGGGCAGCCCCGCCCCGGCGAGCATCCCGGGCAGCGGGTCCCGCGGGCTGGTGGTGGCGAGCAGGGCTCCGTCGGCGTTGCCCTGCGCGAGGTACGCGAGCACCTCGGCGCGGTCCTCGGCGCCGTCGGCGAACATCAGCACCGGGTGCACCCCGCGCGGCCGGAGCGCCCGGACCACGCCGCTGACCACCCGGCCGAAGAAGGGGTCCTGGAAGACACCGGCCGCGAACTCGTCTCCGCCTCGCGGTGAATCGGCACCCGCGCCGCAGACCACGAGGGCGACCGTGCCGGACCGCCGCGTCACGAGCGAGCGGGCCGCCCGGTTCGGCACGTACCCGGTCGAGGCGACCGCCCGGCGGACGGCCTCCTGGATGGCCGGGTCGACGTTGCGGACCCCGTTCACCACCCGCGACACCGTCGCCCGGGAGACGCCGGCGGCGCGGGCCACGTCCTCCAGCGTCGGCGCCCCCGCCGCCCCTCCCCCGGCTGGCGCGCCCGCCCCGGTCCCCACCCCTGTCGCCGTACGCCCCCCAGTGTCCATGGCCGCAGCGTAACGCCCCCGTCCGGGCGCGGCGGAGTGCGGCTGGGCTCGTGCGGCCAGGGCTCGTGCGGCCGCTCGGGCCTCCAGGGTTGCGCGGAGCGGGGACCAGTGCCGCAGGGCCCGTACGCAGGCCGTCACCGCTCCCCCGGTACGGCCGACGAGCAGCGGGTCCTCGGCACAGCACGCGAAGGGCGGCCGGCGTGAGGGCTGCGGTGCAGGTTCAGCGCGGGGGCGAGCAGGACGTGGACGCCCTTGCGGCGGGCCTCGTCGCCCAGCAGGACGCCGAGTCCGGACACCCGGCCCTCGTCTCAGCCCGGTCCGCGCACCGGGCGCGCGTGGCGCGCATCGCCTGTACGAGCGGCAGCCCGAGCGGCCCGGCCGGCCCGTCGGAGAACACCATCCGGCGCAGCCCCACGGCCGGCTCGGCGGGAGTGTGCCAGGTGTCGGCGCCGGTCAACAGCCCGACGCACTGCCGGAGATCCAGCTCGTCCGCGAGCCGCCCCGCGTCGTCACCGCCACCGTCACCCCTCGGTCGACTTGTCAGGCGGCCACCGGATGGGCGGCCTGGAACGCGAGCCTCGCGTCCGCACCGTCGGCGAGCCTTCCGAGCACCTCGTCCAGAGCGAGGAATGCGGCCCAGGGCTCCTCCCCGGCCGCCCGGACCAGGTGTCCGACCAGGAGATCCTCCAGTTCGTACGCCACGTCGTGCACCAACCGCAGGTGCGCCGCCAGCCGGGGCGGCGCGGCGAGGGTCCTGAGCAGCGCGGACACCTCGGGCGGCAGCGGGCGCACCGGCGGCTCGCCCGGCGCGGTGAGCGCCCGGAAGAGGCGGCCGCCCCCGTGGTCCGCCGGGGCGGGAGCGGCCGTCGGTACGGGTTCCGGTTCCATCGGAAGAGTGTGCACGAACGGTGCGGGGACGGTGCGGGCAGGCCCGGCCGGGTCCCCCGCGGCCCCGGCCGGAGGGCCCGGGACTGCCGGGGGGCGGCGCCGAGGCCGGCGCCGAGGCCTGGGCCGGGGGCCGCGGCTCGCGGCGGGCCCGGGCCCGGGCCCGGGCCCGGTCACTCGTACTCCGTGCCGCCCTTGCGGGTCAGATAGGCCGGACTGACGGCCTTCGCGATGGCGCGGCCGCCCACCACCGGGCTGTGCCGCTCGGTCGCCGGCCTGATGACGACCCCTTCGCGCAGGTGGAGCTCCCGCCCGGACACGGTCTCCCGGCCGCTGGCCAGCTCCAGCACCGTGGCGAGCGCGTACGGCCCCTCGTACAGGCGTGGGACCAGCGGGAGTTCGCCATCGTCCAGCACCTCGGCCGGGTCCAGCCAGCGCACTTGGCCGTCGATCTCGGCGCAGACGTCGAAGACGGCGTACCCGGGCGGCGCTTCGGCGGTGCGCACGTTGGTCCCGTACGCCAGGTCCTGGACACCCGCGCCGTACACCTCTCCGAAGATCCCGATCCGGGTCGCGCCGAGACGGGCGGCGAGGGCGGCCGCGACCGCGGGGACGCCGTGGCCGCGTACGGCACGCCAGTACAGGTTGCGCTCGTCCTCCTTGAGCGCCAGGCTCCTCGAGCCGAACCCCTTGGAGGAGACCAGGGACCGCGCGCCGTCGACGACGTAGGTGAACAGCGAGGCGGTGCCGTGCAGTTTTTCGGTGAGGACGACCGGCTCGCCGGCCTCGAATATGTCCGGATAGCGCTGGAGGTTCTCGATGTCGACCCACGGCATCAGGTCGGGGGCGGACTCGACGTCGCCGCTCATCGTGGTGGGGACGGGCGGCGACCACTTCGTGATGCCGAGCAGCTCCGCGAAGTCCGTGCCCTCCTCGGCGGCGCGCGCCAGGTCGACGTCGGCGAGGGCGCGCGGCCGGCACACCAGCCCCTGGGAGAGCTCGCCGCGCAGCCGGACGGCTTTGACCCGGTCGGCGGAACCTCCGGCGAGCCGGCCGGTCAGTCCCAGCTCCTCGATCAGAGCGGCCGGCAGGACGGCCTGTTCGGGGATGTAGAGCGCGAACTCGCCGCTCTTGTAGGCGCCTTTGGCGACGACGGCGCGGTAGAGGCCGACTTGGGCCAGTTCCAGCGCGTCGGCGTTCGGGTGCTCGTGGACGGTCAGCTCTTCGGCGGTGACCCGCAGGGTCGACATGGTCGGGCTCCTCGTACGTGACGGTGTGGCCGGCCGCGCGCCCGGTCGGGGCCCGCGGCGACGTCCCCACTCTCGCCGACCGATTTCCCCTGGTCCACCGCATATCGCGGTGCCCGTCACCGGCGCCCGGCGATCACGACCTGGCAGCATGGGCTCCACCGGCACCCGCTCGTCCGTCGCACAGGAGGCCCCCATGACACCTCGCCCGGTCACCGTCGTCACCGGCGGCAGCAGGGGCATCGGCGCCGCCGTCTGTCTGCGGCTCGCCGCCGACGGGCACGACCTGGCGCTGGGGTACCTGCGCGACGAGGAGGCCGCGGCGTCCGTCGCCGAGCAGGTGCGGGCACTCGGCTCGCGGTGCGTGACCGTACGCGGCGACACGTCGGAGGAGTGCGGCGTCGAGCGGCTCTTCGACATCGCGGGGGCCGAACTCGGCACGGTGAACGGCCTGGTGAACAACGCGGGCGTGACCGGTCCGCTGGGCCGGCTCGCCGACACCGCTACGGCGGACCTGCGGCGCGTGGTCGACGTGAACCTCTTCGGATACCTGCTGTGCTGCCGCCGCGCCGCGCGGGACATGGCGGGGTCCGGCGGCGGGTCGATCGTGAACGTCTCCTCGGCGGCGGCCACCCTCGGCAGCCCCGGGGACTACGTGCACTACGCGGCGACCAAGGCGGCGACCGACGCCCTGACCGTGGGGCTCTCGAAGGAACTCGGGCCGGACGGCATCAGGGTGAACGCCGTGGCTCCCGGCATCATCGAGACCGGGATGCACGCGGCGATGGGCGACCCGGACCGCCCCGCCCGGGCGGCGGCCGGCATCCCGCTCGGCCGGGCCGGCCGGCCCGGCGAGGTCGCCGGAGCGATCGCGTGGCTGCTGTCTGCGGACGCCTCCTACACGACGGGCGCCGTCCTGCGCGTCGCGGGAGGCCGCTGAGCCCAGGCGCCTGGGGCGCGGGCCGCCGAACGGAACGGGCCCGCCGGGACGCTCCCGCGGAGACCCGCCTCGCCCGAGCCACCGCGCACGACTCCTGCCCCCGTGCGTCACGTCACACGCCCGTTGATCACGGCTGGAACCCGGCGTCCCGAGTCCCGCCGGGCGGAACCTAGTCGAATGCCGAACGGGTGGACGGGCCGTAGATGCCCTTCGGGTCGCCCGTGATGCCGCGGTCGCTCTGGAGTTGGGCCACACCGCGTCGGGTCTGGCCGTCGTAGACGCCGTTGACGGTGACGTACGTGAACCCCTGCCCGTGGAGCCGTTCCTGAAGGGCGCGGACCTCCGGCCCGCGGTCACCCGGGCGCAGTGTGCCGTCGGCGGCCGGTGGTGGTGGTGTGGGCGAGGCGCCGGGCGGGGGCTTCCGGTCGGGGTTGCCCGTCGGGCCGGGCGACGCGGAGGCGGGCACGGGCGCGGAGGCCGACGCGGCCCCGGTGGTGGCCGGGCCGGCCGGCGCCGGGGAGGACTCGGGCGCGGCCGCGGCGGGGTCGTCGGCGTCGGCGCCCGGGTCGCGCTGCGGGAGCACCGGCACGGGAAGCCCGGGCGGCGGTACGGACCGTGCCGGCTCGGGGTCGGGCCCGCTGAGCAGGAGCACCAGGCACCCCGCCGCGGCGAGCGCGAACAGGGCGAGGAGGGCGAGGAGGGACGCGGGCAGCCGGCCGCCGCTCGCCGGGCCGGGGCCGGGGGGTTTGCCAGAGCCGTAGTCGTCGCCGTAGTCGTAGCCGTACGAGGTGCCCGTCCCCGGGGCGGTCGCCGTTCGCGAGGCCGGACCGGACACGGGCTCCGGGGCGGTTGCCCGGCCCGGGTCGGGGCGGACGCCCGGGATCGGTCCGGGAAAGGTGACGGGCCCGGTCTGCGGCCAGGTTGGCCCGGTCGCGCCGAACGAATCCGCCGGGCCGGCCGGGTGCGGCGGGCCGGCCGGGCGGCTCGAGGGGGCCACGTAGGGACGTACGAGGAGGTGGTCGTCGGGCACGGTCCGGCTCTCAGGGAAGGCGGGGGACGTCTGGGACATCATTGTCTCCCGGCAGCGAAGGGGCTCGCACGGCGGTGCGGTACGGCCGGCCCCCGCGCCCGCCGGGTCAGGTCCTGCGGCGCCGGACGACCAGCACCATGACTGTTCCGGTGGCCGGCTCGGCGGCGCCGCCGAGGGCCGGTTCACCCGCCACGACACCACCGCCCCGTACGGGCCACCCCGCCGGTCGGCGCACCGCACCGGCCCTCGGTCCGGGCCCGGCCGGGGTGCCGGACGGGGGCGCGGCAGGAACCCTCCGGCGCGGCCCTCGGCTCCGATCCGGTACCGCGCTCCTCTCCGGAGCCACCGCGGTGCCGGGCGCGGAGGCGGTGGGCCCGGAGCCGTACCCACCGGGCCGGGCGTTCCGGGTCGCGCCGCTCCGGGCACGGCGGGCGCCGGAACGCGGGGCGGGCAGCCGCTGGAGGGGCGGTGGCGGGTCTCGGCGCCGCCCGCACCGGTCAACGACCCCGCGGTGACGGCGCCGTTGACGGTGCCCGCCGTACCGAGGTCGGCGTTCACGTCGGGCGCGAGGATGCCGCCGGGCCAGGCTGCGGCGCCGCCCTTCCCCCTCCGCACGGCGCCGGGGACGTGCCACAGCGGTTCCGAACGGATCGCACCGCCCGCACACTGTCGGACGGTCCCTCCGGTCAGTCGGGGATCCCGTCGCGCCGACGGGCCGACGTGCCCCCGACCGTCACCGCGGCGAGGAGCATCAGGGCGGCAGCGCCCAGCGGCGCGGCGGGCGCGGAGATCCCGTCCACGGCGAGCCCGCCGAGCAGCGCGCCCGCGGCGATGGCCAGGTTGAACACGGCCACCATCAGCGAGGAGGCCGCCTCGGTCGCCGCAGGCGCCGACGCGACCATCCAGCTCTGCAGGCTCACCGACACCCCTCCGTACGCCAGCCCCCAGGCGAGCAGCAGCGCGGACCCGGCGACCGTGCCGGGGAGGGCTGCCATCAGCCCGAGGATCACGGCGAGGGACGCGCTGACCGTGAGCAGCGTACGGCGCGCATCGCGCGGCCCGGCCAGGAAGTTGCCCGCGACGCCGGCCACGCCGTAGCCGAGCAGGAGCGTGCTGACGTGGTGGGCGTCGATGCCGGAGACGTCCTGGAGGATCGGCCGGACGAACGTGTAGGCGGTGAACTGCCCGGTGACCACGAGGAAGGTGACGATGACCCCCACACGGACCCCGCGGTTCCCGCGGAGCAGCCCGAAGAGTTCGGGGAAGGCGACGGGGCACGTCGGCGGAAGCGGGGGCAGCAGCAGGACCAGGGCGACCAGTGTGAGGAGGCCGAGGACGCCGACCGCGGCGAAGGCGGTGCGCCAGCCGCCGACTTCGCCGAGCAGCGTTCCGGCGGGGACGCCGAGCACGGAGGCGGTGGGGACGCCGCCGAACACGACCGCGGTCGCCGAGCCCACGTGCCGCTCGGGCACGAGCCGTACGGCCAGCCCTCCCGCGATGGCCCAGAAGCCGCCGACGCTGACGCCGACGAGCAGGCGGGTCGCCAGCACGACGGTGAAGTTCGGGGCGAGGGCGGCGGCGAGGTTCGCGACGGCCATCAGGGCGATCAGCACGCACAGCACGAGCCGCCGGTCGAGACGGCCGGAGCCGACGGTGACGAGGGGCGCGCAGAACCCGGCGACGAGCCCGGGCACGGTGACCATCAGCCCGGCGGTTCCGTCGGAGACCCCGAGGGCGGCGCCGACGGGGGTGAGCAGGCCGACGGGCAGCAGCTCGGAGGTGATCAGGCCGAAGATCCCGAGGGCGACGGCGCAGACGGCCGCCCAGCCCGTCCACAGGGCACGCCCGGATCCGGCCCCGGATCCGCCGACGCCATCGTCCCCGTCGGCGTTGTCGGCCACGTCGGCGTTGTCGGCCACGTCGGCGTTGTCGGCCTTGTCGTACCCGTCGGCACCATCGCCCCCGGACGCACCACCCGACGCGGGATCCGCACCGGTACCGGACCGGGGCTCCGGAACGGTACGGGGCGTGGCGGACGGAAGGGAGTCGTGGGGCTCGGGGGACGGCGGCAGGTTGCCAGGCGCGGCGGCTGAGGTCATGGATGGGTACTCCGTACGGGCACAGTGGCGGGAAGGACGGTGCGGTACGGGGCGAGCGGGGGGTCGCGCCTCCCCCTTCACCCGTACGGTCGTACCAATTCCCCGCCCGTTCCGGTAATTCCCGCCCCGGCCACGGGCCCGGCCACGGGGTCCGCACACGGGCATTCTCGAACCACCTCCGTGGCGGATCGATTCCGCAGACGGGCCCGCGTCACCCGGACGCGTGAGCCGCCGGATCCGGTCGGCCGGGCTGTACGGCAAGGTGGTCGGATGCAGTTGCGCCGGGCCGTGCCCCTCTCCCTCGTCGCGCTCCTCGCGAGCGCCGGCTGTGTCTCCGTCGGCCCCGACTCCCCGGCTCCGGCAACCGGTTCCGTCCCGCCCGTCGGCGCGCCGGACCGGCCGGCCGCGCCGTCGGCCCTGCCCCTCGGGAAACTGCCCGGCCCCGCGGCGGACGAGCCGCGCCCGGTCCCGGACGTCTCCGCCGGGCGGCCGCCCGCCAAGGCCGCCCGGCCGCTTTCGGGCAGGCCCGCGAAGCCGGCGGCGCCCCGGCGGGCCCACCCGCCCGGGCCGGCGAGCCCCCACCCGCGCCGCAAGCCGACCGGCCCGCCCGCCATGGACGAGTTGTGCGCGGCCGCGGACGGGACCGTACCCCCCTCGATCGTCGACCTGTGCCTGCGGGAGTACGGTCGCTGACCGGGGACCGGACCGGGGACGATCCTCGACGGCGGGTGAGCGCCGAGGAGCTGTGCCGCCGCCTCGACGCGGCCGGGGTGGTCCCCACGGGCCCCGGCATCGCCCGCTACGAGGACGCCCCGGTCGCCCTGGACCACCCGGACACACCGCACCACCCGGACGTACCGCAAGGCCCTGACGCGTCGGCCGGGGCGATCGTCGTGCGCGCCGGGCTGCCCGTGGCGGCCGGGGTGCGCGCCGAGGACCTCGGAGGCGGGGTGCGGATCGTGGAGCTGCCCGCGGTGGAGCGGGCCGCGACGGTGGTGCACCGGGGGGCGATGGAGGGCGTACTGCCGACCTCGCAGGTCCTGGCCTGGTGGATCGACGCCCACGGCCACCGCTCGGCCGGATACGCCCGGGAGCTGACCCTGGCCTGCCCCGAGGACCGGGACCGGTGGGTCACCGAGCTCCAGGAACCCCTGGCCGACACGCCCTGACGGGGCGGCCCCTGAGGTGACGGGATGCGACGCGTACTGGTGGTGGGGATCAGCGGGGCGGGCAAGTCCACGATGGCCCGGGCCCTGGGGGTGCGGCACGGGCTGCCGTTCCACGAGCTGGACGCCCTGCACTTCACCGGCCCCGGCTGGGCGGTGAACCCCGCCTTCGCCGAGGACACCGCGCGGCTGGCGGGTGCCGAGCGGTGGGTCTTCGACTCCCTCGGCTACCCGGCCGTACGCGACCTGCTGTGGGAACGGGCCGACACCGTCGTCTGGCTGGACCACCCGCGGTACGTGGTCATGCGGCGGGTGCTGCTCCGTTCGCTGCGCCGGAGCCTGACGCGCGAGCGGCTGTTCGGCGGGAACCGGGAGGCCTGGCGGGAGTGGCTGCGCGCCGACCACCCCGCCTGGTGGGCCTGGCGGGAGTACGAGCCCCGCCGCGCCGAGATCCTGCGCCGGGCCGGTGACCCGCGGTTCGCCCCGCTGGAGCTGGTCCGGCTCCGGTCGCCCCGCGCGGCTGAGGCCTGGCTGCGCGAGCAGGGCGGCCCCGCGTAGGCAGGACGGAGCGACACCGGGATGACACCGGTACGGCACCGTCGGCACCGACGGCGTGCGCGGCCGCGGCGGCGTCAGGGGTGTCGGCCGCAGACCCTGGCGCAGCGCACGGCCGTGTCGCGGCGGGCGGTGCGCAGTCGGCGCACGGTGTCGTGGCCTCGGCGCCGCCACTCGGCCCGGGGCAGGCCGGCCCGCTGACCGCCGCCCGTGATCAGGGCGTTGACGGGGGTCATCGGGTCGGCGGCCAGGCCTTTGGCGAGGAGGACGCCGACCACGAGCGGTACCAGCGCCACGGCCAGGGCGGAACCGGCGGTGGTCACGTGCCGCAGGTGCGGGCGGGTCGGCGTGCCGTGCGGGGCCTCGGAAGTCATGGCCCCATTCGACCAGCGCGGGCGCGGTGGGGAATCGGGGCGGATACTCAGGCCGTTGGGCACGAGGTACTCAGACGGCGGGGCGGGGTGGTGGGTGATGGCGGTACCCGGGCAGGGGTTCGAGCCCTCGACCGGCGACGGGCCGGAGCCGGAACCCTCGGCCGGCCGGGAGCGCGAGCTCCGCACGGCTCACGAGGGGTTGTTGCAGATCCGCCGCTTGGTCAACGGCCCGGCGGGGGCGGCGGTTCCGGCACCGTGGGAGGTACGGCAGCCCGCGCGCGCGGTGGCGCTCGTACTGGAGGCGGCGGGGTTCCCCCCGTCGGCGGTGGACGCGGAGGGCCGGCGGACGCGCACGGGGTACCGGGTGGCCGACGGGCCCGAACCGGGCCGGGCGCAGGTGACCTGGTCCGGCCCGCCGGGCGGGGGCGCCGCCGAGGAGGAGCAGGAGCGGCTCACGGCCTGCGCGGGGGCGCTGGAGGGTCTCGGGTGGGTCTGCCTGCTGTACCGGGGCCCGCGGCGGCGCCGGTTCCTGGAGGTGGAACCCCCGCGCTGACCGCGGCGCGGGCGACGGGGGCGGCCGGCCGGACCCGGCGGGCCCCGGCCCGGCGGTCGGCTCGCGCCGGGACGCCGGCAGCCGAGCGTACCCAACCGGTCTTCGGGGCCTCAGCGGTAGCGGGCGGCGAGGGCCGATGCCGTCTCGGCGACCGCGCGGCGCAGGCCGGGCGGGCCGAGGACCTCGGCCTCGACGCCCAGCCGGAGCAGGTCGCCGACCGCCACCGCCCGGGACTCGACGGGGAGACGGAGCCGTACCCAGCCCTGCGCGTCGGGCGGTTCGGCCCCGGCGAGCGCCCGTACGCCGGCGGACCCGAACCACATCGGCAGCAGCTTCCGGCCCCGGGGGGAGAGCCGCAGTTCGGCGGTCTCCTGGTGGAGCGCCTCGGCGAGGCGGCCGGTGGATTCCCGCCAGTACGCGGCGAGGTCGAAGCCCGGCGGCCGTTCGAAGGTGTCGTCCGTGGTGTCCACGGTGAGGAACCGGGCGACCCGGTAGGACCGTACGGTGTCGTCGGCCTCGGCCGCGAGGTACCAGATGCCGCCCTTGACCACGAGGCCGAGGGGGCGCAGTTCGCGGTGGACCTCGCCGCTCCAGCGGCGGTAGTCGGCCCGGAGGACCCGCTGGTCCCAGACGGCCTGGGCGATCCGCGCGAGGTGCGGGACGGGGTCGGCGTCGCGGAACCAGGCGGGTGCGTCGAGGTGGAAGCGGTCCTGGAGGTGGCGGACCCGTTCGGCGAGGGCCGCCGGGAGCGCCGCCTGGAGCTTCAGCTGGGCGGCGGCCAGGTCGGCGCCGAGGCCCAGTTCCCGCGCGGGCCCCGGCGCTCCGGCGAGGAAGAGCGACCCCGCCTGGGCGTCGGTGAGTCCGGTGAGGCGGGTGCGGTAGCCGTCCGCCAGCCGGTAGCCGCCCGCGGGGCCGCGGTCGGCGTGGACGGGGACGCCGGAGGCGCCGAGGGCTTCGATGTCCCGGTACACGGTGCGGACGGACACCTCCAGCTCGTCGGCGAGCTGGGGCGCGGTCATGCGGCCGCGGTTCTGCAGCAGCAGGAGGAGGGTGAGGAGCCGGTCGGCACGCATGCCGTCATTCTCGCCGCAGCTGCCGACCGCACCTGCCCGGCCCCACGCGCCTGCGCGACCCGTCCCGTCGGCCCCGCCCGCCGGTCGTACCCGCCTGCCGGTCGTACCCGCCTGCCGTACCTGACAGGAGGTGTCAGGTACGGCTGACAGCCTGTGGGCACCGCCGGATCGATCTCCGGTTCGGACGCCGGCCGGCCCCTGGCCGGCCCCCTGTTCACCCGCCGGGCGGAGTTGCCGTCCGGCCTGCCGAGAGGACCGCCATGTCCACGTTCACCCCCGACCGGACCCCCGACCGGACCCCCGGCACGGAGCCGTCGACCGCCTCCGTGGAGACCTCCGGGCACTTCACGTACGCCGGTTGGGAGGAGCTTCCCGTCGGCTCCCCCGACGGTTCCCCGCGGCTCGCCCGGGCCCTCGTCACGAACTCGTTCGCCGGCGGGGTGGAGGCGGCCGCGACCAGCTGCGCGTACACGATCGTCTACACCGGGGAGAACGTCGGCACCTACACCGGCATGGAACTGCTGTCCGGCAGCGTCGACGGGCGGACGGGGTCGTTCGTGCTGGAGGAGTCCGGCACCTTCGACCCCGGCGGCACCACCTGCCGTTTCGCGGTGGTCCCCGGGTCCGGTACCGGGGACCTGGCCGGACTCAGCGGGTCCGGCGGGTTCACCCACCGCTCCGGGGAGGCGTCGGTCGCGTACGCGCTCAGCTACCGGCTGGGCTGAGCGGGCCCCGGCCGCCGCCGAAGGCATCATCTGCCTTAGGGTGACCGCCATGGAACCCTCGGCCGCCACCCTGCCC
This sequence comes from Streptomyces sp. NPDC058701, assembly GCF_042715295.1. Classification (NCBI taxonomy): domain Bacteria; kingdom Bacillati; phylum Actinomycetota; class Actinomycetes; order Kitasatosporales; family Streptomycetaceae; genus Streptomyces; species Streptomyces sp. NPDC058701. Next base: position 348 of record NZ_JBHXSY010000013.1, on the reverse strand, counting down.
CCGCTCTCCGAGCCGGACGCGGCCGCCGTCGCGGAGGTCATGCAGGGCCTCGCCTCACCCGCCCGCGTACGCATCCTCGCCCGCCTGCTGCACTCCCCCTGCTCGGTCGGCGACCTCGCGGAGGACCTCGCCCTCGGCCAGCCCACGGTCTCCAACCACCTGCGGCTGCTGCGCCACCTCGACCTCGTCACCGGCCGCCGCGACGGCCGCAACGTGGTCTACGAGCTCCACGACGCCCACGTCGAAGCCCTGCTCCAGCAGGTGCTGGCGCACGTGCACCACGAGGACCGGACCTGATCGCCGCCCGCTCCGGGCCGGGCGTCCGTCGGCCGCAGGACCGTACTGCGG
>NZ_JBHXSY010000012.1:108321-218903 GCF_042715295.1 Streptomyces sp. NPDC058701 | reverse complement strand
CCCCGAGTCCTGGCCAGGACTCGGGGCGACCGGCGGTTCCGTTTCCGTGGCGCGCGGTTCAGTGGCTCCTGCCGGTGCCCCGGCGGCGGCGGAGCGCGTAAGCGGTCCCGCCGGCCGCGGCGAGGAAGAGCCCGGCGCCCGCGCCGAGCTCGACCGGGTCCAGCCCGGCGACGCTGCCGCCGAGGCCGCCGCGCACACCGCGGGCTGAGGGGACGGTGGTGCTGGCGGCGGTGCCGGTCGGGGCGCTCGTGCGGACGGGCGGGGCGACGGCGGTCCTGGTGCCGGCCGCGGCGTCGGGCGTGGCGGTACGGGTGGGGGTGCGCGGGGCGGCGGGGATGGTGCGGGCCGCGTTGGGCGTCGCTGTCGCTGTCGCTGTCGCCGTCGTGGTGGAGCTGGTGGTGGGGCTGCTCGTGCCGCCGGTGATGGTCAGGTCGGCCGAGCCGGTCTCCCCGTTGCAGGTGAAGGAGACGGAGTACTGCGCGCCGCGCCGTGCGTCCCGGTCCACCGTGACCCGTACGGTCCGGCCGCGCGCGATGCTCACGGTGTCGAAGATCCCGGACGACGAGGTCGCGAAGGCGGCGTCGCAGCCGGTGACAGCGAGGACCACCTGGCCTCCCGGGGCGACCGTGGAAGGGGTGAGGCTGAAACCGAACGAGGTGACGGGGGCCGCCTCGGCCGCGTGCGCGGCGGGGGCTCCGAGGGCGCCGAGCGCGAGTGCGGCACCCATGGCGCCGGCGCTCAGCAGGGCTGTGGCGGAGGTACGTATCGCACCCATGGTTGATTCTCCGGATCCCCGAGGAGCAGCCGCGGAACGGTTTCCGCACGTGGGGGGTCGTGCGCCTCGATGTCCGACACGCTAGGCGCGGGCGCGGTGACCCGCGATCAGGAACGGGCGAATGGGGCACGGCCGTAGGCCGAACCGGGGACGGGAGGCCCGTCCCCGGTTTACCGGCCGCCGCTGGTGCGCGGTGGGAGCGCCCCGTACGGGGCCGGTCCCGGCCTCAGTCCTCCAGCCCCAGATGGGGGAACTGGGCGAAGAACGGCTCGGCCGTGGCCGAGATGCCGCGGCCGAACGGGGCGTCGAAGTCCCAGATGAGGAACAGCAGGAACGCGATGAGCGCGCTGAACAGCCCCGCCAGCAGCATCTCCCGGAACGACCGGCGGATCTGCAGGGTGAAGATCAGACCCACCGTCACCAGAGCCCCGGCGATCAGCCCGAACCACACGACGCCGGGCATCGTGGCCCCGGCGCTCTGACCGCGTGCGTTGCGGGCGTCGTCGGCCACGGCGACCTGGTCCACCAGCGGCTGGTACGCCTGGCCCTCGTGGTCGGTCCGCGGCTCGTAGTCGGTGACGTCGCGGCGGATACGTTCCAGCAGCTCCCCGCTGCGGTCGGTGAGCTCGCCGGTCTCGCCCATCGCCTTCCACTCGGTGTCCACCACGTACGTCACGTAGGCGTCGACGTCGGACCGGATCCTCTTGCGCACCTCGGCCGGGTAGACCTCGGAGCGGACGCTGACCTCGTGCAGGGCCTGCGCCTCCTGGCGCACGTACTCCTGGGCGGCGCCGCGGCCCTCCCAGACGCCGGCGATCGCCAGGCCCAGCACGATCGCGTAGATCACCCCGATCATCATCGTCATGTACTCCATGACGTCCGGGGTCTCGTTCGGATCGTCGTCCTCGCCGATCCTGCGGTGGTTGAAGAAGGCGATGGACAGCACCACGGCGCACGCCGCGGCCATCGCGAGGGACAGGACGAGCCATTCCGACAAGATGACTCCCAATCGGTTGTCAGGGGGTGCCCCGGGGCTACCGGGGGCGCAGCGCGACGATCGCGAGCACCGCGGGAGCCGCGGTCAGCAGGGTGAAGGTCACCGGCGAGATGTGGTGCTCCACCGGCTTGCGGGACGGCGCGTGGTACGAGGGACGGGCCACCGGTTTCGGCGGCGCGGGCGGCGGGGTCACTACGGGAGCCGGAGGCGGTGGAGGGGCCGGGGGCGGCGGGGCGGGGGCCTTGGCCGCGAGGGGCGGAGCGGGAGCGGGCTTCGGGGGCTGCGGCGCCGGTTCGGGTGCCGGCTTCGGCGGCGGGGGTGGTGGGGGCACGGGGGGCGGGGTCGGTGCGGGCGGCGGAACGGGCTTCGGGGTGGGCTTCGGCGTGGGCGTCGGGGTCGGCGAGGGGGTCGGGGTGGGCGAGGGGGTCGGGGTCGGCGAGGGAGTCGGGGTGGGCGTGGGCTTCGGCGGGCACGGCGGGGGAGGCGGTGGCGGGCAGTGGTGTCCGCCGTGGTGTCCGCCGTGGTGTCCGCCGCCGTGCCCGCCGCCGTGATGGCGTCCGTGATGTCCGCCACCCGGACCACCGCCGCGGCCGCCGCCGAGGGCCGCCGTGACGGCGGCGGCGGCGTGCGCGCCGTCGCCGTAGTCGGTCGTCGCGTAGGCGCTGCTATCAGCCACGGCCGGCGTGACGGCCAGGGCCGCCCACAGCAGGACCGGGACCGCCAGCAGGCGCCTGGCACAGGCTCTGTTCACCCGGGGAGCATGGGCCCGCGCGTGCCCGCGCACGCGAGGGTCGGCCCTGGTTCGCCTGAACGGGTGGAGTGCCGACCATAGAGGTTTGAGCCAGCTTTCGGACTGCTGTGTAACGGGCCCGACCGTTCGACGATCAATTCCCAAAAGGGATTTGTCGGTAACGGTCATTCCCCTAGGGAGGGCTCGCGAGAGCCTTTGGTGTGTGACGAAGAACGGATCGCCAATTTCCGCTTTTGCTCGCCCTGTTGGGCAATGATCAGTACATTCGGCTCGTACAGGAGTCCGACCTCGGACGGACCACCACAGGAACAAGGCTTGGAGACCTCGATGGAGCGCCCCGCCTGGGCCCCGCCGGGCATCGACATATCGGTGCCGAGCGTGTCCCGTATCTACGATTACTACCTGGGCGGCTCCCACAATTTCGAGGTCGACCGCCAGGCCGCCCGTCGCGCCATGGAATTCATGCCGGGCCTGCCCAAGATCATGCAGGCGAACCGGGCATTCATGCGCCGGGCCGTGCGCTACGCCGTCGACCAGGGCGTCACGCAGTTCCTCGACATCGGCTCCGGCATCCCCACGTTCGGCAACGTCCACGAGATCGCCCAGGCCGCGGACCCCGAGTCCCGCGTCGTGTACGTCGACCACGACCCGGTGGCCGTGGCGCACAGCCAGGCCGTACTCGACGGCGACGAGCGCACCGGCATCGTCGCCGCCGACCTGCGCAAGCCGCAGGACATCCTGGCGGCCCCCGAGGTGACGCGGCTGCTGGACTTCGACCGCCCGGTGGCCCTGCTGCTCGTCGCCGTCCTGCACTTCCTGGAGGAGGAGGACGAGCCGTACGCCGCCGTCGCCCGGCTCCGCGACGCGCTGGCCCCCGGCAGCCTGCTGATCCTCACCCACGCCTCCTATGAGGGCATCCCGCTCACGGAGGAGGTCGCGGGCGGAACCGTGGGCGTCTACCGCGAGATCCGCAGCCCCCTCGTCATGCGCAGCGGGGAGCGGATCACCCGCTTCTTCGACGGCTTCGACCTGGTGGAGCCGGGACTGACGTCGATGCCCGGCTGGCGCCCCGAGATCTCCACGGGCGCCCACGACCTCGAGGCGGAGGAGGACCCGTACGCCTTCTCGGGCTTCGCCGGCGTGGGACGCAAGGCGTGAGACTTCCGGCACAGACGGCGGGCACCCGGGCGGCCGCCGCAGCGCACACGGCGCCCGCGGGACCGGGGGCGTCCGCCCCCGCGGCGTCGGCGGGGCCGCAGGGCGGTCTGGAGGACCGGATCGCCCGCTTCGCGACCATCTGGGGCCGGGCGATCTTCCCGGTCACGGCGACCTCGCTGACCCGCCCCGAGTTCGAACGGCACCTCCTCCCGCTCACCCGGACGCTCGCCGAGGCCCTGCACGCCCGGCCCTTCGACGCCGGCGTGGCCCAGCGCGTCGGGGCGGAACTCGTCGCGGTGCACTGCACCGACCCCGAGGCGCTGGCGGGCACCCTCGGCGTCATCGAGTCGTACCTGGTCCTGTACTGCGGAGCCGGTTCCCCGTCCGGGCCCGTCGCCTCCGGCGCGGACGGCACCGAGGAGTACCGGGCCCGCTGCGCCCGGCTCCAGCACGGGATCGCGGCCGGTTTCGCCCGGGCCCTGCGCGAGCGCACGCTCAAGGAGCAGGAGGCCATCGCCCGTTCCGCGCTGACGGCCCGCACCGACGCCCAGCAGGCGCTGCACGCCAGCGAGGCGCGCTTCCGGGCCGTGTTCGAGGGGGCGGCCGTCGGCATCGGCATCGCCGACCTGGACGGCAACGTGCTGGAGGCAAACGACGCGCTCCTGCAGATGTTCGGCGGCCTGGAGGGCCACGTCCGCGACCGCAAGGTCAGCGAGTGGGGCCACCCGGACGACACCCCGCACGTCTGGCGGATGTACGGCGAACTGGTGCGCGGCGAGCGCGAGAGCTACCGCGTGGAGAAGCCGTACTACCGGCACGACGGCACGGTGCTCTGGACCAACCTGACGGTGTCGCTGCTGCGCGACGCCGACGGCGTGCCGCAGTACCAGCTGGCGCTGATGGAGGACACCACCGAGCGGCGGTTGCTGAACCTGCGCCTGCGCTACGAGGCCACCCACGACGCCCTCACCGGGCTGCCCAACCGGACCCTGTTCTTCGAGCGGCTGGAGAAGGCCCTGAGCGGAGCCGGCGGTAGTCGCTTCGGCCTCTGCTACCTGGACCTCGACGGGTTCAAGGCGGTCAACGACAGCCTCGGCCACTCGGCGGGGGACCGGCTCCTGGTGGAGGTCGCCGACCGGCTGCAGAGCTGCGCGACCGGGCCCGGAGAGGTGGTCGCCCGGCTCGGCGGCGACGAGTTCGTGGCGCTGACCACCGGCTCCGACACCGAGGAGAAGGTGACCGACCTCGCCGTCCGCATCCTGTCCGCGCTGTCGACGCCGATCCGCATCGAGGGCCGGGAGCTGACGGTCCGGGGCAGCATCGGCATCGTCGAGGGCCGGGCCAGGGAGCGCACCCCGGCGGAGGTGCTGCGCAGCGCCGACATCACCATGTACCGGGCCAAGGCGGCCGGCGGCAACCGATTCGAGTTCGCCGACGCCGAGGCCGACGCCCGGGCCATCACCCGGCACGGGCTGACCAACGCCCTGCCGGCGGCCCTGGAGCGCGGCGAGTTCTTCATCGAGTACCAGCCGCTGGTGCACATGCACGACGGCAGCGTGCACGGCGCCGAGGCGCTGGTGCGCTGGTCGCACCCGCAGTACGGCGTGCTCGGACCGGACCGGTTCATTCCGCTCGCGGAGCGGACCGGGCTGATCATCCCGCTGGGCCGCTGGGTCCTGGAGGAGTCCGTCCGCCAGGCCCGCAACTGGCAGAGCCAGCTCGGCGGCGCGTCCCTGCGGATCAACGTCAACCTCTCGCCGACCCAACTGCACCACCCCGGCCTGGTCGCCGACACCATCGCGGTGTTGGAGAAGTCGGGCCTGGCGCCCGGGGCGTTGTGCCTGGAGGTCACCGAATCCGCTCTGATCGGCGCCGACGACGAGCTCCTCGAACCGCTGCGCCGGCTTGCCGCCCTCGGCGTGGACATCGCCCTCGACGACTTCGGTACGGGGTACTCGAACCTGGCCAACCTGCGTCGCCTGCCGGTCAGCGTCCTGAAGCTGGACCGCTCCTTCACCCAGGGGATGCAGCAGAGCCCCGCCAACCCGGTCGACGTCAAGATCGTGGAGGGGATCGTCGCGCTGGCCCACAGCCTCGAACTGGCCGTCACCGTCGAGGGCGTGGAGACCGGCGCCCAGGCGGCCCAGTTGCGCGCCCTCGGCTGTGACACCGCGCAGGGCTGGTACTACGCGCGCCCCGGGGCCCCGGACCGCATCCACGCCCTGTCCCTCTCGGACGCCGTGCCCACCTCCGCCCCCGGCTCCACGTTCTCCTGAGCGTGCCCCGGGGCCGGGCCGCGAGCATGGGGGGCGAGAGCGTCGGGGCCGAGAGCGTCGGGAGCGCCGGCGGCCGGGGCGGAGTTCCGGTGCCTGGCGGAGGGTCAGCCCAGGCCGGCCTCCGTCCCGATGCCCGGTTCGCGGACGGCGGCCAGGACCCGTTCGTGCCGCCGGGTCGTGTCGGCCAGCAGATCGGCGGCGAACGGCAGCCGTTCCGCTTCGTACGCGTCGAGCGCATCCGCCCGGGCGGGGCCGACGGGAGCGGTGAGTGCGGCTGCCAGAATCCGGCCGAGGGCGGCGGCGTCGTGGATGCCGGCGTTCATGCCCCGACCGCCCGCTATCGGGTGGGTGTGAGCGGAGTCCCCGGCGAGGAAGGCCCGCCCCTCCCGCATGCGCACGGCCATCCGGACGTTCACGCCCCAGCTCGTGAGCCAGGTCGGTTCCGCCAGACGTATCCCCGGCATCCGGGCGTGCCGTTCGAAGAGTCGTTGGAAGCCCTCCAGCGACGGGGGCATCGGATCGCCCCGTTCGTCCCGCTCGGGCGAAGCCTGTAGCCGGAAGCTCCTGGTTCCCGGTATGGGGCAGAGCAGCACGGCGCCGCCGTCCGATGAGAACCACTGGTGCCAGTGCTCCCGGCTCAGGCCCGGTGCCGCGACGTCCCCCAGCACCATCGTCGGAGCCCGCTCCGTGCTCCCCTCGAAGGGGATGCCGAGCAGCCTGCGGGTCGTGCTGCGACCCCCGTCGCACCCGGCCAGGTAACGGCCGCGGACGGCGCGGCCGTCCGCCAGTTCCACGTCGACTCCTGCCCCGTCCTGGCGGATCCCGGTGAGGCGGGACCCGTACTCCACGACCACGCCCAGTTCGGTGAGCCGCTCGCGCAGCACGTCCTCGATCTGCCACTGCCCCATGAAGAGGGCGCCGTCGTAGGGGGTGTCGCGGACGTGGACCCCGTCGAAGTACTTGCGGAAGACGAGCCCGTGGCTGCCGATGCCCGCGAGTCGCCGGGAGACGTCCGGCCCTTCGAGGAGTTCCAGGGAGTCGGGGTGGAGCGTCTTGCCGCGGGATTCGCGGTGCGGCGCGGTGCGCCGGTCGAGGATGCGCACCCGCGCACCGCGCCGGGCCAGCTCGCACGCCAGGGTCAGCCCGGTGGGGCCGGCTCCGGCGATCAGTACGTCGGTCATCGCGAGTCCTCTCGTCCGTGCGTCGTCTGTCTCAAGGAAAGCGCCTTCCGAAGAAAAAAGCAACTCAGTTAAAAAATTTACTCAGTCACGATTCAGTGCTACGGTGTACGCATGGAAAACGCGACGGGTCTCCGTGAGAACAAGAAGCTGCGTACGCGCCGCCAGCTGGCGGCCACGGCGCTCGAACTCTTTCTGGAACGCGGCTTCGACGCCGTCTCCGTGGCGGACGTCGCCGCGGCGGCGGAGGTGTCCAAGCCCACGCTGTTCCGGTACTTCCCGAGCAAGGAGGACCTGGTGCTGGACCGGTTCGCCGACCGTCAGGACGAGGCGGCGCGCATCGTGCGGGACCGGGCGCCGGGGCGAAGTCCCGTCAGCGCCCTGCACGAGCACTTCGTCGCGGCCCTCGGGGAACGGGATCCGATCACCGGTCTGTGCGACCACCCCGACGTCCTGGCCTTCCAGAAGCTCGTCTACTCCACCGCCGGCCTCGAGGCGCGGCTGGCCCACTACAGTGCCCGGGAGGTCGAACTGCTCACCGACGTACTCGAAGCCGAGTCCGTCCCGCCGCTCGCCGCCCGGCTGGCCGCCCTGAACCTGGTGACCGCCCGTCAGGAGCTGGGCCGGGCGAACTACCGCCGGATAGGCGCCGGGAAGAGCGCCGACGAGGCCCACCCGGAGGCCGTGGCCGAGGCCCACCAGGCGTTCGGAATGCTGGCCGGCGGGCTCGAGCGGGTCCTGCCCATACGCGAGGCCTGATCCGCGGCATCCGGTCCGGCATCCGGTCCGGGGTTGGACCCGCGGGGCTGTCGGGTCAGTCGGGTCGGCCGACCAGGATGCGCTTCAGTTCGCGGGCGGCGCGCGGGGGAGCCACGTCCGTGCGGTGCGCCAGGGCGATCGTGCGGCGCAGGGGCGAGCCGGCCAGCGAGGTCGCCCGCAGGCCCGGGCCCGCCCGGTCGACCACCATCGCCGGGACCACCGCCACGCCCAGGCCGGCCCGGACGAATCCGAGCACCGCGTCCATCTCGCCGCCCTCCACGGTGAACACCGGTTCGAAGCCCTCCGCCCGGCAGGCCGTCACCGTCATCTCCCGCAGGTCGTAGCCGTGCCGGAACATCACCATCGGCTCGTCCCGCAGCCCGGAGATGGTCAGCTCGCCACCGCCGCCGGGCGCCGGCAGCTCGGACGAGGACACCACCACCAGGTCCTCCGTCAGCAGCTCCACCGTGGTCAGCGCCGGGGCCGAGGGCGGGAGCGGCAGTGCGATCAGGGCAAGGTCCAGGGCCCCCCGAGCCAGCTCCCGTACGAGGTCGAGGGAGCCGCTCTCCTCGATCAGTAGCTCGATCCCCGGATGGGCCGTGTGGAAGGCGCGCAGTACGTCCGGCAGCAGGCCCGTGCACACGCTAGGGGTGGCGCCCAGCCGGACCCGCCCGCGCCGCAGCTGCGCCAGTTCCTGCACCTCCTGCCGGGCCGTGTCCGCGTCCGCCAGAATCCGCCGCGCCAGTGGCAGCAGGGCCTCGCCCGCGTCGGTGAGCGCGATGTTGCCCCGGGCCCGGCTGAACAGCTCCGCCCCCAGTTCCCGCTCGAGTGCCTTGATCTGCTGGGAGAGCGAGGGCTGGGCCACGTGCACCTGCTCGGCGGCCCGGGTGAAGTGCCGGGTCTCGGCCACGGCGACGAAGTACAGAAGCTGCTGGAACTGCATTCGCCCAGGTTACGCCCTTCCATAGGTAAGGGCTATCGAGAGGAGCTCTATCATGTCTTGGACCTTTCAGGACTTAGGTCCTTACCGTCGGTGGCATGGCTCTGGCAACGCGGACGGCCCGACGGTCGTCCACCACGCGCACCATCTGGGACTCGTCCATCGGCAAGAAGACCGTCATGGCGGTCTCGGGCCTCGTCATGCTCGGCTACCTCGTCGTGCACATGCTCGGCAACCTCAAGATCTTCTTCGGAGCGGACGAGTTCAACGGATACGCCCACTGGCTGCGCACCCTGGGAGCGCCGTTCCTGCACTACGAGTGGGCCCTGTGGATCGTCCGGGTCGTCCTGGTGGCGGCCGTGGTGGCCCACGCCGTGTCCGCGTACCAGCTCAGCCGGCAGGACATCAAGGCCCGCCCGGTCGCGTACGTCCACAAGCGCCGCCGCACGAGCTATGCCACCCGCACCATGCGCTGGGGCGGCATCATCCTGGCCCTGTTCATCGTCTGGCACCTCCTCGACCTCACCACGCTCACCGTCAACGAGCGCGCGTGGGCCGGCCACCCGTACGAGAACGTCCTCTCCACCTTCTCCACCTGGTACGGCAACACGGTGTACATCGTGGCGATGGCCGCCCTGGGCCTGCACGTGCGCCACGGCTTCTGGAGTGCCGCCCAGACCCTCGGCGCCGGCAGCGCACGGCGCGACCGGACGCTGAAGTTCCTGGCCAACGCCATGGCCCTCGTCCTGTTCGCGGGCTTCGTGTCCGTCCCCGTCGCCGTCATGACCGGAGTGGTGAGCTGACCATGAGCCCCTACGACAGCAGCTTCGCCCGCTACACCACGGGTGCCCCCCTGACCGACGCCAAGGCCCCCGACGGCCCGATCGCGGAACGCTGGGACCGGCGCCGCTTCGAGGCCAAGCTGGTCAACCCGGCCAACCGCCGCAAGCACACGGTCATCGTCGTCGGCACCGGCCTGGCGGGTGGCGCCGCCGGCGCCACCCTGGCGGAACAGGGCTACCACGTGGTCCAGTTCTGCTTCTCCGACTCCCCGCGCCGGGCCCACTCCATCGCTGCCCAGGGCGGCATCAACGCCGCCAAGAACTACCGCAACGACGGCGACTCGGTGCACCGCCTCTTCTACGACACCGTCAAGGGAGGGGACTTCCGCGCCCGCGAGTCCAACGTGCACCGCCTCGCGCAGATCTCCGTCGAGATCATCGACCAGTGCGTGGCCCAGGGCGTCCCCTTCGCCCGCGAGTACGGCGGCCTCCTCGACACCCGCTCCTTCGGCGGAGTCCAGGTCTCCCGCACCTTCTACGCCCGCGGCCAGACCGGACAGCAGCTCCTCCTCGGCGCCTACCAGGCGCTTTCCCGGCAGATCGCCGCGGGCAACGTCGAGATGCACGCGCGCACCGAGATGCTCGACCTGATCGTGGTCGACGGCGCGGCCCGCGGCATCGTGGCCCGCGACCTGGTCTCCGGCGAGATCACCACGTACTACGCCGACGCGGTGGTGCTGGCGAGCGGCGGCTACGGCAACGTCTTCTACCTCTCCACCAACGCGATGAACTCCAACGCCACGGCCGTCTGGCGGGCGCACCGGCGCGGCGCGTACTTCGCCAACCCCTGCTTCACCCAGATCCACCCCACCTGCATCCCGCGCACCGGCGACCACCAGTCCAAGCTCACCCTGATGAGCGAGTCCTTGCGCAACGACGGCCGCATCTGGGTCCCCAGGGCCAAGGGCGACGACCGCCCCGCCGCGGACATCCCCGAGTCCGAGCGCGACTACTACCTGGAGCGGATCTACCCCTCCTTCGGCAACCTCGTACCCCGCGACATAGCCTCCCGCGCCGCCAAGAACGTCTGCGACGAGGGCCGCGGAGTCGGCCCCGGGGGCCAGGGCGTCTACCTCGACTTCTCCGACGCCATCCGCCGCATGGGCCGGGACAAGGTCGCCGAGAAGTACGGCAACCTCTTCGAGATGTACGAGCGGATCACCGCGGAGAACCCGTACGAGGTCCCCATGCGGATCTACCCCGCAGTCCATTACACGATGGGCGGCCTCTGGGTCGACTACGACCTGCAGACCACGGTCCCGGGTCTCTTCGCCATCGGCGAGGCCAACTTCTCCGACCACGGCGCCAACCGGCTCGGCGCCTCCGCCCTGATGCAGGGACTGGCCGACGGCTACTTCGTCCTCCCCTCCACCATCAACGACTACCTGGCCCGCCACCCCCACCGGGAAGCCGTCGACGACACGCACCCCGAGACCGCGGCGGCCGTCCGCGAGACCCGCGACCGCCTCGCGAAGCTGCTCTCAGTAGACGGCGACCGCACCCCGGACTCCTTCCACCGGGAGATCGGCGAGCTGATGTGGGAGTACTGCGGCATGGCCCGCACGGAGGAGGGCCTGCGCAAGGCGCTCCAGCGGATACCTGAGATCCGGGAGGAGTTCTGGCGGCGGATCAAGGTCCCCGGCCGCGGCGAGGAGTTCAACCAGTCGCTGGAGAAGGCCAACCGCATCGTCGACTACCTGGAGCTCGCCGAGCTGATGTGCCTCGACGCCCTCCACCGCGAGGAATCGTGCGGCGGCCACTTCCGCGCGGAGTCCCAGACCGCGGAGGGCGAGGCCGAGCGCCGCGACGAGGACTTCTCGTACGCCGCGGCCTGGGAGTTCACCGGCCGCGCCCCCGTCCTGCACAAGGAAGAACTCGTCTTCGAGTACGTCCACCCCACCCAGCGGAGCTACGCATGAAGCTCACCCTGCGCGTCTGGCGCCAGCAGAACGCCGACGCCCCCGGCGCCATGGCCTCCTACGCGGTCGACGGCATCTCGAAGGACATGTCCTTCCTGGAGATGCTCGACACCCTCAACGAGGACCTCATCCTGCGCGGCGAGGACCCGGTCGCCTTCGACCACGACTGCCGCGAGGGCATCTGCGGCGCCTGCAGCCTCGTCATCAACGGCGACGCCCACGGCCCCGAGCGCACCACGACCTGTCAGCTGCACATGCGGTCCTTCGCCGACGGCGACACCATCGACGTCGAGCCCTGGCGGGCCGCCGCCTTCCCGGTGGTCAAGGACCTCGTCGTCGACCGCGGCTCCTTCGACCGGATCATCCAGGCCGGCGGCTACATCACGGCCCCCACCGGCGCGGCCCCGGAGGCGCACGCCACCGCCGTGCCCAAGCGCGATGCCGACCACGCCTTCGAGCACGCGGAGTGCATCGGCTGCGGCGCGTGCGTGGCGGCCTGCCCCAACGGATCGGCGATGCTCTTCACCTCCGCCAAGATCAACCACCTCAACGTCCTCCCGCAGGGCTCGCCCGAGCGTGAGACCCGCGTCCTGGACATGGTGGCCACGATGGACGAGGAGGGGTTCGGCGGCTGCACCCTGGCGGGGGAGTGCGCCACCGCCTGCCCCAAGGGCATACCCCTCCCCTCGATCGCCGCGATGAACAAGGAATGGCTGCGCGCGCTCCGCAAGGGGCCACGCTGACGGCACGAACCCGCAGGTGCCTTCGGGGCCCATCCTGGATGCGTTCTGCTTCGCCAACGACGCCGGTACGCGGCCCGTCCCCGTCCCGTCCTCGTCCCCGTCTCCGTCCCGTTCCGTCCCCGTACGAGAGACCGGCCGAACGGGCGCCGGCCGAGGGTGCCTCCGTGGCCGTGCCGCGGGCCGCACCCGCGGCCCCCGCCGCCGTTCCCGCCGACACGCTCGCGGCCGCGACGACCGGGCTCGTGCCACCCGCCCCGGCGGCGTCCCCGCTCCCGCCTGCGCCGATCGGCTGACCGGGGCCGCCCGCGCCGCGCCGCGCCCCGGCGGACCCCCGGCCATGGGCGACAGTGGACCCCATGCCACATGCCCCCACCGGGTCCGGACCGCGCCGCCGAACCGTACTGGCCGCCGCCCTCGCCCCGCTGGCCGCGGCCGGCTGCACGTCCGAGGAGCACCCCGGCGGCCCGGCTCCCGGCCCGCCGGCCGAACCGCGGGACGCCCTGGTCATGGTGATCCGGCACGCGGAGAAGCCGTACGCCGGTGACACCGCCGAGGACGACGAGGGCATCGAGCACCCCGGCTCCCTCTCCGGCCGCGGTCGGCGCCGCGCCGAGGAACTGCCCCGCCTCTTCCCGCCGTCCGCCCGTTCCTCCCTGCCCCGTCCCGCCGCCGTCTTCGCGGCCGGCGGCAAGGCCGCCCCCGAGCGGTGCCGGCAGACGGTGACGGCCCTCGCCACCGCGCTGCGCACACCGGTGCGTGCCGAGTTCGCCGTCGGCGCCGAGCCCGTGCTCGCCCGGACCGTGCTGGGCGCCCCCATGCCCGCACTGATCTGCTGGGAATCGGCCGGGATCCCGCGCCTGGTCCGGGCCCTCGGCGCCCACCAGGTCGTCGGCGTCCCCGCCGCCTGGCCCGACCGCTACGACCTCGTCTGGATGTTCACCCGCCGCCGGGGCCTGTGGAGCTTCCGCGAGCTCCCCCAGAACCTGCTGTCCGGCGACGCGTAGCGACCGCACCGGGCCGCGCCGTCACGGCGCGTTCCGGCCGCCGCCGCCTTCTGCCAGCGCTCGCGCCAGGTACGGAGCCGTGCGGCCCACCCCGGCCGCGGCCACCTCCGCCGGGGTGCCCGCCGCCACGATGCGGCCGCCCTCGGTGCCGCCGCCCGGGCCCAGGTCGACCACCCAGTCCGCGCCCGCCACCACCGCCATGTCGTGCTCGACGACGACCACCGAGTGCCCGGCGTCGACGAGCCCGTGCAACTGCCGCAGCAGCACCCGTACGTCGGCCGGGTGCAGTCCCGTCGTCGGCTCGTCCAGGACGTACAGGGTGTGGTCGCGGCGCAGGCGCTGCAGCTCCGTGGCCAGCTTGATCCGCTGGGCCTCGCCGCCCGACAGCTCCGTCGCGGGCTGGCCGAGCCGCAGGTAGCCCAGCCCGATGTCCTCCAGGGCCCGCAGGCTGCGTGCGGCCGCCGGCACCTCCGCGAAGAAGGCCGCCGCGGTCTCCACCGTCAGGCCGAGCACCTCCGCGATGTCCAGCCCCCCGTACCGGACTTCCAGGGTCTCGGGGTTGTACCGGGCTCCGGCGCAGGCGGGGCACGGGGCGTACGTACTCGGCAGGAACAGCAGCTCCACCGAGACGAAACCCTCGCCCTGGCAGGTCTCGCAGCGGCCGCCCGGCACGTTGAAGGAGAACCGGCCCGCCTTCCAGCCGCGCGCCCGTGCCTCCGGCGCTGCGGCGAAGAGCCTGCGCACGACGTCGAACAGGCCGGTGTACGTCGCCAGGTTGGACCGCGGGGTGCGCCCGATCGGCTTCTGGTCGACGGCCACCAGCCGCCGTACGGGGAAGTCCGGGTCCGCGAGCCGCTCGCCCGCCTCCCGGGCCAGTACCTGGCCCACCAGCGTGGACTTGCCCGACCCCGACACCCCCGTCACCGCCGTGAACACCCCCAGCGGGAAACGGGCCTCCACACCGCGCAGGTTGTGCCGGTCGACCCCGCTCAGGTGCACGGACCCGGTCGCCGTGCGCACCGGCCGCCGCACCCGGTCCGCCGGAGCCGTCCCGGACAGGTACGGCGCCGTGGCGGACCGTGGTACGTCGGCCAGGCCCGCGGGCGGCCCGCTGTACAGGACCTGCCCGCCGTGCTCCCCGGCCAGCGGTCCCACCTCCACCAGCCAGTCCGCGTGCCGCACCACGTCCAGGTGGTGCTCCACGACGAACACCGTGTTCCCGGCCTCCTTGAGCCGGTCCAGTACGCCGAGGAGCGCCTCCGCGTCGGCGGGGTGCAGCCCGGCCGAGGGCTCGTCCAGCACGTACACCACCCCGAACAGCCCCGAGCGCAGCTGGGTCGCCAGCCGCAGCCGCTGCAGTTCGCCCGCCGAGAGGGTGGGCGCGGTCCGGTCCAGGCTCAGGTAGCCGAGCCCGAGTTCCGTGACGGGGCCGATCCGCGAGCGCAGGTCGTCCGCGAGCACCCGCGCGGCCTCTCCGGCCGCCGGCGCGGAGCCCGCAGCCGTCGAGCCCGCGCCGGTCGCGCCCGCAGCCGTCGAGCCCCCGCCCGCGGACCCGGGTACGGCGGCCAACACCGCGTCCAGCTCGGACAGCGCCATCCCCGCGAGGTCCGCGATGCCGTACCCCGCGAAGGTGACGGCCAGTGCCTCCGGCCGCAGCCGGCGCCCCTCGCACACGGGGCACGGCGAGTCGGTGAGGAACTTCTCCGCGCGCGCCCGCAGGGTGGCGCTCTTGCTGTCCGCGTACGTCCGCATGATGTAGCGGTGAGCACTCATGTACGTGCCCTGGTACGGTCGTTGGATCCGGTCGGCGTCGCGCACCGGGTGCACGGTGACGACCGGCTGCTCATCGGTGAACAGGATCCACTCGCGGTCCTTCGCGGGCAGCTCCCGCCAGGGCCGGTCGACGTCGTGCCCCAGCGCCTCCAGGACGTCCCGCAGGTTCTTGCCCTGCCAGGCGCCGGGCCAGGCGGCGATGGCGCCCTGACGGATCGACAGGCCCGGATCGGGAACGAGCAGGTTTTCGCAGGTGCGGTGGATCCTGCCGATCCCGTGACACGAAGGGCAGGCGCCGGCGGCGGTGTTGGGGGAGAAGGCGTCGGAATCGAGCCGCTGTGCGCCCGGGGGATAGGTGCCGGCCCGGGAGAACAGCATCCGCAGCGAGTTCGACAGCAGGGTCACCGTCCCCACCGAGGAGCGCGAACCGGGGGAGGAACGGCGCTGCTCCAGCGAGACGGCGGGCGGCAGTCCGGTGACCGAGTCGACCTTCGGCGCGCCGATCTGGTGGATGAGGCGCCGGGCGTACGGGGCCACCGACTCGAAGTACCGGCGCTGGGCCTCCGCGTAGAGCGTGCCGAAGGCGAGCGAGCTCTTGCCGGAGCCGGAGACACCCGTGAACACGGTCAGCGCGTCGCGCGGGACGTCCACGTCGACGCCGCGCAGATTGTGCTCCCGGGCGCCGCGGACGCGGACGTAGGGGTCGAGGCCGCGCGGGTCGAGGTCGCGCGGATCCGGGGGGCGCGGATCCGGCGAGCGGGGACCGCGGGCAGGGGGGCCGACGGGGAGGGGTGCGGACGCGGGCTGGTGCATTCGTCCCAGTTTAGAGCCCCGCGACGCGGGCCAGCCCGCGGTAGGACTCCACCAGCGCCGTCCGGTCGTGGGTGGACGTGGTGACCAGCAGCTCGTCCGCGCCGGTCAGGGCGGCCACCTCGGAGAGCTCCGCCGCCACCTGCTCCTCGGTGCCGTGGACGTGACCGGCGAGGGCGCCCTCGTACAGCTCCCGCTCCCTGGGGGTCATCTCCAGCGCCTCGATGTCCTCGGCCGGCCGGAGCGGCGGGAAGCTCCCCCGGGTGCGGGAGTTCGCCACGGACCACGCCTCCGGCACCAGGATCCGGCGGGCCGCCTCCGTGGTCGCGGCCACCGCGACCGTCCCGGAGACCACGACGTACGGCTCAGGGCTCCACGCGGAGGGCCGGAACTCACCCCGGTACGTCGCGACGGCCTCCGCGACCCGGTCGCGGGAGCGCAGGTCGCCCACGACCAGCGGCAGCCCGGCCCGGGCGGCGATCCCGGCCGCGGCACCGGTGGCCAGTACGAAGGCGGGGATCCGCAATCCCTCGGCGGGGCGCGCGTGGACTCCGGGGTGGGCGACCTGGCTGCCGTCGAGCCAGCCCAGCAACTCGGCCAGCTGCTCCTCGAACCGGTCGGCGTCCCCCGTGTCGCGGCCCAGGGCGCGCCGGATCCCGTCCGTGAAGCCGACGGAGCGGCCGAGGCCCATGTCGATCCGGCCGGGGAAGAGGGACTCCAGCACCCCGAACTGCTCGGCGACCACCATCGGCTGGTGGTTGGGCAGCATGACCCCGCCCGTGCCGACCCGGATGCGCCGGGTGGCGCCGGCGACGGCAGCCGCGAGCACGGTGGGCGCGGAACCCGCCACGCCGGGCACGCTGTGGTGTTCCGAGACCCAGAAGCGGTGGTATCCGAGCTCCTCGGCCGTGCGGGCCAGGTCCACGGTGTCGCGCAGCGCCTGCGGGGCCGGGTGGCCCTCGCGGGTGCGGGACCGGTCGAGTATCGAGAGTTTTCGGATCACACTCGTGTCAACGCCGGGCGGCCGCGGGGATTCCCGGGCCGCCGCGACGGCCCGGCCGCGGCCCGTTCGCCCTCCCGGCCGGCTTCCCCGGGGCGCGCCCCTAGGGTGGCGGGATGACCGAGAGCACCGCGCGGCCGCTGGCCGTCTTCGACATCGACAACACCCTGGCCGACACCGGCCACCGCCAGCACTTCCTGGAGGGCCGGCCGCGGGACTGGAACGGCTTCTTCGGCGCGGCCCCGGCCGACCCGCCGCTCGTGCGCGGGGTGGCGCTGGCGCGGGAGAGCGCGCAGGAGTGCGAGGTGGTGTACCTGACGGGCCGGCCCGAGCGGTGCCGGAAGGACACGGTCGACTGGCTCGCGCGGCACGGCCTGCCCGAGGGGACGCTGTGGATGCGCGGGAACCAGGACCGGCGGCCGGCCCGGACGACGAAGCTGGAGGTGCTGAAGCGGGTCGCCCGGGGCCGCGAGGTGCGGATGCTCGTCGACGACGACGAGCTGGTGTGCGGGGCGGCGCGCGCCGCGGGCTTCCGGGTGGTCCTGGCGGACTGGGCGGCGGACGCGCCGGAACTCAAGGAGGCCCAGGAGGGCGAGGGCCGCACCTGAGGGCACGCACCGGGACGGCCGGCCGGGCCCGTCGTGTCCGAGCCGCTCGCGGGCCCGGGGCGTGGGCCCGGGGTGTGGGTCAGGGCGGCCGTGCCCGGGGGCGGCCGTCGTTCAGGCGTCCTCGTCGAGGCGGAAGCCGACCTTCAGGCCCACCTGGTAATGCGCGACCTCGCCGTTCTCGATGTGCCCGCGCACCTGTACGACTTCGAACCAGTCCAGATTGCGCAGGTGCTGCCCCGCCCGGGTGATGCCGTTGCGGATGGCCTGATCGACGCCCTCGGGGGAAGTGCCGACGATCTCGGTCACCCGGTACGTGTGATTGGACATGGAGGTCTCCCGACACTGGGTGGCTGTTGCCTTGTTCCACGGTGCCCCAGTTCGTCAGTCTCCGCGAACTTTGTGTGAAGAGTCCCGGGCCAAACCCCCTTGACCCGCCTATTGGTCTATGCCAATTTCAAGCCATCTGAGCCCCGTTCCCAGAAGGTGGACTTTCGTGAAGATGCGCTTCCTTGCCGTGTGCACCGCCCTCGCGGCCGCGGCCGCCCTCACGGGCTGCAGCCAGCTGGCCGACTCGGCCGCAGGGCCCGAGAAGGTGACGCTCTGGCTGATGAAGGGCAGCGCCTCGGACGACTTCATCGGCAAGTTCACCGCTTCGTTCGAACGGGAGCATCCCGGCGTCGACCTGGAGGTGAAGATCCAGGAGTGGACGGGCATCGGCGACAAGGTGAGCGGCGCCCTCTCCGGCAAGAGCAAGGAGAGAGCCGACGTCATCGAGGTGGGCAACACCCAGGTGGCCCGGTACATCGAGGTCGGGGGGCTCTCCGAGCTCACCCTGGAGGGCCTGCGCGAATGGGGCAACAAGGACTGGCTCAAGGGCCTCTCCGACCCCGGCAGCGTCAACGGCGCCCAGTACGGCGTCCCCTGGTACGCCGCCAACCGCGTGGTCATCTACAACAAGGACCTCTTTGCCGACGCGGGGGTCAAGGCGGTGCCCAAGAACCGCCAGGAGTGGATCCAGGCCACCCAGCGGCTCGACAAGGGTGACCAGCAGGGCATCTACCTCGCGGGCCAGAACTGGTACGTCCTCGCCGGGTTCGTCTGGGACGAGGGCGGCGAGCTCGCCGTCGAGAACAGCGGCACCTGGACGGGCGCGCTCCACGAGGACAAGGCCCTGGCAGGCATGGACTTCTACAAGCAGCTCCAGGCGCTCGGCGACGGCCCCAAGGACGCCGACGAGGAGACGCCCCCGCAGTCGGAGGTCTTCGCCCGCGGCCAGGTCGCCCAGATCATCGCCCCGCCGAGCCAGGTCAAGGAGATCGAGGCGGCCAACCCCGCCCTCAAGGACAAGCTCGGCTTCTTCCCCATCCCCGGCAAGACCTCCGAGAAGGCGGGCGCCGTCTTCACCGGCGGCTCCGACCTGATCATCCCGGAGAACACCGGGCAGCGCGCCCACGCGGTGAACGTGATCACCGCCCTGGTCAGCGAGAAGTGGCAGACCGAGCTCGCCCGCACCATGAGCTACGTGCCGAACCGGACGACCCTGGCCCACGTCGTCGAGGGCAACGAGGGCGCGGTGGCCATGGCCCCCGGGGCGGCCCAGGGCCGGGCCACGCCGAATTCCGCCCGGTGGGCCGAGGTCGAGGCCGACAACCCGATCAAGCCGTTCATGACGGCCGTCCTCACCGGCCAGGACCCCAAGCAGGCCGCCAGGGCGGCCTCCGACACCATCACCCGGCTCCTCGGCGCCGGCCGCTGAGACCCGCGCCGCCGCAGACCGGTGCGGCGTCCCACGGGGTGCCGGCCGGCGCCCCGGGACGCCGCCCACCGCCGAGTTCAGCGTCCGCACATCCGGGGGCCTCGGCGCGGCCATGTCGAATCCAGCCCGCCACGGAAGAAGTAAGGAGCCAGGCCGCACACCCGCCGGCCCGGCTCTCCGTGCCCGGCTCAGGAGTCGCCATGACCATCGCACCCCTGTCCCCGTCCCCCCTCGCCGGCGCCCCTGCCGCCTTCCCCGCAGCCCCGGCCCCCGGCCCCGTCGCCCCCGCCCCCCGCTACGCCGTCCGCCTCGCCCGCGACGAGGACGAGGTGCGCGCGGCCCAGCGCCTGCGCCACCAGGTGTTCGCCGGAGAGCTCGGCGCCCGTCTCGACGGTCCGGAGCCGGGTCTCGACGCCGACGCCTTCGACGCCTACTGCGACCACCTCCTCGTCCTCGACCAGGAGACCGGCCAGGTCGTCGGCACCTACCGGCTGCTGCCCCCGGAACGCGCCGCCGTCGCCGGACGCCTCTACTCCGAGGGCGAGTTCGACCTCTCCGCCCTCGCCCCGATCCGCCCCGACCTGGTCGAGGTCGGCCGCTCCTGCGTCCACCCCGACCACCGCAACGGCGCCGTCATCGCCCTCATCTGGGCCGGCCTCGCCCGCTACATGGACCGCTCCGGGCACAACTGGCTCGCCGGCTGCTGCTCGATCCCCCTCGCCGACGGCGGGACCCTGGCCGCCGCCACCCGCGAAACCGCTCTGGCCCGCCACCTCGCCCCCGAGGAGTACCGCGTCACCCCGCACCTCCCCTGGAGCCCCGCGGGCATCACCCACCCCGACCGGATGGAGGTGCCCCCGCTGCTCCGCGGCTACCTGCGGCTGGGCGCCTGGGTCTGCGGCGAGCCGGCCCTCGACGCCGGGTTCGGCTGCGCCGACCTGTACGTCCTGCTCTCCCTGCGGCGCACCAACCCGCGCTACCTGAAGCACTTCCTCGCGCTCGCCCCGACCGCATGAGCGCCTGGCTCCCCGCCTCACCGTGCACCCCCGAGGCCTGCGCCGGCCACCAGGGGCGCACGGCGGGGCTGCCGCGCGCGGTGCTCCGGCTGGCCGCTGCCGCGGCGCTGGTCCTCCTCGGCGTCCTGTGCGCGCCGCCGGTCCGGCTGCTGCCCGCCGGGTCCCGGGACGCGGTCGTGCGGGCCTGGGCCACCGCCCTCGTACGGGCCTTCGGGATACGCCTCACCCCGTACGGCAGTCCCGGCCCGGCCGGGGGGCGCCTGATCGTCGCCAACCACATATCCTGGCTGGACGTCCCGCTGGTGCTGGCCGTCCTGCCCTCCCGGATGCTGGCCAAGAGCGACCTCCGGACGTGGCCGGTCATCGGCGGCCTCGCCCGGCGCGCCGGAACCCTGTTCATCGAACGCGACCGCCTGCGCGCCCTGCCCGCCACCATCGGGGACGTCACCCGGGCCCTGCTGGCGGGAGAACGGGTCACCGTCTTCCCCGAGGGGTCCACCTGGTGCGGGCGCGCCCGGGGGCCCTTCCGCAGGGCCGCCTTCCAGGCGGCCCTGGACGCGCGGGTCCCCGTACAGCCCCTGCACCTCGCGTACCTGCGGGGCGACGGGGCGCCGGCCGGGGAGCCCGCCTTCGTCGGCGACGATCCGCTGACCGCCTCGCTGTGGCGGATCGCCCGGGCCCGCGGGGTGCGGGCCGAGGTCAGGCTGCTGCCGCGGATCCCGCCGGGCCGGTACGCGGACCGGCGGGACCTCGCGGCCGCGGCTCAGGCGGCCGTCGCCGCAGCCGCGGGCCCGGCGCCGCTACCGGGGATCCCCGCTCAGCCGGCCGGGACGTGGGCGACCGACAGGGACAGTGCGAAGCGGCCTGCCGCGTCCGTCCACCATTGGGTCAACTCCAGTCCAGCGGACGCCAGTTCCTTCCGTACGCCCTCCTGACGGAACTTCGCGGAGATCTCCGTCAGGATCTCCTCGCCCGCGGTGAACGGCACGACCAGGTCCAGTGCCCGGATCTTCACCAGCAGGTCCGACCGGGCCCGCAGCCGCATCTCGACCCACTCCCGCTCCCGGTTCCACACCGCCACGTGCTCGAAGTCGGCGGTGTGGAAATCCGCGTTCAACTCCCGGTTGACGACGGACAGGACGTTCTTGTTGAACTCCGCGGTGACTCCCTGCCCGTCGTCGTACGCCGCCACCAGCACGGCCTCGTCCTTCACCAGGTCCGTCCCCATCAGCAGCGCGTCCCCCGGCGAGAGCATCGCCCGTACGGAAGCCAGGAACAGCGCCCGCTCCGGAGGCAGCAGGTTGCCGATCGTGCCGCCGAGGAACACCACCAGCCGCGGCCCGGGGGACTCCGGAAGCCGCAGGGCCCGCGTGAAGTCGGCCAGCAGCGCGTGCACTCGCAGCCGCGGATGCTCCTCCAGAAGGGAGTCCGAGGCTCCCCTCAGGGCGCTCTCGCTCACGTCCACCGGCACGTACGTGTCCAGCCCGGGCATCGCCTCGATGAGGTGCCGGGTCTTCTCCGAGGACCCGGAGCCCAGCTCCACCAGGGTCCGGGCCCCGCTCGCCGCGGCGATCTCACCGGCCCGCTCCAGCAGGATCTCCCGCTCGGCCCGCGTCGGGTAGTACTCGGGCAGCCGGGTGATCTCCTCGAACAGCTCGCTGCCCCGCGCATCGTAGAACCACTTGGGCGGCAGCGCCTTGGGGGTGCCCGTCAGGCCGTGCAGGACGTCCGTGCGCAGCGCGGCCTCCGCGGCGTTCTCGTCGAGGGTCCGGGTCAACTGGAAGTCAGTCACGAGCGCTCCTTCTCCCCGAGCGGGGACTCCTTGAGAGGGGTCAGTTCGACCCGGGTGCGAGTGGCGGTCAGCAAGGTCCGGTCGGGCACCTCGCACCAGCGGGTGTCGTCGTCGTACGGCTCGGAGGCCACCACGGTGCGGCGGGCCCCCGGATCGGCCAGGTACCAGAGCGAATCGCCCCAGGCCGTCGCGGCGATGGCCGCCCCGTCGGTCAGCAGGAGGTTCAGCCGGGAGCCGGGCGCGGCCGACGCCACCTCCCGGACCGGTTCGCCCAGCGCCGTGCCGAGGTCGTCCCCGGCGCGCAGCCGGCTCAGGACCAGCGCCCACACGAACGCCGAATCCGTGCGCGCGGACAACCGGAGCAGTTCCCGGGCCGGCAGGGAGGCCGCGAGCGGCGCCATCGCGTCCGGCCAGTTCCGCACCGCGCCGTTGTGGCTGAACAGCCACGGCCCGTCCGTGAACGGCGCCGCCGCGGCCTCGCCGTCGGCCCCGGCACGGGTGGCGTCCCGGACGGCGGCCAGCAGGGCCCCGCTGCGCACCACGCGCGCGAGGTCGGTGAAGGTCTCGTCGCCCCAGACGGGGCCGGACCGGCGGTAACGGCCCGGCACCGGGTCGCCCTGTGCGTACCAGCCGACGCCGAAGCCGTCGGCGTTGACCGTGCCGTAGCGCTGCCGGCGCGGCTCCCAGGACTGGTGCACCAAAGAGTGCGCGGGCTCGCTCAGCAGCCGCCCGAGGGGCACCGCCGGCCCCACGTAGGCGAGGTGACGGCACATCAGGCTCCACCGTCCCGCGCGGTGCGGAACCCGGAGAAGATCTGCCGGCGCACCGGGAGGTCCCAGTTGCGGAACGTGCCGCGGCAGGCGACCGCGTCGACCGCGAAGGAACCGCCGCGCAGCACCTTGTGCTCCGGCCCGAAGAACACCTCCGAGTACTCCCGGTAGGGGAAGGCCCGGAATCCCGGGTACGGCAGGAAGTCTGAGGCCGTCCACTCCCAGACGTCTCCGATCAACTGGCGTACCCCGAGGGCGGATGCTCCGGCCGGGTAGCTGCCCGCCCGGGCCGGGCGCAGGTGGCGCTGGCCCAGGTTGGCGTGCGCGGGGGTCGGGTCGGCGTCGCCCCAGGGGTAGCGGGTCGAGCGGCCGGTCGCCGGGTCGTGCCGGGCGGCCTTCTCCCACTCCTCCTCGGTGGGCAGCCGGCGTCCCGCCCAGCGGGCGTAGGCGTCCGCCTCGTACCAGCTGACGTGCAGCACCGGCTCGTCGGCCGGTACCGGCTCGGTCACCCCGAAGCGGCGGCGCAGCCACCGGCCGTCCTCCCGGCGCCAGAACAGCGGGGCGCCGATGCCGTGCGTGCGGATCTGCTCCCACCCGGCCGGGGCCCACCAGCGGGGGTCCTCGTAACCGCCGTCCGCGATGAACGCCTCGTACGCGGCGTTGGTCACCGGAGCCGTGTCGATCCAGAACGGCGCGGTGTCCCGGGTGTGGGCGGGGCGTTCGTTGTCGAGCGACCAGGGCTCGGCGGAGGTGCCCATCGTGAAGGGGCCGCCCGGTACGAGGACTTCGGCGGCGACCGGGGGATCGAACGGGGCGTCGGGCTCGCGGTCCGTCAGGACGGGAGCGCCCGCACGGAGCTGATGGGTAATCAGCATCGTTTCGTCGTGCTGCTGTTCGTGCTGGGCGATCATGCCGAAGACGTAGCCGGAGTCCAGCAGCGCCGTGCCCTCGAAGGGAGTGTGCTCCAGCAGGTCGAAGACGCGGCCCCGCACCTCGGCCGCGTACCTCCGGGCCTCCTCCGGGGCCAGCAGCGGCAACTTCGGCCGTTCGGCGCGCGGATGCTCGAAGGCGTCGTACAGGGGGTCGATCTCGGGGTGCATGGACGGGCGGCCCGCGACGTTGCGCAGGAGCCACAGCTCCTCCATGTTCCCGATGTGCGCCAGGTCCCAGACCAGTGGCGACATCAGGGGCGAGTGCTGTGCGACCAGGTCCGGCTCGCTCACGGGGTCGGTGAGCGCGGCCGTACGGGCTCGGGCGGCGGTCAGTGCGGCCGCCGCCCGCTCCCGCAGGTCCACGGGGGGCGTCTCGTGCGCGTCGGCGCTCACGGGCGGGCCTCCGTTCCGGCGAGGCGCTGCCCGGTCGGGTCGTCGGCCGGACACCGGCCGCGCAGGACGTACCGGTCGGCGAAGGCCGCGACTGTGTCCCGGACGCGCGTGCTCGCGCCGAGCCGGGGCAGCGCCTCGGCGGCGGCCCGGAAGCACGCGGTCGCGGCACCCCGCAGCTCGGGGTCGGCCAGACCGTGCCGGGCGGCGGATCTCCACAGCGGGTTGCGGGGCGCGGGCCCGTGGCCGTAGGAGTCCGCCAGCGACTTCGCCACCCGGTACGCCGTCTCCGCGGCCTCCGGGTCGTCGAACAGCGCGTGGACGACGGCCAGGGGCACCAGCCAGCCGTCGTCGCCGGGCTGGGCGTCGATCATCCGCAGTTCGAGGTGGCCGCGGGGCCGGACGGGCGGGAACAGCGTGCTGAGGTGGTAGTCGAGGTCGTCGGCGTCCGGAGGCCGCAGCCCCGGGAGCCCGCCGCCGCGCAGCCAGTCCCGGAAGGTCATCCCGCGCGGAACGGACCACGGGTCGCCGTCGTAGGACCGCACGCACATCAGCTCGGTGTCCAGCGCCTGCCTGACCCACCCGGAGCGGGGTGCGACGTCCATCGGCTGGGCGAGGGCGCGCCGGGCGTCGATGTCGGCCCAGTTACCCTGGCGGGCGCAGCGCCAGCCGTCGTACGGGGCCTCCGTGCCCGGGGAGTTGGCGAACGCGGCCACCAGCACCGCGCCGAGCAGGTGGGCGAGGCGCCAGCGGCGGCCGAGGCCGAACAGGCCGGGTTCCTCCTGGCCGGCGTCCACACAGACCTGCACGGAGGCGGAGCCGCACATCATGGCGCGGCCGGCCGGGCCGGTGCGGTCGAAGTGGGCTTCCATGGCCTCGTAGCGCGGGCTGCGCAACAGCCGGTGGTAGGGGCGGCGGGGGTCCTGGCCGAGGCCGCGCAGGACCAGGCCGCGGGAGAGCAGCGCGGCCCGGACGGCGGTGAGGTCGGCCTGGAGGTCGTCCACGCACCCGGTGAGGGAGGCCGAGGGGGCGGAACTGAGCTCCAGCTGGCCGCCGGGCTCGACGGTCACCGAGGAGTGCAGGGGCAGGGCGCGGGCGGCGGCGTGCGCGGAGCGCAGCCGCTCGGGCGGCACGGGCAGGCCGGGACGCTCGGCGTCCATGACGAGCCATTCCAGCTCGGCGCCGAGGAGCCGTGGCGGGCCGGTCTTGAAACAGATGCCGTGGAGCAGGTCCTCGGCCTGCGTCTCGGTGAGGGGTGCGCCGGGGGGCGGCGCGCCGGGGGGTGGCGCGGCGGTGTGCGGGGCCTGTGGTGCGGGAACGGCTGAGTCGTGTGACATGAACGGGTCCTCGTCTCCTGTCGTCGGCCGTGACATCACCGGTGCCTACCCGCCCCCGGGGTACAAATTCCTTTGTTTCCAAGGGCTGCGATGCCCGGGACGAGGTGTGAGCAGCAGATCGCGCGCGATCGCGCGGGAGAACTCCGAGGTCCTGGCGGCCGGCGGCTGCCGGGCGCGCTCGGGGCGGCAGGTTTCCCTGGCCGCCGCCCTGGCGGAAGCCACGGCAGCAACCAGAATATATGGACCAAACCCTGTCATTCCAGGCGAACTGTCACCGGGTGGAGGCGGCCCGACGACGTTCGAGGCCACGGGGGAGAGCGGCACGGTCGCGGCCCGCAGGCTCGCGGCGGACGGCTGCCGGGCCGCTTCCGCGGCGGTCCTGAACTTCGCCTCGGCCCGGAATCCCGGGGGCGGCTACGTCCGCGCGGCCAAGGCCCAGGAGGAGGCCCCGTGCCGCGCCTCCGCCCTGTACGAGACCCTGCCGGAGGCGCCGGAGCGTTACGCGGCGCACCGGGCGGACCGCAGCACGTTCTCCACCGACCGGGTGATTCACTCGCCCGGGGTCCCCGTCTTCCGCGACGACCACGTTCGAACGGGTCGTGTTCGGCATCCGCGACCGCGACCCCGGGCTCCGCGCCGCCTTCGACCGGCCTTTCCGGCCTGAGCGCCGCCGCCCGCCCGGGCAGTGGTGGGCGGCGGCCCGGGCGGGCGGCGGTGGACGTCCGTGGCGCCGTGGGGGCGGGCGGGCGGCGCCCCGTGTGCGTTACTGCCAGCCGTAGCGCTCGCGCAGCCGGTCGACGACGAGCCGGAACCGAGCCCGCTCCAGGGCGCACGCCTCGCGCCGCATCCCGGACTCGTGCACGCGCAGCACGCGGTCCACGGCCACCCAGGATTCCCGCCCGGCGTTGTCCCAGGGGCCCGTGCCGATCGGCACCCACTCCCGGTCGTGGTCGTGCCGCTTGCTGGACAGCTGGACGGCGAGCAGGGTGCGCCCGCCCGGCTCCCGGGCCACGATCAGCACCGGGCGGTCCTTGCCGCGGCCGTCGTTCTCCTCGTACGGGACCCAGGTCCACACGATCTCGCCCGGGTCGGGATCCCCGTCGGGGTCGGGCGCGTACGCGGTGCGCACGGGGCCGATGGCGCGCGGATCGGCCTCGGCCGTCGCGGTGTGTCCGTCGCGGCCGGGATGGTCGAGGTGGCTGCCGCCGTGATGCGAAGGTGCCGTCATGGCGCGGAGGGTACTCGCGTTCGCCGGCCAGCCGCTCGGCGGTCGGGCCCGGCCGCGCCGCCGGCTCCGTACCGCGGGTTCAGGACGGGCGGGCGGGTGCCCAGGCGGAGGCGGCCTCCGCTTGGGCGGCCAGGGACAGGAGCAGCGGCTCCGAGTGTGCCGGGCCCAGGAGTTGGGCGCCGAGGGGCAGGCCGGTGCCGGTGAAGCCCGCCGGGACGTTCACCCCCGGCCAGCCCAGGACGTTCCACGTCCAGGCGTACGGACAGGCGGCGATCATCGCCCGGTCCGTCGCCATCGCCCCCAGGCCCGCCAGCGCGCCCACCCGCAGCGGCGGTGTGGCCGTCGTCGGGGTCAGGACCACGTCGTAGCGGCCGAATATCTCACCGACCCGCCAGCGCAGCCCCGCCTCCGACCGGCGGGAGAGCCGCAGGGGCAGGCCGCCCAGGATCCTGCCCGTGCGGACGGCCTCGTGCGTACGCCGGTCCAGCAGTGCGCGGTCCGGCACCCGCGCCGCCCAGTCCCGTACGCCCGCGGTCGCCCGGGGCACGAAGGTCAGGCCGATCGGGCCGTACCGGGGGTCCTCCGGCACCACCTCGTGTCCCAGCGACTCC
Organism: Streptomyces sp. NPDC058701; assembly: GCF_042715295.1. NCBI lineage: Bacteria > Bacillati > Actinomycetota > Actinomycetes > Kitasatosporales > Streptomycetaceae > Streptomyces > Streptomyces sp. NPDC058701. Next base: position 191,538 of record NZ_JBHXSY010000012.1, on the reverse strand, counting down.
AGCCGCCCGGCCAGCCGCTCCACCGCCGAACGAACCTCGGGGTCCAGGGACTTGGGCGTCGCCGTGAACGGCATCCTGAAGGAGAGGGCGATCCGCAGCCGCCGCGGCGTCCGCGCGGCCGCCTCGACGGCGGATATCCCGGCGGGACGGTGCAGGTCCTCGGCGTGCTGGCCGGCCGCGGCGTCCAGCAGCAGCGCCGCGTCGGCGACCGTGCGGGCCAGCACGCCGTTGACCGTGAGCCCGTTGAAGGACTCGGGCTCCGGCCAGGTGGAGATCCGCCCGCGCTGCGGCTTCACGCCGATGAGGTGGGTCCAGGCCGCGGGGATCCGTACCGAGCCCGCTCCGTCGGAGCCGAGCGCCGCCGGGACCAGCCCCGCGGCGACGGCGGCCGCCGAACCGCCCGAGGAGCCGCCGGGGGTGTGGTCGGTGTTCCACGGATTGCGGGTCTGGCCGAAGGCGGCGCTTTCGGTGAAGGGCCATTGGCCCAGTTCCGGCGTCTGGGTCTTTCCGACGATCACGGCGCCGGCCGCGCGGAGCCTGCGCACGGCCTCGCTGTCCGCGGCCTTCGGGGCGAAGGCGCCCGCGCAGCCGAAGGCGGTCGGCTCCCCGGCCAGGTCCATGTCGTCCTTGACGGCGAGCGGAACGCCGAGCAGGGGCAGCCGCTCGCCCGCGGCCAGCCGCCGGTCCGCGGCGTCCGCCTCGGCGAGCGCGGCCTCGGCGCGCACGGTCCGGAAGGCGTTGAACCGGGGTTGCGCCGCCGCGATCCGGTGCAGGGCCTCCTCGGCCAGCCGGCGTGCGGAGACGCTGCCGTCGGTGAGCGCCGTCACCATCTCCACCAGGCCCGCGCAGGCGGGAGTACTCGGAAGGCCGGGCGGACCGGAGCCGGCCGCGGCGGGTGCGAGCACGGGCGAAGACGAAGACGAAGGTGAATCCGGCACCGTGACCACTCCCCATTACCGATCGGTAGGAAGACGGTAACGGGGAGCGGGCGGTGGAGGCCAGATCCACCGCTCCGGGGAGGCCGTGAAGCCTGTGAAGTCGTCCCGGTGGGTGGCGTGTCCGGCGCCGGCGACCGCACGGACGTCGAAGCCGCGGCTCTTGAGGACGGTTGCACGCTGCCCCTGCCCGTCGGTGGCGGCGGGGGCGACGCCCCTGTACCGGGCCGGAGTTGACTGCGCGGCGGGGGCCGCGCAGGGCGCGGGCGGCGGGTGTCGCGGCCCCCGAGGTGTGCGGAACGGGCGGGCGCCGCACGCCGACGACGCGTGTCATCGCTGGGTAGCATGCCTTTCAGGCCATCCGCCGGACCCCCGGTGCGACCGGTGCGACCGGTCTGGAAGGATGCCACGGCAATGTCTCAGTCACCGAAGTCGCCGAAGCAGCCGGCGCCGGCCGCCGGGCCTGCTCCCACGCCGCCGCCTCCCGTCCCGACCAGCGCCGACGTCGCCCGCCTCGCCGGCGTCTCGCGCGCCACCGTCTCGTACGTGCTGAACAACGCGGAGGCCGTCCGCATCAGCGAGCCCACCCGCGTCAAGGTCCGCAGGGCCGCCGAGGAGCTCGGCTACGTCCCGCACGCGGCCGCCCGCAGCCTGCGCGCGGGGCACACGCGGCTCGTCCTGCTGCCGACCTCGCACGTACCGGTCGGCCCGCTGTACAGCACCTTCCTGAACGAGCTCCAGTGGGCCCTGCGCCGCCTCGACTACACCGTGGTCCAGTACGGGAGCCTCGGCCTCACCGGCGACGAGGCCGCGCGCGCGTGGGCGGAACTGCGTCCGGTGGCGGTGATCTCCCTCGGCGAGATCACGCTCTCCGCGCACAACGTCGCCACCCTGAAGCGCGCCGGGGCCCGTGCGGTGATAACGATGGGCCCGGCCGGCGTGCCGGGTGCGCACGCGCTCGTCATGGACCAGCGCGAGGTCGGGGCCAGGGCCGCCGCCCACCTCGTGGAGCGCGGTCGGCGCCGGATCGGCGTCATCGTGCCCGAAGAGGAGGGGCTGGAGCTGTTCTCCGGGCCCCGGTCGGAGGGTGCGCGGTCCGTGACCGGCGCGGACGTCGAGACCTTCCCGATGTCGTACTCGGAGGAATCCGCGGCGGCCCTCGCGGCCCGCTGGCGCGGGCTCGGCAGGGACGCGGCGTTCGCCTACAACGACGAGTACGCGATGCTGCTGATGCGGGCCTTCCAGGACGAGGGGCTGCGCATCCCCGAGGACGTGGCCGTCATCGGGGCCGACGACCTGCTCATCGGCAGGCTGCTGCGGCCCCGGCTGAGCACGGTCCAGATCGAGATGCCGACCGGCGACCACCTCGCGTCGCTCGTGGACCGCGCGGTGCGCGAGCCGTCGGAGGTCACGCAGCGGCACGACCTGATGGCGGCCAAGGCCGTCCGGCGAGAGTCGACCTGATCCGCACGCCCCTTCGCCTCCCGCCCGCCCCCTCGGCTCCCGCGCGCCCGCCCGCCCGTCCGAGCCGCGGGCGCACCCGTACGTCCGGCCGCCCCGCCGGGCCCCCGCGTCCGCCCGAGGGGCCGTTGACAGGCGGTGACGTGCGGACGGAGACTGCGGGCGCGCCCCACCGGGCGTGCCCGGCCGTGCGCTCCGGTACCCACGCAGGCACCCTGCGCCCCGCCACCCGGCTCCGGCCCCGCTCCACCCGCCTGTCCGTACGGATCCGCCCAGGAGAGACCCCATGAGCAGCCGCACCGTCCGCGACGTCTACGTGGTCGACGCCGTCCGCACCCCGATCGGCAAGTTCGGCGGGGCCCTCGCCGGAGTCCGGCCGGACGACCTCGCCGCACACGTGGTCCGCGCCCTGGTGGACCGTACGCCCGACCTCGACCCGGCCCGCATCGACGACGTGGTCTTCGGTGACGCCAACGGCGCGGGCGAGGACAACCGCGACGTCGCCAGGATGGCGGTGCTGCTCGCAGGACTGCCCGTGACCGTCCCCGGCGTCACCGTCAACAGGCTCTGCGGATCCGGTCTCGAAGCCGTCATCCAGGCCGCCCGCGCGATCGCCGTCGGCGATGCCTCCGTCGCCATCGCCGGCGGCGTCGAGTCGATGAGCCGCGCTCCCTGGGTGGTCCAGAAGCCCGAGCGGGCCTTCCCCGCCGGTCACCAGCAGATGTGGTCCACCACCCTCGGCTGGCGGATGACGAACCCGCGCATGCCCGCCGAGTGGACCGGTTCGCTCGGCGAGGGCGCCGAGCTCATCGCCGAGAAGTACGGCATCACCCGCGAGGCGCAGGACGCCTTCGCCCTGGAGAGCCACCGCAAGGCGGCCGCGGCCTGGGCCGGCGGCCAGTACGACGCTGAGGTCGTCCCGTACGCGGGCGTGGACCTGGCGCGCGACGAGTGCGTACGCGAGGGTTCCACGCCGGAAGCGCTGGCCCGGCTCAAGCCCGCCTTCCGGACGGACGGCTCCGGCACGGTCACCGCCGCCAACGCCTCCCCGCTCAACGACGGCGCGGCCGCCCTGCTGCTGACCGACGAGGCGGGCCTCGCGGCCACCGGGCGCGAGCCGCTCGCGCGGATCAGTGCGTCCGCCGTCACCGGGATCGAGCCCCAACTGTTCGGGCTCGGACCGGTGGAAGCCGTCCGGCGGGCCCTGGACAAGGCGGGCCGAGGTCTGGCGGACCTCGCCGTCCTGGAACTGAACGAGGCCTTCGCCGCGCAGGCGCTGGGCTGTCTCGCCGAGTGGCCCGAGCTGGACCCCGCCGTCCTCAACCCGCGCGGCGGGGCCATCGCGATCGGTCACCCGCTCGGCGCCTCGGGGGCCCGGCTGGCCGGCTCGGTCGCCCACCAGCTGGCGGCGGCCGGGTCGGGTACGGGCATGGCGGCCCTGTGCATCGGCGTCGGCCAGGGGATCGCCCTGGTCCTGGAGCGCTGAGCCGCTCCGGGAACACGGGGCGACCGCCGGCCCAGGGCCCCGGGGCGACGCATGATCGGGGCCCCGATCCGGCGTCGGCACCGAGGGCCCCGAACCCGTACCGAGGGCGCGGGTCTCGATCGTTTCCGGTCACGTGCCCGGGTCAACTGCCCAATAACTGAACAGAAGTGGGGCCCCGGGTCTGGCACGATGGCGCGTGCTGCCGCCCCCCGCCCCGACCATCCCCACCGGAGGCCCCGCGCCATGCCGCTCCTCGATCCGACGCTCTGGCAGGACGGACCCACCCTCACCGGCGGCGCCGCCCCCGTCGTGGAACCCGCCACGGGCCGCACCCTCGCCACCTTCGAGCTCGCCGCCCCGGCCGACGTGTCCGAGGCCGCCGTACGGGCCGGGGCCGCACAGCGGGACTGGTCCCGCACCACCCACCTGGAGCGGGCCGCCGTGCTGCGCCGCGCCGGGGACCTGTTCGCCGCCCACGCCGACGAGCTGGGGGAGTGGCTGGTACGGGAATCGGGGTCGATACCCGGCAAGGCGGCCTTCGAACTGCACGTCGCCGCCCAGGAGTGCTACGAGGCCGCCGCCCTGGCCTCGCGCCCGACCGGGCAGGTGCTGCCGAGCGAGGCGCCACGGCTTTCCTTCACCCGCCGGGTGCCGGCCGGGGTGGTCGGGGTCGTGGCGCCGTTCAACGCTCCGCTGATCCTGTCGATCCGCTCGGTCGCGCCGGCGCTGGCGCTCGGCAACGCCGTCCTGCTCAAGCCGGACCGCCGCACGGCCGTGTCGGGCGGCCTGGCCCTCGCCGCGGTCTTCGCCGCCGCGGGCCTGCCGGGCGGGCTGCTGCACGTCCTGCCCGGAGGCGCCGAGACCGGCGCCGCGGTGGTCGCCGACCCCCGGGTGCGGGTGGTGTCGTTCACCGGGTCCACCGCGGCCGGGCGTACGGTCGGCGAGCTGGCGGGGCGTCACCTCAAACGCGCCCACCTGGAGTTGGGCGGCAACTCCGCCCTCGTCGTCCTGCGCGACGCCGACGTCGAGGCGGCCGTGGCGCAGGCCTCCTGGGGCTCCTTCTTCCACCAGGGCCAGATCTGCATGACGGCCGGCCGCCACCTCGTCCACGCCTCGCTGTACGACGAGTACGTCGAGCGGCTCGCCGCGCGGGCCGAAGCCCTGGCGGTGGGCGACCCGTACCGCGAGCAGGTGCACCTCGGGCCGCTGATCGACGGGCGCCAGGTGGAACGCGTACACGCCCTGGTGGAGGCGAGCACCGCCCAGGGGGCCAAGCTCGTCGCGGGCGGCACGCATCGGGGGCTCTTCTACCGGCCCACCGTGCTGGCGGGCGTCGGGGACGACACTCCCGCGTACACCGAGGAGGTCTTCGGCCCCGTCGCACCCGTGCGGTCCTTCGCGACGGAGGAGGAGGCGGTGGAGCTGGCCTCGGCCGGTCCGTACGGCCTCTCCCTCGGGATCGTGACCCGCGACGCGGGACGCGGACTGGAGCTGGCCGGACGGATCCCGACCGGCATCGCGCACGTCAACGACCAGACGGTGAACGACGAGGCCGTGGCGCCCTTCGGCGGGGTCGGCGCGTCGGGAACAGGCGCCCGCTTCGGCGGCGAGGCGAACCTGGACGCCTTCACGGAACTGCGCTGGACCACGGCCCGCACGAGCCCGGCGGGCCACCCGTTCTAGACGGCCCGGGGGTGTCGTCTCACGCTCCGCCGTGGGCGGAATGATGCGGGCCGGTCGTTCGTTCAAGCAGGCAGACGGCTCTCATCAGGAGGTTTGGACACCGTGGCTACAGTCGAGCTCACCAAGGAAAACTTCGACCAGACGGTCAGCGAGAACCCGTTCCTGCTGATCGACTTCTGGGCGGGCTGGTGCCGGCCGTGCCTGGCGTTCGCCCCGGTCTACGAGAAGGCCTCCGAGGCCCACCCCGACCTGGTCTTCGCCAAGGTCGACACCGAGGCGCAGCAGGAACTGGCCGCCGCGTTCGACATCACGTCCATTCCGACGCTGATGATCGTCCGCGACCAGGTGGCGATCTTCGCGCAACCCGGCGCCCTGCCGGAGGCGGCCCTCACGGACATCATCGGGCAGGCCCGCGCGCTCGACATGGACGAGGTACGGGCCAAGATCGCCGAGGAGCAGCAGGCCGCCCGCGGCACGGGCGCCGCGGACGCCCAGGGGTCCGGCACGCCGGAGGCCTGAGTGCGTGGCGTGCTGCCCGACCAGCGGTGACACTGATCCGTATGACTGAAGCGGTGGAGTACGACGTCGTGGTCCTCGGTGGGGGTCCGGCCGGCGAGAATGTCGCCGACCGGACCCGCGCGGCCGGGCTGAGCACGGCGGTGGTGGAGGGCGAGCTGGTCGGCGGGGAGTGCTCGTACTGGGCGTGCGTCCCGAGCAAGGCGCTGCTGCGCCCGGCGCTGGCCCGGGCGGACGCCCGCCGGGTGCCGGGGCTGGCGGGGGCCGTGCAGGGACCGCTGGACGAGGCGGCGGTGTTCGCGCACCGCGACTACTGGACGGGCGACTGGAGGGACGAGGGCCAGATCGGCTGGCTCGATTCCATCGGGGCGCACGTGTACCGCGGCCACGGCCGGCTCTACGGGGTCCGCAAGGTCGCCGTCACCAGCCCGGAGGGCGAGCACCACGTACTGTCCGCCAAGCACGCGGTGGTGGTCGCCACCGGCACCCGGGCGCTGGTCCCCGACCTGCCCGGGATGGCCGGGGCGCGTCCCTGGACCTCCCGCGAGGCGACCTCCGCGCGGGAGGTGCCCGGCCGGCTGCTGATCGTGGGCGGGTCGGTGGTCGCAGCCGAGATGGCCACCGCGTGGCAGGCGCTCGGATCCCGGGTGACCGTGCTGGTGCGCGGGTCGGGGCTGCTGCCGCGGATGGAGCCCTTCGCCGGTGAGCTGGTCGCCGACGCGCTGCGCGAGGCGGGTGCGGAGGTCCGTACGGGCGTGTCCGTCGAGTCGGTCGTACGGGACGGCTCGACTGGGCCCGTCACCGTGGTCCTGACCGGCGGCGAGAGGCTCGAGGGCGACGAGCTGCTGGTGGCGACCGGCCGCGCGCCGCGGACCGAGGACATCGGCCTGGACACGGTGGGCCTGCCCGCCGGGGGGTGGATCGGGGTCGACGACGGCTGCCGGGTCCCGGGCCACGACTGGCTGTACGCCGTCGGGGACGTCAACCACCGCGCGCTGCTGACCCACCAGGGCAAGTACCAGGCCAGGATCGCGGGCGCCGCCATCGCGGCCCGCGCTGCGGGCGACGCCGCGCCGGACACCGGCCGCTGGGGCGCGCACGTGGCGACCGCCGACACGCAGGCACTCCCGCAGGTGGTCTTCACCGACCCGGAGGCCGCGGCCGTGGGCCTGTCCCTGGCCGACGCGGAGCGGGCGGGCCTCCGGGTGCGGGCCGTCGACTACGACCTGTCGAAGGTCTCCGGCGCGGGGTTGTACGCGGACGGCTACCGTGGCCGGGCCCGGATGATCGTCGACCTGGACCGCGAGGTCCTCCTGGGCGCCACCTTCGTCGGTCCGGGAGCGGCCGAACTGCTGCACGCGGCGACGATCGCGGTCGCGGCGGAGGTTCCGATCGAGCGACTGTGGCACGCGGTTCCGGCCTTCCCCACGATCAGCGAGGTCTGGCTGCGCCTGCTGGAGACGTACCGGGGCTGAGCCGGGCGGGCCGCTGCCCGTGCACGGTCCGGCCCCGTGCACGCCCCCCCGACACGCTCCTGACCCGCCCCCGCGCCGCCCCGTCACAGGGTCCGGCGCGGGGCGGGCAGGGGCAGGGAGAACCAGACGGCTTTGCCCTCGGCCGTCGGCAGCGTGCCCCAGGACTCGGCGAGGGAGTCGACGAGGAGCAGGCCCCGGCCGGATTCGGCGTCCGGGGATGCGAACCGCGCCTGGGGGAGGACGGGGCTGCCGTCGCACACCTCGACGCTGAGTTCCCGGCCCGCCTGGCGCAGCCGCAGCCGGACCGGTCCGCAGCTGTGGCTCACCGCGTTGGAGAGGAGCTCGGACGCGAGCAGGCACGCCGTTTCGCACAGCTGTTCGTCCCCGGTGCCCCACGCGGCGAGGGTGGAGCGCAAGAACCGCCGCCCCTCGCCGACGCTGCTCGGCAGCGGAGCCAGCACCATGGTCTGCGAGGTCACCGGCGCGTCGGGGACGCGCACGAGCAGCAGGGTGACGTCGTCGGTGTTCTCGTCCGCGTCCGGCAGCATCTCGCCGAGGAGGGCGTCGGCCATCATCCCGAGACCTCCGGCGTTGGCGAGCGCCTCGCCGAACGTCTTGTCGAACGCCGACGAGAGGACGTCGAGTTGCTCCTCGATGTCGCTGCCCGGCGTTTCGACCAGCCCGTCCGTGTAGAGGGCGAGCACCGAGCCGGGTTCCACGGTGTGGCGGCTCTCGCCGTGCGGTACCTCGCCGACCCCGAGCGGCACACTGACGTCCACCGGGAGTCGGCTCACGTGCCCGTCCGGGGTGGCCATGAGGACCGGCAGGTGTCCGGCCGAGCACACGGTCAGCTCGGCGGCGTCCGCGTCGACCACCAGGTAGCAGCAGGTGACGAACTGGTCCGGGAGTTCACTGACCACGGCGTCGAGGGCGCGCATCAGCTGCCAGGGCGGCATCCCGGTCTTGGCCAGGGCGTGCGACGCGGAACGGAGCTGTCCCATGACGGCGGCGGCTTCCAGGCCGCGTCCCATCACGTCGCCGATCATGACGCCGACGCGGCCGCCGCCCAGCGGGATCAGGTCGAACCAGTCGCCGCCCACCCCCGCGCCCTGGCGGGCCGGGAAATACCGGCTGGCCGTGGCCATGCCCGGGACCTCGGGCGGCGAGCCCATGAGGCTGCGCTGCAGGGTGAGGGCCACGTGCCGCTGCTGTTCGTACAGTTCGGCGAGCTTCTCCTCCGCGGCCTTGCGGTCGCTGACGTCACGGATGGCCGCGGACACCAGCGTGCCGTCGGGGGTTTCCAGGGGGCTGAGGCTGATCTCGACCGGGAACTCCCGCCCGTCGCGGCACAGGCCGTGCAGTTCCAGCGCGGCGCCCATGGGTCTGACCTGGCGGTTGACGAAGTAGCCCTGCCGGAAGGCGGAGTGGTGCCCCCGGAACCGCTCCGGTACGAGCACCTCGACGGGCCGCCCCAGGAGGTCGGCCCGGGTGTGGCCGAAGAGCGCCTCCGTCTGGGCGTTGACGAGCCGGATCGTGCCCCGGTCGTCGACGATCACCATCGCGTCGGGAGCGGCCTCCAGGAGCGCGCGGAACAGTTCCTCCGCCGCCCGGCGTTCGCTGACGTCGCGCACGGCCGCCGAGATCAGCAGGCCGTCGGGGGTCTCCAGGGGGCTGAGGCTGATCTCGACCGGGAACTCCCGCCCGTCGCGGCAGAGCCCGTACAGCTCCAGTCCGGCGCCCATGGGGCGCACTTGGCGGCTGGCCGCGTACCCGGTCCGGTGCCGCGGGTGGTGTCCCCGGAAGCGCTCGGGGACGAGGATGTCGATGGGCCGGCCCAGGAGTTCCTGCCGGGAGTAGCCGAACAGGGCTTCCGTCTGCGCGTTCACCAGCCGGATCGTGCCGGCGTCGTCCACGATCACCATCGCGTCCGGTGCGGCCTCCAGGAGGGCGCGGAAGGGCTCCTCGGTCGTGGTCGTCATGTCGCGCCTCGCACTCGCCGAATACCACCGAAGCGAACATCCGACCACGTCCCCGCTCCCCGATCCGCGGATTGACCGGAAACCGCGCCCAATTGACCGGGTGTGAACAGGCGCGAGGGTCGCGCCCGGGGGGTCGCGTCGAGATGCGGCAACGTGGTTTCCGTGCAACGGATGTGGTGATCACTCAGGTGGGCCGTGTGTGTGCACGGCAGCGCGGAGGAGGGGTGAGCCAGGCGCCCCCGGGGCGTCGGGAGCGCTCAGCCGGCGCCGAGGTCGCCTCGACGGTGCTTCGAGCGACAGGTGCGCTCCGCGGGAAGGCCGTGCCCCGTTGCCTCCTTGTACGCTGCCCTGCGTCCCTCGCCGGCTCGGTGACCGGCGGCGAGCTTCACCCGCGACCACTTCGTGCCCGACCGGGGACATGACATCGCGCGATCACGTTCACCGGCGGGCCGTCTCGGTCCGGCGGTAGCTGCTGCCGTCGCGGGCCCGGGTGAGCAGGCCCGCGGTGATCAGGTAGCGGCGGAGTGCCGCGTAGTCCTCGTGCACGGTGCGCAGCGCGTCGTTCACCTCCGGCTCCGTGTACTCCCGTCCCGCTGTGAAGAGGGTCTGCGTGAGGTGGGTCAGTACCTGTTCGCGGCGCGCGACCTTGCGGGGAATCGCGATGAGACGGCCGTCGGCGGAGAAGAGGTCGCGGACCTCGCGCGGCGTGCGGGAGGCGTGCGGGGGGTGTTCGGTGCTCTGTGCCATGGTGGCGACCCTCTCCCGGCGCGGGATCCCGGGGCAACGGCTTTTCCCGGCGGGGACGGGCGACGCATCCCCGACGGTGCAGGGGCGGGCCCGGTCCGGTCCCGGACGGGGGCCCGGGAAGATCCCGACATCGCCCGACGCGCCCGCTGTGCGGGTCGTCCGTCGGCCGCGCACCTGCGTCGCGGCTGGGTCCCGGGATCCCGAAACGGGCCCGGGGGCGCGCGTGAGCGTCGCCCGGGACGGTGGCGCGCCGCGCGGGCAAAGCCGGAGATCTCTGAACTCGGAACCTACGGTTCCGATAAGAAACACGGCGTTCTCAGACGAGCGAAGGGGCGCTCAATTCACGCCGCCGAAAATGAGACCGGACGGTGGCTCGTATTCGCCACCGGGCGCGCGGCGGGGCCGTGAGTTCCTTTTGATTTATTCGTCACGGAAGTCCGTTTTGGCTTTAGTTTCCACATGAAACTACCCGCGTAGACCGGACGGTTCGGCCGTTGATCTGCGGCAGACGCTGCGGGCGGGTCCGCGCGTGCGAGGGTGATTTCAAGCCAGGCGCACCGATTCTCTCCAACGGCATAGCGGCACAAGTGTCCTTAAAGATCTCAAAGCCATGATCTCAGGCATTTGGGGTCGCGGTCGCCGTCGCTCCGCCCTTGGATGTTCCTCCAAATGTGCTCGCTGGCCTTTGTGTCTTCCGTCCGCTAACGTCTCTCCACGTGTCCCGCGACCGTCACGGCGCGGTGTGCTCCGCCACACCGCAGTACCCGCGATCGGCCATGGGGGCCGGATTCACCCCGTGATTGCATTCCAGTAGTGGTTTTCCTCGAATAATGGCGCAGGACTGTCGTCTGCCGAGTGATGTCGGTGGATATTTTTAGGAATCACTCTATGATTTCACAGGCTCAGCAGAGCTATTCCGGCGTTGAGGTCAGAGCACCGCAAGACCTCATTCTGGATGAGATATTCGTCGACCTGAACCCCGCTCTGGGGCACAATCTTTCGCTGAAGTGTGAAGGGTTCAATTTCTTCGGCTCGGTCAAAGCCAAAGCGGCGGCGGCGATGATAGCGGCGGCCGAACGAGAAGGCAGGCTGAAGCCGGGTTCCACGATTATCGAATCTTCCTCCGGCAGCCTCGGCATCGCCGTCAGTGCGATCGCCGCCGACCGGGGATACCGGTTCGTCTGTGTCACCGACATCCGGTGCAACGAGCGGAACCTCCACCTCATGCGCTCGCTCGGGGCCGAGGTCGTCCTGGTCGCGGATCCGGACGAGAACGGCGGGTTCCTGGGCAGCAGGATCCGATACGTGCAGGAAGCCTGTGCCGCCGACCCGGACCTCGTCTGGCTCAACCAGTACTCCAACGAGAACAACTGGCGCGCCCACTACGACACCACCGCCCCGGCGATCGTCCGGAACTACCCGCACCTGGAGTTCCTGTTCGTCGGCGCCGGCACCACCGGGACCCTCGTCGGTTGCGCCCGCTACCTCAAATCGATCGGCCACCCCGCCCGGGTGGTCGCCGTCGACAGCACGGGATCCATCACCTTCGGCGGTCCGCCCGGACGCAGGCTCATCCCCGGACTGGGGTCGAGCCAGCCGCCCGCGATCGCCGACCGGCGCGTCATCGACGAAATCGTGATGGTCGACGAGGCGGACACCATCCGGATGTGCCGCTATCTCGCCGGCCGGGGCTTCCTCTTCGGCGGATCGACCGGCACCGTGCTCCACGGCGCCTGGCAGCGGCTGCGCACCGAGCGCCCCGACACCCGCGCGGTCGCCATATCGCCGGACTTCGGCGAGCGGTACCTCGACACCGTCTACGACGAGGACTGGGTCCGCATGCACTACGGCGACATCGGAACGTTCGAGCCGCTGCGGGAAGTCGTCGCCCCCGTCGCCGAATTCGCCCAGGGGTAAGGAGTAGAGAATGCCCACCACTTCGAACTCTCCGGCCCGGCTCGACGAGTTGTTCGTCGCCCAGGTCGAGCGCACGCCGGATTCGCCCGCCCTCGCCCACGGCGCAGAACGGCTCAGCTACCGCCAACTCCACGCGCGTGCCGCTGCGGTGGCCGAGGGACTCGCCGCGCTCGGTGTCGGCGAGGAGACGCTCGTCGCCATCGCCTTCCACCGATCCGCCGACGCCGTCGTCGCCATGCTCGGGACGGTGCTCGCCGGAGCCGCGTACCTGCCCGTGAGCCCTGCCCACCCCGAAGAGCGCATCGCACGCATCCTCGGGGACTCCCGGGCCCCCGTCGTGCTGTGCGGAGCCGGGCTGCGGGAATCGCTGGAGCGGGCCGCGCCGGACGGAACCGCGGTACGCGAACTCGGCGAGCTCGCCACCCCTGCCCCCCTCCCGCCTGCACCCCTCCCGCCTGCCCCCCTCCCGCCTGTCCCGGGCGCCCCGGCCCCGAGCGCGCCCGCCTCCCCGGCCCGTGCCTGCGCCCCCCACCGCCCCGCCGGTGCCACCGGGTCGCCGCTGGCCTACGTGATGTACACCTCGGGCAGCACCGGCCGCCCCAAGGGCGTGATGGTCGAGCACGCCGGTGTCGTACGCCTGGTACGGGACGCGGACTACTTCACGTTCTCCGCGGACGAGCGGTTCCTGCAGACCGGCGCCCTCGAATTCGACGCCGCCACCTTCGAGGTCTGGGGGGCGCTGCTCAACGGCGCCTTCCTCCAGATCGTCGACCAGGACGTGCTGCTGACGCCCGCGCTCCTCAAAGCCGCCCTGCACGACGCCGGCACCACCGTCCTGTGGCTCACCTCCCCGCTCTTCAACCAGCTCGTGGACGAGGACGTCAGCCTCTTCTCCGGGCTGCGCACCCTCCTGGTCGGCGGCGACGTGCTGTCCTGCCGGCACGTCAACCTCGTCCGCCGGGCCCATCCGGCCCTGCGCGTGCTGAACGGCTACGGCCCCACCGAGAACACCACCTTCACCACCGTCTTCCCCGTCGAGCGGACCTACGAGACGTCCATCCCGATAGGACGCCCCATCAGCGGGACGACCGTCGCCGTCCTCGACGCCGACCGCAGGCCCGTCCCCGCCGGGGAGATCGGCGAGCTCTACACGGCGGGCACCGGCCTGGCCCGGGGCTACCTCGACAACCCCGAGCTGACGGCCGAGAAGTTCGTCCTGGTGGACGGCGTACGGCACTACCGCACGGGTGACCTCGTCAGCAGCGACGCCCACGGCGTCCTCTCCTTCCACGGCCGGACGGACAGCCAGGTCAAGATCCGCGGACACCGCATCGAACTCGGCGACATCGACAACGCACTGCTGGAGATCCCCGGTCTCACCGACAGCCACACCAGCGTCGACGACGGCCCCGGCGGCGCCAAACAGCTCGTCAGCCACGTGGTGCTCGCACCCGGGCACGACGAGCGGGGCGTCCTGGACGTGCTGCGCAGGCGGCTCCCGTCGTACATGTGCCCGGCCCACCTGGTGCCGGTGGACCGGCTGCCCCTGAACGCCAACGGCAAGGTGGACCGCTCCCTCCTGCCCCCGCCGCCCGTGCGGAGCGGCGCCGGAGCGCCCCCTGCCACCCCCGACGAGCTGACGCTGGCCCGCCACTGGGCCGACGTGCTGGGTTTGGACGCGGAAGGGCTCGGCCTGGACGACGACTTCTACGAACGGGGCGGGAACTCCATCGCCACCGGCGCCCTCATAGGCCGCCTGGCCCGGGACCCCGGCGTACGGCTCGGCTTCGGCGAGCTCTTCGCCGCCCGGACCCTCGGCGCCATGGCCCGTACGGTGGCGGGGGCCGCCGCCACCGGGCTGGCGCCGATCCCGGCGGCCACCGGGAGCGGCGTGCTCCACCCACAGCAGCGGGCGCTCCACGCCCTCTGGCAGCTCGATCCGGACAGCCTCGTCTACAACATCCCGGTCCGCATCGAAGCGGGGGGCCCGCTCGATCCGGACCGCCTGCGCGCGACGCTCGACCGGCTCATCGCCCGGCACGACGCCCTGCGGAGCCGGTTCACGACCGACGGGGGAGGCGTCGTGCGCCGGGCGGAGAACAGCGCGACCGTCGAACTCACCGTCGTCGACGGTGCGGCCCCCGACTGGATCAGGCCCTTCGACCTCGGGTCGCCGCCCCTGCTGCGGGCGCTCCTCGAACGGCATCCCTCCGGTCAGGACGTGCTCCACCTCGACGTCCACCACATCGTCTTCGACGGCATCTCGCTGCGGCTCCTGGTGGACGAACTGTTCGAGCTCTACGCGGGCTTCGAGCCGGACCCCCCGGCGGTGGACTACGCCGCCGCGGCCGAATGGGCCGACGCCCGCGCGTCCGCCCCGGAGGCGGGGGAGGCCGAACGGTACTGGCTGGCGAAGTTCGCGGACCCGGCGCCGCCGCTGGACCTGCCGACGGACCGGCCGCGTCCCGCTCTGCGGTCCACGGAGGGCGCCGTGGTGACGGTGGACCTGTCTCCCGAGGACACCGCGCACGTACGGGCGGTGGCGGCGCGGGAGTCGCTGACCCCCTTCGCCGTGCTGCTGACCGCCTGGACCGCCGCCCTCGTCCGCCTCAGCGGACAGCGGGACATCGCCGTCGGAAGCCCCATGGGCGGCCGGCCGCACCCGGACCTCGAAGGCGTGGTGGGCATGTTCGTCAACACCGTTGTCCTGCGCGCCAGACCGCGCGCGGGCACCGGACTGGGCGACCTGCTGCGGGACCTGGGGGCGGAGCACCGGGACGCCCTGGACCACCAGGAGTACCCGTTCGTCGACCTCGTCCAACGACTGGACCTGCCGCGGGACTTGAGCCGCAACGCCCTGTTCGACGTGTTCTTCGCATTGCAGGACATCGACTTCCACAGCTTCCGCAAGCACGGACGCAGAGCGACGCTCTCGCTGCCGCACCCGGGGACCTGCCGCTTCGACCTCAACCTCCAGGCATGGCAGAAGCCGGACCGCTACACGCTGGAACTGGAGTACTCCACGGCGCTGTTCGAACGGACCTCCGCCGCCTTCCTGCTGGACCGCGTCGTCGACGCGCTCCGTGAACTGTCGCTCGACCCGCACGCTCCGGTCCTGCCGGAGGCGGCCGGAGGACCCGGACGGGTCCTCGAGGCCGCCGACTTCTCCTTCTGACCAAGGCGAGATTTTGATGACCCCCTTGACCATCATCCTCTGCGGGGCGGTGACGTTCGCCGTCCGCTACGCACTCTTCGGACCGATCGGCCCCGAACACCTGCCCACCCGTATCCGCAGCACCCTGCCCTACGTGATGCCGGCGGTGCTGATGGCGATCATCGTGCCGTCGGTGGTGCTGGCCGGGGACGCCGGCGACCCGAAGACGGTCGCCCCGTACCTGGTGGGGGCCGTCTGCGGGTTCACGGTCGGTGCGTTCAAGCGGGACGCCTTCTTCCTGGTGTTCGCGGTCGCCATGGCCGGCTTCATGGTCACCAAGTTCGCGCTGTGAACCAGCTCCGCCCTCCCTCCGGAACGAGGTCGAATTGATGTTGCCCCGACACAGCCGCGGGGGTGAGGCACTGCAAGGCGCCCTGGCCGCCGTCCCCGTCATCATCGGCGCGGTGCCGTTCGGCCTGCTGTTCGGCGCGCTCGCCGAGGCGCAGGGCCTGGACGTGGTCAACACCATGCTGATGAGCCTGGTGGTCAACTCCGGTTCCGCCCAGATGATCGGCCTCGGCATGATCACCTCGGGTGCCGCGTGGCCGCTGACCGTCATGACGGTCCTGCTGATCAACCTGCGGCACGTCTTCTACTCCGCCGCGCTGTCGCCCTACGTGCGGCCCATGCCCGTGTTCTGGCGCGCGGCCATCGCCTTCGGCATGACCGACGCCGTCTACGCCCTCGCGGCGAAGCGGTTCGGCGAACCCACGCCGGAGCAGGACAACCGGCGGTGGTACGTGCTGAGCAACGCCGCAGTCATCTACCTCGCCTGGAACCTCGCCACGCTCTGCGGCTGGATCTTCGGCCAGACCCTCGCCGACCTCAGCTCCTGGGGACTGGACTTCGCGGTCTACGCCTCGTACATCGGCCTGGTCGTCTCCTCCTTCACCACCCGCCGCGCGCTGCTCATCGGGCTCATCGCGGGCGCCGGCGGTCTTCTGCTGAGCCATCTGCCTTACCAGAGCGGCCTGTTCCTCGCCACGCTCGCCGGCACCGCGGTGGCGGCCTTCCTGGAGAGCAGGGCGCGCGTCGTCCCCGTCCCGGAGCCGAAGGCGGCGCAGCCGCACCCCGTACAGCCACCACCGCGGCCGCAACCGACGGCGCCGCAGCGCGCGGGCTCGCAGCCCGCCGAGGCGACGTGCGAGGAAGCACCGGACCGAGAGATCGGCAGCAGTCCGCGCTGAGGGCCCCGCGCCGCCACCGGGGCCCCGCCGGGCCACTTCTCCACCCTTCCCCATCCGCAGCAGCGGGGTGGGCTGGGCCGCCCCCAGCCGTGCCCCCGGTCGAGACCGGAACTTTCGAGATGAGCATCTTCCACCTGCAGCAGGCCCGCACCGCCCATCCCGCCCAGGCGGAGTTCTGGGACGCACAGCAGAGCGCCTGGGCCGAGCCCACCGTGCTCATACGCGACCACGCACACCACGGCGCCGGGCCCGCCGAGCGCATCACGGTCGCCCTGGAACCCGACACCGTACGGGCCGTCGCCCGGATCACCCAGGGCGACGCCGTCCTGAAGGCCGTCATCGGCGCGAGCGCCCTCGCGCTCCTCGCGGTCCGCAGCACCGACCTCCCCTCCGTCACGGTCTTCGCTCCCGTCCCCCGGAGGCAGGACCGGGACCAGGGGCAGGGTCCGACCCAGGACCAAGCCCAAGGCCAGGAACCCGACCGGACCGTCCCGATGAGCCTCGCGGTGACCGGTGAGGAGTCCGGCCGCGAGCTGCTCACCACCGTCCGCGCGGCCTACCTGGCAGCCTCGGCCAACCTGGACATCCCCGTCCGGCAGCTGCTCGACCAGCTCGACGCACGACCGAGCGACCTCGTCGTCTCCCTCGACGGACAGCTCACCGCCGAGGACGCCCGGGCGACGGGGAGCCCGCTGCTCTTCGACCTCCACCTGTCGGCCGACGGGCTCGCACCCCGCGTCGAACTCGACTACGACCCCGCCCACTTCACCGCCGCGACCGGCCGCCGCCTCGCCGCCGCCTACGCCCGCACGCTCGCCGGCCTGGTCGGCGAACCCTCGCTCCCCGTCGGACCGCTGCTCCGCCCGGACGCAGCCGAACTGGCTCAGATCGAGGAGGCGTTCAACGACACCGCGGCGCCCTTCCCCGACCACCGCCTCCTGCACGGCTTCCTGGAGGAGCGCGCCGCGGCCGAGCCGGACCGCGTCGCCGTCGTCGACGACGGCACCACGTACGGCGAGCTCAACGCCGCGGCGAACCGCCTCGCCCGCACCCTGCGCGCCTCCGGGGTGGAGCCGGGCAGCCCGGTCGCCGTGTGCGTCCCGCGTTCCACCGAGCTCCTGACGGCCATCTTCGGCGTCCTGAAGGCCGGCGGCGCCTACCTGCCCGTCGACCCGATGCTGCCGCCCAACCGCATCGCGTACCTGCTGGACCACAGCCGTGCGGCCCTCGTCGTCGCCACCCCGGACACGGCCGCCGTGGCCGGGGGACAGCGGGTGCTGCTGCTCGACGACCCCGCCGTCGCCGCACAGCCCGACGGCGACCTGGAGCCCGTCACCGGTCCCGACGACGTCGCGTACGTCATCTACACCTCGGGGTCCACCGGACGCCCCAAGGGGGTGATGGTCGAGCACCGGGCGATCGTCAACCGCCTCTGGTGGATGCAGAGCGCGTACCCGCTGCACGAGGGCGACGTGATCCTCCACAAGACGCCGTTCACCTTCGACGTGTCCGTCTGGGAGATCTTCTGGTGGTCCCTCGCCGGTGCGGCGGTGGCCACCCTGCCCAACGGCGACGAACGCGACCCGGAGCGGATCATCCGCCGGATCGAGGAGACCGGGGCCACCACCCTGCACTTCGTCCCCTCGATGCTCCACGCCTTCCTCGGCTTCGTGGGCGCGACGGGCGAGCGGGAGCGGCTCTCCCGCGTACGCCGGATCTTCGCGAGCGGCGAGGCCCTCGCCGTCGACCAGGTGCGGCAGTTCGACGAGCTCCTGGGCGACGGGCGTGAACTCGTCAACCTCTACGGCCCCACCGAGGCCGCCGTGGACGTCACCCACCAGCCCTGCGCCGACCTCGACACCACCCGGTCCGTGCCGATCGGCCGCCCCATCAGCAACATCCGGCTCAGCGTCAGGACCCGGTCCGGCGACCACGCCCCGATCGGCACCCCCGGCGAGCTGTGCATCGCCGGCACGGGACTCGCGCGCGGGTACCTGCACGCCCCCGAGCTCACCGCCGAGCGCTTCGTCACGGGCGAGGACGGCGAGCGCCGCTACCGCACCGGCGACCTGGCCCGGTGGCTCGCCGACGGCACCGTGGAGTACCTCGGCCGCCTCGACACCCAGGTGAAGATCCGCGGCTACCGCATCGAACTCGGCGAGATCGAGCACGTCGCCCAGCGGACCGCCGGAGTCCGTCAGAGCGCGGTCGTGGCCCGGCCCACCGACGCCGGGGACAGCCTCCTGGTGGCCTACGTCGTGACCGGCGACGGCTTCGACGCGACCGTCCTGCGCGCCGCCCTGGAGGCCGAACTCCCCTCCTACATGGTCCCGCAGCACATCATCGAGGTCCCCGCGATCCCCACCAGCCACAACGGCAAGCGCGACGTCTCCGGGCTGCCCGCGCCGCTGCTCGACGGAGGACCCGTCGCCGCCCACCGGGCCCCGCGCACACCGGTCGAGCAGCAGCTCGCCGGGATCTGGGCCGAGGTCCTCGGCCTCGACACGGTCGGCGTGGACGACAACTTCTTCTCCCTCGGCGGGGACTCCATCAAATTCATCACGGTGCTCGCCCGCTCCCGGGCCGCCGGTCTGGACTTCACCTTCCAGGAACTCTTCGGCCACCCCACCATCGCGGAGCTCGCCGAGCGCGTCGTCGCCGCCCGGCCGGACGCGCCCGAGCCCGACGTCGAGCCCTTCGCGCTGGTCGGCGCGGAGGACCGGGCGCTGCTCCCCGCGGACATCGTCGACGCCTACCCCATGTCACAGCTCCAGGTCGGCCTGATCTACGAGGCCCTGCGCGGCGGCACCGAGGGGATGTACCACGACATCCTCAGCTACCGGATCCGCGGCACCGTGGACACCGGCCTCTTCGAGCGGGCGGTCGCCTCGGTCGTACGCCGGCACTCCCTGCTGCGCACCTCCTTCCACCTGAACGGCTTCAGCACGCCGCTGCAGCTCGTCCACGCGAGTGCCCCGTCCCCGCTGCGGGTGTTCGACCTGCGCGGCCGGTCGGCCGAGGAGCAGGAGGAGGACCTGCGCCGGTACGCCGAACTCGAACTCCGCGGCGGCTTCCACTACGGCAGCACCGACCTGGTCCGGGTCCACCTCCACCTGCTGTCCGACGACGAGTACCAGTACTCGCTGAGCTACCACGACGCCGCGCTGGACGGCTGGAGCGTCAACACCGTTCACCGCGACGTGTTCTCCGCGTACTTCGCGATCCTGGACGGCGAGGAGCCGCACGGCGGCTCCCGGCAGGTCATGTCGCACCGCCAGTACGTGGCGCTGGAACAGGCCGCCGTCGGCTCGCCCGAGCAGCGCGGGTTCTGGCTGGAGGTGATGGAGGGCGCCGAGAGCACCCGGATCACCCCGTACACCGAGCCGGACCCCCAGCGCACCGGCGTGGGCATCCACGACGTCGTCTTCCCCGAGGACCTCTCGGACGCCGTCCTCGCGACGGCCCGCGCCCTGCGGGTCCCGGTGAAGGCGGTGTTGCTGGCCGCCCACGTCGGGGTCCTGGCCTTCGTCGCCGGCACCTCGGACGTCATCACCGGATACGAGCACTCGGGCCGCCCGGAGGTCGAAGGCGGACAGGACATCGCCGGCCTGTTCCTCAACACCCTGCCGTTCCGCGTCCGCGACCTCGGCACGAGCTGGGAGGACCTGGTTCACGCCGTCTACGCGGCCGAGGCCGGCCTGCTGCCGCACCGGCGGTTCCCGATGGCCGAGATCAAGCGCGCCGTCGGCAGCCGCGAGACACTGTTCGAAACCGTCTTCAACTTCACGCACTTCCACGTGCTCAAGGACCTCACCGCCCGCGACGGCTTCGAGCTGGTGCGCTCGATCGTCAACGTGCAGAGCGAGTTCCCCTTCCGAGCCGAGTTCTCCCAGGACGCCGTCAGCGACGAGGTGCTGCTGAGCCTGCACTTCCACCACGCGGTCTACGAGGCCGAGCAGGTCGAGCGCGTCGGCGGCTACTACCTCGACGCCCTGCGGGCGCTGGTCGCCGACCCGGCGGCGGACCGGGCCGCGACCCCGCTGATCGGCGCCCGGGAGCAGGCCCAGCTGACGGCGATGTCCGAGGGCCCCGCGTACCCGCTGCCGGAGGGGACCTTCCTCGACGCCTTCGCCGAGCAGGTCCGCCGGACCCCGGCCGCGATCGCCCTGGAGCACGGCGCCGAGCGGCTCGACTACGCCGCCCTCGACCTAGCCTCCGACCGGTACGCGGCGCAGCTGCTGGAGGCCGGCGTGACCCCCGGCGACGTGGTCACCACCGTGTTGCCGCGGGGCATCGACTGGTCGCTGACGATGCTGGCCCTGCTCAAGATCGGCGCGGTCTACCTCCCGCAGGACCGCGGCTTCCCGGCCGAGCGGATCGCCGCCGTGCTGCGGCGCAGCGCCTCGCGCTTCCTGGTCGCCGCGGCCGCAGACGCGCCGGGGATCGGCGCGGACCTGCGCGAACGCGTCGACGGACTCACCGTGGTGACGCTCCACGACACCGCCGAGGGCGTCGCGGCCGCACCCCCCGCCCGGCCGGAACCGGCGGACACCGCCTACATCATCTTCACCTCGGGATCCACCGGCGACCCCAAGGGCGCCACGGTGCGCCACTCCGGCATGCTCAACCACCTGCTGTCCAAGGTCGTCGACCTCAAGCTGACCGCCGACGACCGGGTCGCCCAGCTCAGCACCCAGTGCTTCGACATCTCCGTCTGGCAGCTGCTCGTCGCCTGGCTGGTGGGCGGACGCACCGTCATCTACGACCACGACACCGTCGTGGACCTGCCGGTCTTCCTCACCGCGCTGGCCGAGGACGGCATCACCATCCTGGAGACGGTGCCCTCGTACACCGACGCGCTGCTCACCGAGGTCGAGCAGCGGCCCGCGCCGCTCCCGTCCCTGCGCTTCAACATCATCAACGGCGAGACGCTGCCGCCCGCGCTGACCCGGCGATGGTTCGCGAACTACCGCATCCCGGTGATCAACGCCTACGGCCCGACCGAGTGCTCCGACGACGTGACCCACCACTTCATGGACAGCGGATTCGACGGGGTCCGCGTCCCGATCGGCCGGCCGATCATCAACACCAGCCTGCACGTCGTCGGCGCCGACGGCAGGCCGCGCCCCATCGGCAGCTACGGCGAGATCTGCGTGACCGGCGCCGGTGTCGGCCTGGGCTACGTCAACGATGCCGAGCGCACCGCCGCGGCGTTCGAGCCCAACACGCTCGACGGGCGGTCGGACCTGCTGTACCGCACCGGCGACGTGGGCCGGTGGCTCCCCGGCGGACTGCTCGACTGCGCCGGCCGCCGCGACGGCCAGGTCAAGATCCGCGGGTACCGCATCGAGCTCTCCGAGGTGGACGGGGCGGTCAACCGGCTGCCCGGCGTGGAGACCGCGGTGACCCTGGCCCGCGAGGTCGTTGGCGAGAAGCGGCTGGTGACCTTCTACACGGGCACGGCCGAGCCCGACCGCACCGAGTTCAAGCGGCAGCTCGCCGAGATCATCCCGGACTACATGCACCCCGAGATCCTCGTGCACCTCGACGCCTTCCCGCTGAACTCCAACGGGAAGACCGACCGCAAGGTGCTGGCCGCGCGGCCGCTGAGCACCGAGCGCGACGCCGAGCGCGAGCAGCCCGCCACCGAGGACGAGGAGTTCGTCCGCGACCTGTTCGCCTCCGTGCTCGGCGCGGCCCCCTCCGAGATCGGGGTCACCGACAACTTCTTCGAGATCGGCGGCCACTCGATCGCCGCGATGAAGGTCGCGGCCTCCTCCCAGGGCCGCATCGCCCTGCGCGACCTGCTGGTCCGCCCCACCGCACGACTGATCGCGGCGAGCTTCGCCCAGCGCGACGGCGCCCGCCGCGACCTCCTGATCGACCTCACCGCAGCCGCCGGGGCACGCCTGGACACCACCGACGCCCTCCTCGTCTGCATCCCCTTCGCGGGCGGCAGCGCGGTCAGCTACGTACCGCTGGCCCGGCAGCTCGCCGACGACGGCGTCGCCGCCCGCGTCATGGGCACGGAACTGCCGGGCCGCACGGTCGGCGACGACCGCCCGATGGTCGCCGTGGACGTCCTCGCCGAGCAGCTCGCCGACGAAGTGGCCCGGGAGGCCGCCGGCCGGCCCGTTCTGGTCCTGGGCCACTGCGCCGGCGCCTCGCTGGCGATGCACCTGATCCGGACGCTGGAGGGACAGGGCCACCACGTCGGCAGGCTGCTGATCGTGGCGAAGCTGCTGCGGTCGACGGACCCGGCCGACCACGCCGCCAACGAGGTGGTGCACATGAGCGAGCAGCAGATCATGGACTGGATGGCGGACAACACCGGACTCGACGAGGTCCACCGGCTGTCCGCGACCGAGCGCACCGACCTCGCCAGGTCGTTCCGCTACGACACGGTCGAGGCCACCCACGGCTTCCACCTCGCGCTCTCGGACCCCGGCCGCGCCGCCCTCAAGGCACCCGCCACCGTGGTCCTGTCCACCGACGACGCGCTGATGGGCGACCACACCGCGGCCGTCGGCAACTGGGAGCGGTTCGTGCCGCAGTGCCGCCTCGTCGTCACCGACCACGGCGGCCACTACCTCAACACCAGCCGCCCCGAACTCCTCGCCGAAACGGTCCGCCAGGACCTGGCCGCCCTGGAGCGCACCAGCTGAACGCACGGGGCGGCGGGCTCCGCGGAGCCCGCCGCCCCGCCCGGCGGCAGGGGATCCTGTCCGACCGCTCGAACGGGACCCCCACCCGAGAAACCGGAGAGAAGACATGAGTCCTTCCCACGACCAGGCGCCGGTGGGAGAGGCCGACCGGCTCACGGGCAGAATCAGCGGCACCCCCAGCCTGCTGCTCCACGAGGAAGTGCTGGAGCCCCAGTTCCGCTACGAGGCCGAGCACCTCCTGCCCTGGTACACCGCGATCGAGAAGGTCTTCGCGATCGAGTACCGGCGCATGGGTCTGATCACGGAGCCGCAGGCCGCCGAGATAGGCCGGCTGCTGCACCACGCGACCCGCGACCGCATCACCGCGGACGCGCGGACCAACATGTCCGACATCGCGTTCGCCCTGGAGCAGTACGTCGAGCAGGGCCTGAGCCGGCCCGTCACCGCCTGGCACGTCGACCGCAGCCGCAACGACATGCAGGCCACCGCCCAACTCCTCTTCGGACGGGGGCTGCTGCACGACGGCGCCCGCGCCCTCCTCACCTTCACCCGCGCCGTCCACCGGCTCGCCGCACGCACCGCCGACCTGCCGATGGTCGGGCAGACCCACCTCCAGGCGGCCCAGACCATCACCCCCGGCTTCTATCTCGCGGCCGTCTCCCAGCAGATGCTGCACACGCTCGGCCGGCTGCTGTCCACGTACGACGGGATCAACCTCTGCCCGCTCGGCTCCGGCGCCATGACGGGACAGGACCTCCCCTGGGACCGCGACGCGATGGCCGGATTGCTCGGGTGCCCGGCCCCCCAGCCGCACGCGCTCACCGGCGTGGCCTCGCGGGCCTGGGTCCTGGAGACCGCCGCCGAACTCTCCCTTCTCGGCTCCTCGCTGAGCCGGTTCATCAGCGACCTGATGACCTGGGGCAGCGGCCCGTACGGCTTCCTCGTGCTGCCCGACGAACTGTCCGGGATCTCGTCGGCCATGCCACAGAAGAAGAACTACCCCGTCCTGGAACGGATCCGGGGCAAGTCCGCCCACCTGAGCGCCTACTACTTCGACATGCTCCTCGCCCAACGCGCCACGCCCTTCAGCAACATGGTCGAGGTGTCGAAGGAGGCCGGGGCCAACCTGCTGCCGATGTTCACCACCCTGGGCACCACGCTGCGGCTGTTCACGGCGGTGGTCGAGCACCTCGACTTCGACGGGGAGCGGATGCGCGAGGCCGTCGACCGGGAGTTCCTCGGCGGATTCACCCTCGCCAACGAGCTGACCCTCCGGGAGTCGGTGCCCTGGCGCAAGGCCCAGGTCATCGCCGGCCGCTACGTCGTGGCGGCCGACGCCGCCGGACTGCCGCCCCGCCGGTGCGCACCGGAACTGCTGCGGACCGCGGCGGCCGAGCAGGGCTT
Source organism: Streptomyces sp. NPDC058701 (assembly GCF_042715295.1). Classification (NCBI taxonomy): domain Bacteria; kingdom Bacillati; phylum Actinomycetota; class Actinomycetes; order Kitasatosporales; family Streptomycetaceae; genus Streptomyces; species Streptomyces sp. NPDC058701. Next base: position 166,869 of record NZ_JBHXSY010000012.1, on the reverse strand, counting down.
CACCCTGGAGGCGCCCGGGGAGCTGCTCGCGACGGCCTTCCAGGGCGACGGCGAGCTGTACCGGAAGACGTCCGACGGATCGGCCCACCCCGACCGGGTGCGCGCCCTCCTCGACGACCAGGACGCCCTGCACCGGTCCCTCGACACCGCCTGGTCCACGCGCCGAGACGCCGTCGGCACCGCCCTGAAGCGCGTCGACGCCCTCCTCGGCCTCGGCGGCGCGGCGGTCCGCGAGGAGGTCGCGGAATGACCCGCGCCGACAGTACGGCCCCGGCCGCCCGGACTGCCGGTCCGGCACGGGTCGGCACCGGCCGGGCCCCGGGCACCTTCGGAGAGCTGCTCCAGGGGGCCACGTCGGCCGAGCAGCTCGACTTCCTCGTGACCCTGCCCATCGACCGGGGCGCGGAAGCCGTCTTCGCGGCCGACCCGGACACCACGGACGTCTCGGTGTTCCCGCCGCGCAAACACCGCTCCCGCCGGCTCGTCCAGCTCATGCTGCGCGAGTACGGCGTCCCGGGCGGCGGCCACCTCGACCTCCGGGGAGAACTTCCCGAGGGCAAGGGGCTGGCCAGCTCCTCCGCGGACCTGGTCGCCACCGCCCGCGCGGTCGCCGACGCCCTCGGGCGCACGGCGGACTGCGGGACCATCGAGTTCTTCCTGCGCCAGATCGAACCCACCGACGGCGTGATGTACCCCGGCGTCGTCGCCTTCTACCACCGCGAGGTCCGGCTGAGAGAGCGGTTCGGCGCGCTCAGCCCCCTATCCGTCGTCGGCGTCGAAGAGGGCGGCGTGGTCGACACCATTGAGTTCAACCGGCGGCCCAAGGACTTCTCGCCGGCCGAACGGCGCGAGTACGACGGCCTGCTGGAGGAGATCGGCCACGCCGTGCGCACCGGCGACCTGCGGTCGGTGGGCCGCGTGGCCACCCGCAGCGCCGTGATGAACCAGCGGCTGCGTCCCAAGCGCCTTCTCCAGCGGATGATCGACCTCTCCCGGGACGTCGACGCCCTCGGCGTCGCCGTCGCGCACAGCGGCACCGCCCTCGGCGTGCTGGTCTCCCGTTCCGACCCGGAGTACGCGCGCAAGACCGCCGAGACCCGGGCCCGCGCCACCGAACTCGCCGGCGGCGCCGCCGTCTTCCACTCCTGCGGCCAGCCGGCCCCCGACCACTCCTCACCCCGGAGGTGACCGTGCCCTACCAGAGCATCGTCGACGCCATCGGCCACACCCCGCTGGTCAGACTCGCGCTGGACCTCCCCGACCCGGTCGAGGTCTACGCCAAGCTGGAACTGCAGAACCTGTACGGAATGAAGGACCGCGTCGCCCGGCAGACGATCCTCCAGGCCCGCAGGACCGGGGAGCTCGCCGAGGGAGCACCCGTCATCGAGAGCTCCTCGGGCACCATGGCCCTCGGCGTCGCCCTCGTCGGCGCGCGCCTCGGGCACCCCGTGCACATCGTCACCGACCCCCGCATCGACCCCGTCACCCACGCCAAGCTGCACGCCCTCGGCTGCACCGTGCACGTCGTGGAGGCCATGTCGGGCGCCGGCTGGCAGAGCGCCCGGCTGGAACGCCTCGCCACGCTCATCCGGGACCTGCCGGGGGCCTTCTGGCCCCGCCAGTACAGCAACCCCGACAACCCGGGCGCCTACCGCTTCCTGGCCGAGGAACTGATCTCCGACCTCGGCCCGTTCGACGTCCTCGTCGGCTCGGTCGGCAGCGGGGGCTCGCTGTCCGGTTCCGCCCGCGCCCTGCGCCGGTTCCTGCCCGACCTGCGCGTCGTCGCCGTCGACTGCGTGGGCAGCGTCGTCTTCGACCAACCCGACAACCCCGGACGGCTCCAGGGCGGCCTGGGCAACAGCCTCGTACCGGCGAACCTGGACCGCGGCCTCATCGACGAGATCCACTGGCTCAACGACCACGAGGCGTTCGAGGCGACCCGCGCGCTGGCGCTGGAGCAGCAGATCTTCGCCGGGAACACCTCCGGCTCGGTCTACCGCGTCCTCCAGGACGTCGCCCGCCGGTCCGCCCCCGGCACCAGGATCGTCGGCCTCTTCCCCGACCGGGGCGACCGCTATGCCGACAACGTCTACAGCGACGCCTACTGGAGCGACCGCGCGGTGACCGGCCAGCCCCTCTCCCGCTCACCGGTCGAGGTCAGCCCCGGCACCGAGGTCACCACCTGGTCGTACGCCGTCCTCGGCGAGCGGCCCACCGGCCCGCGCAAGCTCCTGTTCGTCGAGGCCAACACCTCGGGGACGGGCGTCCTCGCCCTCGACCTGGCCCGCCGGCTCGGCCTGGAGCCCGTCCTGCTGACGAACGCCCCCGAACGCTACGCGGGCGCGCGGGACACCGACTGCGAGATCGTCGTCTGCGACACCGCCACCGAACGCGGCCTCAGAGCCGCCATCGGCGAGCGCTTCCCCCGCGGGGAGATCGCCGGCATCACCACCACCAGCGACTTCTACGTACCGGTCGTCGCCGCACTGGCCGACTGGCTGGGCTTGCCCGGCAACCCTCCGCAGGCCATGGCCGACAGCCGGAACAAGGCCACCGTACGCACCCTGCTCGACGCCGCGGGCATCGTCCAGCCGCGCTTCGCCGCCGTCCGCTCGCTCGCCGAACTCGCCGCGGCGGTGGCCCGGGTGGGCCTGCCGTGCGTCGTCAAGCCCGCCGACGACTCGGGCTCCAACGACGTGCTCCTGTGCCGGTCCTACGACGAGGCCCACGCGCACACCGAGCGGGTGCTGGCCGTCGAGACCAACGTCCGGGGACTGCCGACGGCGCGCACCGTCCTCGTCGAGGAGTACGTCGAGGGGCCCGAGTACAGCGTCGAGATGTTCAGCACGGACGGCGTGCCCGTGTGCGCCGGCATCACCGCCAAGACGGTCTCGGGCGGCCCCCACTTCGTCGAGCGGCAGCACGTCTTCCCGGCTCCGCTCGCCGAAGGCGACGCCGCTGCGCTGCGCGGGGCCGTGACGGCCGCCCTCACCGCGCTGGACGTCCTGACCGGCCCCACGCACACCGAGGTCCGGATGTCCGGCCGGGGCCCGCTGATCGTCGAGGTCAACCCCCGGCTGGCCGGCGGCATGATCCCCGAGCTGATCCGGCTGGCCACCGGCGTCGAGCTGCTGGAACAGCAGCTCCGCGCCGCCTGCGGCCTGGCCCCCGACCTGGAGGGGACCCGGGAGACGACGGCCGGCATCCGCTTCCTGACGGCCGACCGCGACGGAGTGCTCGCCGCCGTGGACGGCGCGGCCGAGGCCGCCGAGGTACCGGGCGTCGAGCGGGTCCACCTCACCGCGGCGCCGGGCCGCCCGGTCCGGGCCCCGCGGAACGCCTACGACCGGCTGGGATACGTGATCGCCGAGGGAGTCCTGCCGGAGAACGTCGTCAAGAGCCTGGACGAGGCCGGCCGGCTGCTGACCGTACGCCTCGAAGGGGCCTGACGCATCCATGTGGCAGAGACAGGGCCCCACCGATCCGCAAGGAGTCACCGTGCCGCAGGAAACGCCCTCGCCCGCCCGCATATCGGCTTCCATGGAACAACTGCGCCTCGACTACGCCGAGCGGTTCCCGGGGTGGACGCAGCAGCTCGTCACCGTCTTCTCCGGCAAGGCCGCGCCCGGACAGCGCGCGCCCCGCTGGATCACGCCTCCGCTCGTCAACTGGTTCCTGACGCTCACCCAGCTGGCCGCCGCGGTCCTCGCCAGCGTGTACGCCGTCCGGTTCCTCGACTGGTACGCCGCGGCGGTCCTGCCGCTCACCTGGCTCGTCACGGTCAACGCGGTGCGCAAGCTCCAGGTCACCTGGAGCCACCACGCCGTCCACAAAGAGGTCTCCGGCAACAAGCACGTGGACAAAGTGGTCCAGGTGGTGTCCAGCGCGGTCAGCCTGACCTCGAACTACGAGGACATCTTCGAGGACCACATCCGCAGCCACCACAACCGCAAGGTCTTCACCACGATCAAGGACCCCGACGCCGGCTTCCTGATGTACCTCGGCTTCCGGCCGGGCATGCCCATGGAACGGCTGCGCAGGACGCTCTACCGGACCCCGTTCTCCCCGAGGCTGCACCTGCCGTTCATCACCTTCCGCATCCGCACCAACTTCATCACCGCCACCTGGACCCGGCGGATCGCCTCCACGGTCTGGGTGGGCTTCCTCGCGCTGATGGGCTTCCGGATGGACGGTGTCGAGTACACCCTCGCCTTCGTCGTGCCCTGGCTGCCGCTGTTCCACTGGGCGGCGCTGTTCCAGACCGTGTCCGAGCACCCCTGGATGGCCTTCGACGGCGCCCCCACCAGCCGCGGCGACTACGTCTCGCGCTGCTGGGCCCGCTTCTGTCTGGAGCCCCTGCCCGCACGGGAGGCCCCGGCCGCCCGGCGCGCCGCGGCCTGGGCCCGCTGGACGGCCAGGATGGTGTTCCTCCAGACGCCCGCCCGGTTCGGCGTCCTCGTCTCCGACCTGCCGGCCCACGACCTGCACCACGTCGTCCCGGCCGACCACGCCTGGCACCTCGCGTTCTGGCACCGCCAGGGGCACGTCGACGCCGCCCACGAAAGCCGCATGGAGCAGCGCGAACTGACCATCACCGGCGCCATCGAGTACGTCCTCGGCGGCATCAGCCTCTCGCCGCTCGCGGCCACCCCGCCCCGGGCGGAGCCGGTGACGTGAGCGGAGCCCGAGACAAGCGCGGAGCCCGAGAGAGGCGCGGATCCCGCGACGTGAGCCCCCGACACCCCGCCGCCCCGCAGCGCGACCCGCACAAGGAGACGCCCATGCCCGCCGCCCCCACGACCCGGAAGCAGCTGCTGGTCATCGAGCCCATGTCCTCGGGACTGACCCTGCTCGGCGCCGCCCGCGACCTCGGCCTCGGCACCGTGGTCTTCTCCCACGACGCCGGCGACCGCGTGGTCCCCGAGGCCGCCCGCGCCGAGGTCGACACCTTCGTGGTCGTCGACACCAACGACCCGGCCGCGCTCGCCGCGGCCGCCGCCCGGGTCCACGCCCGGACACCTCTGAGCGGGGTCGTCTCGGGCTCGGAGTTCTACGTCGACGCCGCCGCCCGCATCGCCCACCAACTCGGCCTCCCCGGACTGCCCCTGGCGACCGCCGAGGCCGTCCGGGACAAGACCCGCATGCGCTCGGTGCTGTCGGCGGCGGGCATCCGCGTACCGCGGTACGCCCCCGTCTCCGCCCCCGGGGACCTGGACGCCGCGGCCGCCGCGGTCGGCTTTCCCTGCGTGCTGAAGCCGGCCGCCGGATCCGGTTCCATCCAGGTCAGCCGCGTCGACGACCGCGCGCAGCTGCAGGCCGCTTACCGCAGGCTCACCGACCGCGCCGACTTCGTCTTCGACCAGCCGGAGGACGGCCGGGCGCTGCTGGAGCAGTACCTGGACGGCCCCGAGTACTCCGTCGAGGGATACGCCATCGGGGACCGGGTGACCATCGTCTCCCTCACCCGCAAACTGCTCGGCGCCGAGCCCTACTTCGTCGAACTCGGCCACGTGGTGCAGGCTGATCTCGGCCCCGAGGCCCGCGCCCGGATCGCCGACTACACCACGGCCGTCGTCACGGGACTCGGCATCGGCCTCGGCCCCTTCCACGCCGAGGTGCGGCTCACCGGGGAGGGCCCCGTACTGATCGAGATCGGCGCCCGCCTCGCCGGGGACCGCATCGCCGAGCTGATCACCCTGGCGACCGGGGTCTCGCTGCGCCACATCATGGTCGCCGCGCACACGGGCCTCGACCCCGAAGCGGTGACACCGCCCGCCCAGCCCGCGGCGAAGTACGCCGCCGTGCACTTCTTCACCGCGCCCGGCCTCGACGTCCTCGACCGGATCGACGGCCTGGACGTGCTCGAACGGCACCCGCGGGTGGTCGAGGTGCGCACCTACCTGCGCCCCGGAGACCCCGTACCGGCCGCCCGCGACCTGCGGTGCCGGCTCGGGCACGTCGTCTTCACCGCGGACTCGGCCGAGGAGGAGGCCGAGCTGCGGGCCTGGGCCGCCGCCACGGTCCGCTTCGCATGACCCCCCGCCCGCCCGCCACCGCCGGCGGCCCACCGCCCGTACGAGGAGCCGTGATGAACCCGCAGTCCCTGGCCGACGCGGTGCACGCCCTGATGCCGCGGACCCGGTCCGAGCTCGCCGAGCTCGTCGCGTTCGAGTCGGTCGCCGACGTCCCGGCCCTCGCGGGGGAGTGCGGGGCGGCCGCCGCGTGGATCGCCGGCGCGATGACCGCGCAGGGCTTCACCGACGTCAGGCTGCTGGACACCCCGGACGGCACCCAGGCCGTCTGGGGGGAGCTCCCGGCGGCACAGGGCGCCCCCGTCGTCCTGCTCTACGCGCACTACGACGTACAGCCGGCGGCCGACCGGGACGCATGGGCCACCGACCCGTTCCGGCTCACCGAGGCCGGCGGACGCTGGTACGGACGGGGCGCCGCCGACTGCAAGGGCAGCGTGCTGATGCACCTGACGGCGCTCCGGGCCCTCGCGGCCGTCGGCGGCCGACTGCCCGACGTGCACGTCAAGTTCATCGTGGAAGGCTCGGAGGAACAGGGCACCGGAGGCCTCGAACGCTACGCCGAGGCCCACCCCGAGCTGCTGGCCGCGGACGTCGTCGTCATCGCCGACACCGCGAACGTCGCGCTCGACGTGCCCACCCTCACCACCTCGCTGCGCGGCATGACCACGGTGGAGGTCCACACCCGGACCCTCGCCGCGAACGTGCACTCCGGCAGCTTCGGCGGCGGCGCCCCCGACGCCCTCGCGGCGCTGATCCGCCTGCTGGACAGCCTCTACGACGAGGACGGCCACACCCGCGTCGCCGGGCTGGAGCGGACGCAGACCTGGGGCGGATCCCCCTACCCCGTCGAGAAGTTCCGCGCCGACGCGGAAGTGCTGCCCTCGGTGGAGCTGCCCGGCACGGCGGCCCTCGCCGACCTCCTCTGGGCCCGCCCCGCCGCCACGGTGGTGGGCATCGACTGCCCGGCCGTCGCGGGCGCGACCTCCGCCGTACAGCACCGGGCGCGCGCCCTGGTGAGCCTGCGGGTTCCGCCCGGTACGGAGGCCGCCCGCGCGCAGGAGGCCCTCGCGGCGCACCTCGAAGCGGCCGCCCCGCGGAGCGCGGAGGTCACCGTCGAACGCCTCGGCGTGTGGGAGGCGTTCGAGACGGGCAGCGACGGTCCGGCGCACCGGGCGATGCTGAACTCCCTGCGCGACGTCTTCGGGACCGAGCCGGCCCGCTGCGGCCAGGGCGGCTCCATCCCGGTCTGCGTCACGCTGGCCGGCCTCTACCCGGACGCCGAGTTCCTGCTGCTGGGGGTGCAGGACCCGGCCTCCCGCATCCACTCCACCGACGAGAGCGTCGACCCCGGGCTGCTGGCCCGCATGGCCACCGCCGAGGCGCTGTTCCTGCACCGGCTGGCCGCCCGGCCAGCCTGACCGGGGCGGCCCGCACGGGTCGCCCTTACCCGATCCACCGCCCACTCCTCTTACCGTCCGTTCGTTTCCTTCCGCATTGGAGCATCCATGTCCGCCACACCCCAGTTCTCCGTCATCGGCGGAGCCGCAGTCAGCGAGGTCCTCGACGGGGATCCGCAGCGGGTCATCGACGTCGTGCGCCGCGCCTACCTCACCCACGGCGAGCAGCAGAGCGTCAACCCGCCCAGCTACTTCCTGCGGTTCCCGGACCGGCCCGACTCCCGGATCATCGCCCTCCCGGCGGCGCTGGGCGGCGACTTCGGGGTCGACGGGATCAAGTGGATCTCCAGTTTCCCGGGCAACATCGCGAGCGGACTGCCGCGCGCCTCCGCGGTGCTGATCCTCAACGACCACGAGACGGGCTACCCCTTCGCCTGCCTGGAGAGCTCCATCATCAGCGCGACCCGCACGGCGGCCTCGGCCGCCCTCGCCGCGGTCCAGCTGCACGCCGACCGCGACCGGCCGCGCTCGATCACCTTCGTGGGGACCGGCCTGATCGCCCGGTACATCGAGAAGTACCTGGCCGCGGCCGGCTTCGGGTTCGACGCGATCAACATCTTCGACACCAGTGCCGAGTACGCGGATTCGTTCAGCGGCTACCTGTCCGGGCTGGGCCGCGGCGCGAAGATCTCCGTCCTCCCCGATGCCGAGACGGCCGTCCGGGCGTCGGAGCTGATCGTCTTCGCGACGACGGCCGCCACCCCGCACGTGCACGACCTCGGGTGGTTCGACCACAACCCGGTGGTGCTGCACGTCTCGCTGCGCGACCTGTCCCCGGAGATCATCCTCGGCTCCACCAACATCGTCGACGACGTGGAGCACTGCCTGAAGGCCGACACCTCGCCCCACCTGGCCGAACAGCGCGTGGGGAACCGGGACTTCATCGACGGAACCCTGTACGACGTCATCGAGGGGAAGGTCGGGATCCCCCAGGACAAGCCCGTGGTCTTCTCGCCGTTCGGCCTGGGCGTCCTCGACCTCGCCGTGGGCACCACCGTGTTCAGCGAGGCCACCCGGCGCGGTCTCGCCACCCGGATCGACCACTTCTTCCACGACCTCAGCCGCTACGCCTGATCCGTACCCACGCGTCCTGCGCCCGGCTGCTCACGCGGCCGGGCGCAGGACGTACGGGCGGGTCACACAGCCCGCGGGCGATCCTGCTTCACCGCTCGCAGGACGACGAACTTCGGCTCGCTCGCGACGACTTCGCTGTTGCCGAACAGCCGCCGCAGGTGCGTGTGGTAGCCCATGTGCCGGTTGGCGACCACCCACAGCTCGCCGCCGTGGCGGAGCACCTTGCGCGACTGCGCGAACATCCGCAGCGCGGTCGCGTCCGTCGTGGCCTGGTGGGAGTGGAACGGCGGATTGCTCAGCACCAGGTCCACGGAACCCGGGGGCAGCATGGACACGCCGTCCCCGACGAGGAACTCGGCGGTCCGCCGGCCCTCGCGGACGTTCGCTTCGTAGGTGGCCCGCGCCGAGGCGACGGCCTGGTACGACTCGTCGGTGAAGACGACGTCGGCGTCCGGGTCGTGCACCTGGACCGCCGTACCCACGACGCCGTTGCCGCAGCCGAGGTCCACGACCCGGGCGCCGTCGGTGTTGGTCGGCAGGTTCTGCAGGAAGAAGCGGGTGCCGATGTCGAGCCGGTCCGCGCAGAAGATCCCGGCGTGGTTGACGACGGTCAGCCCGGCGCCGGAGCCGCCGTCCTCGTCCACCGTGTACGTCAGCGGCCACGGCCCGGGGGTCGCGGGCCGCGTGGCGCCGGGAGTACCCGGCGTACAGAAGATCAGCCGCGCCTTCTTCTCGGCGAGGGAGGTCTTCGTCGGGCCCAGGATTCGCTCGAAGAGCCGCAGGGTGGAGGTGTGGATCTCCTTGACCATGCCGGCGCCGACGACCACGGTCCCCGCGTGCACGTGCGGGGCCACCCGGTGCAGCTGGTCCTCCAGCAGCGCCAGGCTCTTCGGCACGCGCACCAGCAGGACGTCGATCCGCTCCGGCGGCGCGTCCTGCGTGGTCAGCAGGGACACCGTCGCCTTCGCCGTGCCGATGCCGGCCCGGTCCAGGTTCGCCGCGGTGGCGGAGCGGGTCAGGGAGGAGTCGGTGATCTGCGCCGGGTGGTAAGCGGCGAGCGCCGTGGTCAGCGCCCCCCAGCGGTCCCCTAGCACGGTGATCTGCCCGGCGCCGGCCAGGTCCACCGGGCCGCGTTCGCCCGTACCGGAAGCGAGGTGGCGCAGGAGGTACTCGTCGGCGGCGTCCCAGGCGAAGAGCCGGTCGCGCGGGTCCTCGGGGAAGCGGGTGAGCTCGTAGGAGCCGAAAGGCGTGGTCAGACGGTTCATATTGGCCCCAGGCTAACCGAGCCCGGGGCCGAGCCCCGCATGGACGGGGCCGGGGCCCCGCTCGGACGGGCCCGCACGCGCGCTCGGACGGGCCCGCACGCGCGCCCGGACGGGGCCGGGACCCTGGCACCACGGGGCCGGAGCCCCGTCCCGGGCGCCCCTATTCGGGCAGCTCGCCCGCCATCGCCGCGGCCATCCGCAGGTGCGGACGGGCCTCGGCGGCCCGGCCGAGCCGCTCCAGCGTGCGACCGAGCATGAGCTGGGCGTAGTCCTCCACGGGCCAGCGCTCCAGGACGGCGCGGAGCTCGGACTCGGCGCGCGAGAGCTGGGCGGAGTGGTAGTACGCACGGGCCAGCAGCAGCCGGGGCGCCAGCTGCTCGGGGGTCTCCTGCGCCAGGGTCTCCAGGACGCGGGCGGCGGTCGCGTACTCCTTCGCGTCGAAGAAGAGCCGGGCGCGCTCCCAGCGCTCGGCCGCGGTCCCGTGCCCGAGGTACGTCGTCGGCCCGTTCATCGTGTCCCTTCCGCCGGTCGGGTGGTCTGTCCGCTGCCTCCAACACGCCTGTACCGCGGAACATTCCGCTCGGCGCGGCCGCCGCGCGCGGCTAGGTTGTCCGCATGAGCAATCTCGATCGCCAGCCCGCCCTCTCCGCCTGCGGCGGCCGCGGTTTCGTCGTGGCCGAACCGGTCCGCGAGCTCCTCAGCCCGCGCACGGTCAAGCTCGGGGAGTCCACGGAGGTCCGACGCCTGCTGCCGAACCTCGGCCGCCGGATGGTGGGCGCCTGGTGCTTCGTCGACCACTACGGTCCCGACGACATCGCCGACGAGCCCGGCATGCAGGTGGCGCCGCACCCGCACTCCGGTTTGCAGACCGTGAGCTGGCTGCACGAGGGCGAGGTGCTGCACCGCGACAGCGTCGGCAGCCTGGAGACGATCCGGCCCCGCGAACTGGGCCTCATGACCTCCGGCCGGGGCATCAGCCACTCCGAGGAAAGCCCGCGCCCGCACGCCCGGCTCCTGCACGGCGCGCAGCTCTGGGTGGCCCTGCCGGACGCCCACCGCAACGTGGAACCGCACTTCCAGCACCACGCCGACCTCCCGCGGGTCACGGCCCCCGGCCTGACGGCGACGGTCATCCTCGGCACCCTGGACACGGCCACCTCGCCCGGTACGGCGTACAGCCCGATCGTCGGCGCCGACCTGACCCTGGCGGCGGGCACCGAGACGCGGCTCCCGCTCGACCCGGACTTCGAGTACGCGGTCCTGTCGATGTCGGGCGAGGCCCACGTGGACGGCGTCCCGGTCCTCCCGGGCTCGATGTTGTACCTGGGCTGCGGCCGCACGGAACTCCCGCTGCGGGCGACGTCGGACGCGAGCCTGATGCTCCTGGGCGGCGAGCCGTTCGAGGAGGAGATCGTCATGTTCTGGAACTGGATCGGGCGGAGCAACGAGGAGATCGTACAAGCCCGCAAGGACTGGATGGAAGGCTCCCGGTACGGCGAAGTGAAGGGCTACGACGGCCCTCCGATCCCCGCTCCGCAGCTCCCGCCGGTACCCCTGAAAGCACGCGGTCGGGTGCGCTGACCTGCACCTTTATGGACTAGGTCGATCAGTCGGGATCAGTCGAGGAGATGCCGCATCCCGCGCGGAGATCGTTCCCGCGGGGCGGGCGACGGGAGGCTCCGGAAGGCCCACGCAGTGCCCTCGACGTTCCCAGGTATGACCAGCTGGGGTCAGCTTTGCCAGGACCAATGCTGACCCAATGCTGACTTTGGTGACAGTTCGTCAGCTCGCTAGATCGTTTCCGGCGGTCGTGAAGGAGTCCTGGGCGGGGGCCTCGGACGCGGTGCGACGGGTTGTACGGAGCGTAGTCGTCAGAGGTTTCGTCGCACGGCCTGGATGCAGCGGCTGCCTGCGGCGTTCGACTGGTCACTCGGGTAGGCCACTTCGACATTCATGCCGCTGTCGGTGTCTAGCGAGTGTGGTCGTCGGCCTCGGATCGCGCATACGAGACGATGCGCGCGTGCAGCATGCCGAGCGCCATGCGAAGGCGGTACGCGCGCCAGTCGGCGCCGGCCCTGTCGTGCCAGACGCATTGCCTGCCCGCCCGCCCGTCCATCCAGGGCGCCGGTATCCCCGACGTCATGCCGGTGGGGCCGGTCAGGTCCGCACGCGGCTGTTGGGTCCATTCGAATGGAGCCAACGACCCGGACGCTCGTATGAGCGGGGCCCCGGTGGCGGCGCCTGTCGCGCGGTTCCCGGCGCGATCAGGTAACCAGGAACGGTGGACAAGGACGCGACCGACCCCTTCGTGCATGTCCGGGGCGCCAGTGAGAACAACCTGCGGAACATCGACGTCGACGTTCCGCGGGACGCGATGGTCGCCTTCACCGGCGTCTCCGGCTCGGGCAAGTCCTCGCTCGCGTTCGGCACGCTCTACGCGGAGGCCCAGCGGCGCTATTTCGAGTCCGTGGCACCGTACGCCCGGAGGCTGCTGCAACAGGTCGGTGCACCGCACGTGGAGGAAATCACCGGACTGCCACCTGCCGTGGCCCTGCAACAGCGGCGCGGGTCGCCCAGCTCGCGCTCGACGGTCGGCACCCTCACCACGCTGTCCAATCTGCTGCGCATGCTGTACTCCCGCGCCGGCACCTATCCGCCCCGGGCGGCCCGGCTGGAAGCCGAGTCGTTCTCACCCAACACCACGGCCGGCGCCTGCCCCGAATGCCACGGACTGGGCGTCGTGCACGACGTCGCCGAGGACCTGCTCGTCCCGGACCCCTCGCTGAGCATCCGCGAGGGGGCGATCGCCGCCTGGCCGGGCGCTTGGCAGGGAGCCAACCTGCGCAGTGTCGTGAGCGGCCTGGGGATCGACATCGACCGACCGTGGCGCAGGCTCAAGAAGAAGGACCGGAACTGGCTGCTGTACACCGACGAGCAGCCCTCCGTGTACATCGAGCCGGAGGAGGACCGCGTCGACTACGGCTACCAGGGCAAGTTCTGGAGCGCCCGCAAGCACGTCATGCACGTCCTCACCGACTCCAAGAGCGAGAAGATGCGCGAACGGGCGCTCCGGTTCGTCAGGAGCGTGCCCTGCCCGCAGTGTCACGGCAGCGGACTGCGGCCCGAGGCGCTCGCCGTGACCTTCGCCGGACGTTCCATCGCCGAGATCAACGCGATGCCACTCACCAAGGTCGTGGCGCTGCTGCGGCCCGTCGCGCAGCGGTCCGAGGCCGACGCCACCACCTCGACCGCCCGATCCGGGGAGACCACCGAGGTCGCGGTCCGGATCTGCGGCGATCTGGTCGCGCGGATCGACGTACTGCTCGACCTGGGCCTCGGATATCTCAGCCTCGGGCGCCGCTCGACGACCCTGTCGCCCGGCGAGGCGCAGCGCCTGCGGATCGCCACCCAGCTGCGCTCGGGGCTGTTCGGCGTCGTCTACGTCCTCGACGAACCCTCCGCGGGCCTGCACCCGGCTGACGCGGAACCGCTGCTGGACGTGCTGGAGCGCCTCAAGGCGGCGGGCAACTCGCTGTTCGTCGTGGAGCACGACATGGACGTCGTACGGCGGGCCGACTGGGTGGTCGACATCGGCCCCGGCGCGGGCGAGGGGGGCGGCCGCGTGCTGTACAGCGGCCCGGTCGCCGGTCTGGAACAGGTGGCGGAGTCGGCCACGAGCCAGTACCTGTTCGGGCGCGCCGAACCGCTCGACCACCGCCCGCGCACACCGCAGGGCTGGCTGCACCTGAGCGGCGTCTCCCGCCACAATCTGCACGACGTGTCCGTCGACGTACCGCTGTGCGTACTGACGGCGGTGACGGGCGTGTCCGGTTCCGGAAAGTCGACACTGGTGACGCAGGTGCTCGCCGAGGTCGTCCGCGGCCACCTCGGACTCGTACCCGAGGAGCCCGATGAGGCGCAGCTGATCGTTGACGTCCAGGACGCTACGGGGGTCGAGTCGTTCGACCGGCTGGTCCGGGTCGACCAACGGCCCATCGGCCGGACTCCCCGTTCCAACCTGGCCACGTACACGGGGATGTTCGACGCGGTGCGCAAGCTGTACGCGTCGACGGACGAGGCCAAGGCGCGTGGCTACTCGACCGGGCGGTTCTCCTTCAACGTGCCCGAAGGACGGTGCGAGACCTGCCAGGGCGAGGGATTCGTCTCGGTGGAACTGCTCTTCCTGCCCGGCACCTACGCACCGTGCCCGACCTGCCGGGGAGCCCGGTACAACGCCGAAACGCTGGAGGTCACCTACCGCGGCAAGAACATCGCGGAGGTGCTGGGGCTCTCCGTCGATGCCGCCGCCACGTTCTTGTCCGCCGTCCCGGCCGCCTTCCGCAGTCTGGAGACGTTGCGCGAGGTGGGACTGGGGTACCTGCGGCTGGGACAGCCCGCGACGGAGCTCAGCGGTGGTGAGGCGCAACGCATCAAGCTGGCCACCGAGCTGCAGCGGGCCCGCCGCGGCCACGCGCTCTACCTGCTCGACGAGCCGACGGCGGGGCTGCACCCCGCGGACGTCGCGCTGCTGCTGCGACAGCTGCACCGGCTCGTCGACGCCGGCAATACGGTCGTCCTCGTCGAGCACGACCTGGACACGATCACCACCGCCGACTGGGTCATCGACCTCGGGCCGGGCGGCGGCGACGCGGGCGGGCGGGTGGTCGCGGCGGGCCCGCCGGCCAAGGTGGCGAAATCCCGCCGCAGCATCACCGCGCCCTACCTCGCGGCCCGGCTCGCGCGCGGGTGATCGATCTGCCGCATCGCGTTCAACGACGCCGTTCTCCTGCTTGTTCGCCCAGCACGATCTTCCACACTCGGGTCGCCACCTGGAGGTTGAGCCGGTCCTCGACGTCCGCGAGGTCGTTGCCGCTGATGTCGCGGATGCGCTGGAGCCGATAGCGCAGCGTGCTGCGGTGGATCGCGAGGGATTCGGCGGTCTCGTCGTAGTTGCCGCCGCAGTCGAAGTACTGCGACAGCGTCTCCACCATGGCCGTGTGGTGCCGGGAGTCGTAGTCGATCAGCTGCCCGAGCCACTCGTGGACGAACGTCTCGAGTTCCCGGTAGTCGTTGCCGGGTCCCAGGATGCGGTAGAGGCCCAGTTCGTCGAAGAACGTCGTGCCGTAGTGCTCGCCGCGGGAGTGGCGGCGCACTTCCAGGGGGCGCTGCGCCTCCTGGTAGCGGTGGGGGATGTCGGCCAGGGAGTCGCAAGGGGCGCTCACCCCGATGGTCCCGGACCGTGTCCCGGTCTCCCGGGCGAGCGCCTCGTACAGCGCGCGGGCGTGCGGCCTGTCGTCGGTGACCAGGACCACGTGATCGGAACGCCGGGTCAGCAGCGAGTGCATGCCCACGGCAGAGGCCGCCCGGCCCACCGTCTGCGCGAAGGGACCGTCCGCGGTCCGGTTCGACCACTGCACCACGACGACGCAGTGGCGGCGGTGCAGGTCGTGTCCGACTGCCTCGGAACGGGCGTAGGCGCTCGCCTCGTCCGTCCCTGTCAGGAGGTCGTCGGCCAGCTCGCGGTGCAGCTTCGACTCCACTTCGGCCAGATTGCGCAAGTGCGCCAGCTCCGGGGTGAGCGACGCGGCGCCGTCCTCCAGCGCGCGCAGGGTGTGATCGTCGGCCTCGCGCCGGACGTCCACCAGGGCCAGCACGCCCAGGATCTCGCCGTGCGGGCGGACCAGGGTGACCAGCCGGTCCTTCACGCGCACCGGCCCGGCCTGACGGCCGACGGCGTACAGCATGGCGTCCTGGCGCACGGGGTCCGGTTCGGGATAGGGGTCGGGGCGATCGGGACCGGTCCAGGACCGCAGCCGACCGAAGCGGTCCTCGACCAGCGCGGGGAGTCCGGTGAGCCCGTGCAGTGCGCGCGTGATGGCTTCCTCGCCGCCGCCCGAGGCGGCGACATCGGCCATGAGCGCGTGAAGGGCTCGCTGGTACCCCAGCTCGGCGACGACGGAGATCAGCTGCCCCAGGAGGGCTGTCCGCTCCTCCCTGAGCCGGTACAGCTCCAGTGCGTCCTCGCGTCGGCGCCGGTGTGCGAAGGCGGCCGAGAGTGCGGCGGCGGTGTGCCGGACCAGCGTGGCGAGCAGGGACCGCTCGGCCTCGGTGGGCCGGGAGCGGGACGTCACCACGAGGTAGCCGTGGAGCCTCTCGTGCCCGCGCAGCCCCAGGGCCCGGGCCCTGGGCAGGCCGGGTACGGTCACGGGGCCGTCCTCCCCGGCCAGCTCCCGCACCCTCCGGTCCACGGCCAGGGCGTGGACCTGCCCGTTCCTCCGGCTGGGGACCAGGGCGCCGTCCACGTACGACCCGGCGCGGCGGGTGAGCTCGTCGCGGGCGGCTTCGTCGTCTCCCCGGGGTTCGTTCTGTTGGAGGGGGCTCCGCTCGCCGAGTGCTTGAGTTGGTCGGCGCGGGCGGCGGCTCGGGCCGCCGCCCGCTGCCGGGCTTCCCGGGCTTCGGCGACTGCGGCTTCGGCGGCGAGTTCCTCCTGGACGACGGCGTCGTCATCCGGGTCGTACGGGCCGCCGGCCCCTGAAGGCGGGCCGCGTGACGCGCTCCCACGCGCCGGGTTCGGCCACCTGGCGGCCGCCGCCGTCGACCGCCTCTTCGCATCGGCGGTCCAGGAGGTCCCCTTCGGATCCTGCCGCGCCCGCGCTGCCCGGTCCCGTGCTCCGTTGCTCCGCGCGCGGGACGTGACGTCCCCTCGCCGGGTCGTCGGCGGGCCGGCGAGGACGGGATGGGGCAGCGTGGGGCGCATGGCTTCCGGAACGCGTCCTCTCGCCGTGGTGGCCTGCCTCTTCACGGCGGTGCAGCTCCTGCTGGTGGTCCCAGGGTCCGGTATCGGGTGGGACGAGGCGGTCTACGCCAGCCAGGTCAGCCCGTACGTGCCGGCCGCCTTCTTCAGCGCCCCGCGTGCCCGCGGGATCACCTTCCTGGCCGCCCCCGCCGCCGCGCTGAGCCAGGACCCGATCGCCCTGCGGGTGTGGTTCGCGCTGCTCTCCGGGGGCGCGCTCTTCGGGTCGTTCCGGGTCTGGCTGACGATCCTGCGGCCCCCGGTCGTGGTGACGGCGGCCGGGCTGTTCGCGAGCCTGTGGATCACCCTGCTCTACGGCTCGCAGGCCATGCCCAACCTGTGGGTGGCCTACGGGGCCGTCGTGGCGGTCGCCTGCTTCCTGCTGCCGCCCTCGCGCCGCACGCACGCGGGCCTCGCCGCCGCCCTGGCCCTGGTCTCGCTCATGCGCCCCTCCGACGCGCTCTGGCTGGCCCTGCCCCTCGCGGCGGCCGCGCTCGTCGCCCGCACACCGGTCCGGCTGCTCCCGCTCGCCGCCGGTGTCGGGCTGGGCGCGCTGCCGTGGGTGCTGGAGGCGTACCTGCGCTACGGCGGGCTCGCGGCCCGGCTGTACCGGGCAGGGGAGATCCAGGGCGGTTTCAGCGGGCAGTTCGCTTTCGGCGCCCAGCTGCGTGCCCTGTCCGGCCGTACGCTGTGCCGCCCGTGCAGCGACGTGGCGTGGAGCCGTCCCGAGCTCGCCCTGTGGTGGTTCGCGCTGCCGGTGGCCGTCGCGGCCGGGATCGCCGTCGCTCGCGGCCGCCGCCGGCCGCTGGTGCTGGCCACCGTGGCGGCCGTCTCCGTATCGGTGCCGTACCTGTTCCTCATCGGGTACGCGGCGCCCCGCTTCCTGCTGCCGGCGTACGCGCTGCTCGCCCTGCCCGCGGCGCAGGCCCTCGTGCACGCCTCCCGAACCTGGCCCCGGCCGGCCGCGGCCGCCCTCGCCGTCGCCCTGGCCGGGCACCTCGCCGTCCAGTACGCGGTGCTCCACCGGGCGACGGACCGCTACCGGGACGTGCGCACGGCGTACGCGCGCACCGCCGCGGAGCTGCACCGGCACGGCGTACGCCCGCCCTGCACGATCAGCGGCCACGAGGCGGTCCGCGTGGCCTACGCGCTGGGCTGCTCCTCGCGGCAGGTCGGCGGCCACGACGGGAGCATCGACGCCGCCGGACTCCGGGCGATGGTCTGCGGCCGGCCGGTGGTGCTGCTGATGTCCGGCGGCGCACCGCCTCCGACGTTCGCCCGCGCATGGCGTTCCCACGGCCTGAGCCCGCTCCCGGGAACCCGCTCGCTGCACGCCTACCTGCCCCCGGCCTGCGCCGGCCCGGACGATCGGGTCAGCCGGGGCGATCGGGTCAGCCGGGGCGATCGGGTCAGCCGGGGCCACCCGGGCCGGCATGACCCGAGTGACCCCGCCCTGCGTCATGCCGTGGTAGCCGCGCAGCTGTAGGGGGAGGCCCCTGAGCCGTTGTAGGCCTCGACGTCGAGGTAGTAGGTGCCGGTGCCGGTGGCGGTTCGGGTGAACGTGAGGGTTTCGTCGGTGCCGGCGCCATCGTTGGTCGAGCGCACGAGGGTACTGCCGGTGGAGTCGAGCAGGTAGAGGTCGGCGTCGTAGGCGTCGGGGACCGCGCAGTGGACGCTGAGCTTCTGATTCGAGGCGAGGGAGATCCGGAAGTAATCACGGTCGGTGGTGGACTTCATGCTGCCGGTGAGGGTGGCGGGCAGAGTGAGGGCGCTGGCGTCGTTGGCGGTGGTGCGGGTGTCGTTGGCTTCGGTTTCGGCGAAGGTGCTGCTGCTGGGCGGGGTGCTGCAGTCGGTTTGCGGGGTTCCGTTGTAGAGGTTGGCGTCGGCGACGCCGTTGGTGACGCTGCGGAGGTAGTAGCCGCAGGTGGGGCGGTTCTTGAAGTCGTACGTCTGGCCGGCGGCCAGGTGCCAGATCTTGTAGTTCGAGAAGGTCAGCGGCTTGCCGGACGTGGCCTGTTCGGGCTGGTGGTCGCCGAGGATGACGTAGGCCCCCTTGCCGTAGAGCGTGGCCTGCCCGGAGCCGTCGAGGTACAGGGAGCTGCCTTCGTCCACTCCTACGCCCCATGCCTTGCCACCGGGGGTACGTCCGTCCTTGATGGCCCGGGCGACGAACGCCATGGTGCGGCCCATGCGGTCGCGGGCGACGAAGTGCGAGTCGTTGATGACACCGCCGTAATCAGCCCATTCGAACATGCCGGTGGTGAACGAGATGTAGCTGTTGTAGGGGTCGGCGAGCACTTCGGGGGTGGTGACGCTGCCGTTGCAGGCGTCGTAGACGACGGGGCTGTTGATGTGGTGGCCGGCGCTGCCTCCGCCGGAGCCGCCGCCCTTGGCCACGACTGATTCCACCGATGCCTCCAACGCGGTGCCCTTCCACGCGGCGTAGCGGCACTGGTCGCCGCCGGCGAAGAACACGAACTCGGCGTTGCGGATGTCGGTGTTGACCTGACTGTTGGCGCCGTCTCGTGTCGCGGTGAGCGTCCAGGTCGTACAGGAGTTGATACCCGGCAGGGTCATGACGGTGTCGCACTCGGGGGTCTTGCTCCCCGATGCGGGTGCCGAGGCGCCGAGGACGACGACGTCCAGGCTGCCGGTGCCCCCGCGGATGGCGTCGACGGCGCGTGCCATCGGGGCGGTGAGGATCTTGCCGTCACCGTTCATGGTGAAGGCGGGGCCCTGCCAGGAGGTGCGGCTCACGTCGGAGGCGCCGCCCAGGCGGATACGCGTGGCGGCTGCCTCGGCGGGGCCTGTCGCGGCGATGGTGGCGGTGAGGGTGAGCAGCGCGAGGGTGGCGGGGGCCAGGGGTGCGCGCAGAGTTCTGGTTCTCATGGGAGGTCTCCGGGGATCGGGGATAGGTCCCGCTGGCGGGCAGGACCCGACAGCGCCGTGTGGAGGACCGGGCCGTCGGCCGCGGCCGTCTGGACACGACGGCGATGTGGTAGCGGAACTTACAAGCCACGCCGTCTTGGCGGTAGATGTACGGCAGAAAACCTTTGATCAAGCCACGCTCGCGTCATCGGGCGGCCCTGGGCAGGCGAGTGTCGCAGGGCGCATGACTTGTTCTGCTCGTTACGTGAACGTAATGAGCGATACATCTAGCCAAGATTTTGAAAGATCTGTAACTTCCCTGTGTAGTCGACGGCGAACGCTTCCGTCGGCCCGACCGGAGAGGTTCGACCCGATGAACGTTCATTTCGCCCGACCGCTGGCGGCAGTCCTCGGTGCGGCGACGGCGCTGGCCGTCCTGACCGCCTGTTCCGACTCGAGCGCCGACTCAGCCGCTGCCGGCGGAGCCGACGCGACGGTCGCCGGCACGGCGATCAGCAAGGACCAGGCGCTCTACGACGCCCTTCCCGCAGCGATCAAGAAGTCGGGAACGGTGCGGGTCGCGACTGATGTGCCGTACGCGCCCTTCGAGATGTTCGTCAAGGAAGGCGAGAGTGCGCTCACCGGCGTGGACTACGACCTCGGCCAGGCGCTGGGCGCCAAGCTGGGGGTGAAGTTCGCCTTCACCCCGCAGAAGTTCGACGGGATCGTGCCCGCCATCCAGGCCGGCAAGTTCGATGTGGCGATGTCCGCCATCACCGACAACATGGAGCGGCAGAAGGTCGTCGACTTCGTCGACTACTCGCAGTCCGGTTCCGGCATCATGGTCGCCGAAGGCAACCCCGCGAAGATCGCCACACTGGATGACCTGTGCGGCAAGCCGGTGGGTGTCCAGGCCGCCACCAACCAGCTCGACCTCCTCAAGGCGCACCAGAGCCGATGCAAGGCCACGGGCAAGGGCGAGATCGCCATCCAGACCTTCCCCAAGGACTCCGACGCCCAGCTCGCCCTGCGCGCCGGGAAGGTCGTCGCGGACGTCCTGACCAAGCCCGCGGCCGGATGGACGGCCAAGACCGCCGACGACGGCAAGGCATTCGACCTGGTCGATGACCCCGCGGCTCTCGGTGGCTACAACGCCTCCCCGAACGGCATCGCCGTCTCCAAGAAGTTGCCGGAGCTGACCGACGCCATCCAGAAGGCACTTCAGCAGCTCATCGACGACGGCACCCTGAACAAGATCTGCGACACGTACGGCGTCGCTTCCATCGCGGTGAAGGAAGCCACCAGGAATGCGTCGGTGAACTGATCCATGGCGACCCTCTCTCACACGGACATGAAACGGGACCTGCACGGCTCGCAGGAGACCCTCGAGGTCGTACCGCTGCGCCACTACGGGCGCTGGATCGCCGCGGCGGCCGCGATTGCCGCACTGGTCGGGCTGGTTGGATCCCTGGCCAAGAACGACAACCTGCGCTGGAACGTGGTCGGGGACTACCTCTTCGCCGGTCTCATCTTCGACGGCCTGGCAACCACCCTGTGGCTGACCGCCGCAGCCATGGCCCTGGGCCTTGGGCTGGGCACCGTCATCGCCGTCATGCGGCTCTCCAGCAGCCCCATCCTCTACGGGATGTCCTCCCTGTTCGTCTGGGCCTTCCGCGGAACCCCACTCCTGGTCCAGATCATCTTCTGGGGCTACGCCGCCGCCCTCTACTCACAGATCAAGATCGGCGTGCCGTTCACCGACATCACCTTCGTCTCGTGGGACACCAACAGCGTCCTGACCCCCGCTGTCGCCGCCCTCCTCGCCCTCGGCCTCAACGAAGCCGCCTACGCGTCCGAGATCGTCCGCGCCGGCATCCAGTCGGTCGACCCCGGCCAGGCGGAGGCAGCCCACTCCCTCGGCATGCGTCCGGCCCTGACCACGCGCCGGATCGTCCTTCCCCAGGCCATGCGCGTCATCATCCCGCCCATGGGCAACGAGACCATCAACATGCTCAAGATGACCGCCCTGGTCTCCATCATCGGGGCGCACGACCTCATGTCCAACATCCAAGAGGTCTACGCCCAGAACTACCAGGTCATCCCCATGCTCGTCGTCGCCAGCCTCTGGTACCTGGCCCTCGTCTCCTTGCTGAGCATCCCGCAGGCCTGGCTCGAACGCCGCTACGGCCGCGGCACCGCCCGCAGCCAGAGCACGTCCGTGATGCAGCGCATGCTCGGCAGCGCGAGCACCACCCTGGCACGCCGCACCAAGAAGGAGGCCGGCCGATGACCACGCCCATGGTGCAGGCCAAAGCCGTCACCAAGAACTACGGCAAGCTCGAAGTCCTCAAAGGCATCGACCTCACCGTCGAACGCGGACAGGTCTGCTGCCTGCTGGGCCCCTCCGGATCCGGCAAGTCGACCTTCCTGCGCTGCATCAA
Source organism: Streptomyces sp. NPDC058701 (assembly GCF_042715295.1). Classification (NCBI taxonomy): domain Bacteria; kingdom Bacillati; phylum Actinomycetota; class Actinomycetes; order Kitasatosporales; family Streptomycetaceae; genus Streptomyces; species Streptomyces sp. NPDC058701. Next base: position 144,939 of record NZ_JBHXSY010000012.1, on the reverse strand, counting down.
CCACCTGGAACGCATCGACGCGGGAGCACTGACCGTCGACGGCGACCTCGTCGGCTACCGCCGCCAGGGCCAAAAGCTCCACGAGCTGCGCGAGGGTGAGATCGCCCTGAGGCGCCGCGACATCGGCATGGTCTTCCAGCGCTTCAACCTCTTCCCCCACATGACCGCGTTGCAGAACATCATCGAAGCGCCCGTCAACGTCGCTGGCACCTCACGGGCACAGGCCGCGCAGGAAGCGCACAGCCTCCTCGAACAGGTCGGTCTCGCCGATCGCGCCGGCCACTATCCCGCGCAGCTCTCCGGCGGCCAGCAGCAGCGCGTCGCCATCGCCCGCGCCCTGGCCATGAAACCCAAACTGATGCTGTTCGACGAACCCACCTCCGCGCTCGACCCCGAACTGGTCGGCGACGTACTCGACGTCATGCGTACCCTGGCAAGCGAGGGCATGACGATGGTCGTCGTCACCCACGAGATCGGATTCGCCCGCGAAGTCGCCGACACCGCCGTCTTCATGGACGAGGGCGTCGTCGTCGAAGCAGGCGACCCCCGCCACGTCCTCGTCGAGCCCGAACAGGAACGCACCCGCGCGTTCCTCTCCGCGGTCCTGTGACCGCCACGCTCGGCCGGCAGCTCCAACCGCGCACCCTGCACAGCAGAGCCAACGCCCGCCACAGTGAGTACCTGGCAGACCTCAGCGCCCTCGTCGCCATCGATTCCGGGTCCTACAATCCCGACGGCATCAACCGCGTCGCCGCCTGGTTCGAGGCCCGCCTGCAGCGGATCGGTTTCACCACCGAGCGCACCGCTCTGCCCGGACATCGCGGCCGTGCCCTGGGCGACGTACTGGTCGCCCGCAAGCAGGGAAGCCTGCCCGCCGCCGCAGGCGGGCGACGCATTCTCCTCGCCGGCCACATGGATACCGTCTTCGAAGACGGCACCGCCGCGGCCAGGCCCTTCGAACTGGCCGGATCCCTGGCCCACGGACCAGGCGTCAGCGACGACAAGGGTGGCCTCCTCGCCGGCCTCACCGCCCTGGAGATCCTTGAAGAAGCCGGCTTCCACCAGTACGCGGAACTGGTGCTGCTCGCCACCCCCGACGAGGAGATCGGCTCCCCTTCCAGCAGCGAAATCACCCGGCGGACCGCCCGCGGCATGCACTACGCGCTGGCCCTGGAATGCGCCCGGGAGAACGGCGATGTGGTCATCGCCCGCAAAGGCGTCGCCGACTTCCTGATCACCGTCAACGGGCGCGCCGCCCATGCCGGCATCGAACCCGAACGGGGGGCACACGCAGCCCTGGCGGCTGCCCACCTCACCCTCGCCCTCCAAGCGCTCAACGGGAGGTGGGACGACGCCACGGTCAATGTCGGCGTCGTCCGCGCCGGCACCCGAGCCAACATCGTGCCACCACAGGCCGAACTTCACGTCGAGGTCCGCGCCGCCACGGCCGCCACCGTGCAGCGCATCAGCTCGGCCATCCACGAGCTGGCAAGCCGCACCGAAGTGCCCGGCACCACCGCCGATGTCCAGCAACTCGACCTGTGCCCGCCCATGGAGGACACGCCCGCGAGCCGCCGCATGTTCCAACTCGCCTGCGCCGAGGGCCACAAACTCGGCCTGCGCTTCGGGGCGGCAGCCACCGGCGGCGTCGGCGACGCCAACACCATCGCCGGCACGGGCGTACCCGTGCTGGACGGGCTCGGGCCGGTCGGGGGAGCCGACCACACCCCCGAGGAATGGCTGGACACCGACTCCATCGCCCCGCGCATCGCGCTGCTCGCCTCGCTGGTCATCGCCCTCGCCGACGACCGCAACCCCGACCCCGCCCCCCAGCCCTGACTCGCAGGAGGCCCTCATGCGCCACCCCTCCACCTCACCCCGACGCGCCGTTCTCACCGCCGGCGCCGCCGGCCTCGTCCTGGCCCTGACCACGACCCCCCTCGCTCACGCAGCCCCCAGCCTCAAGCCCCCCACCAGGGGCTCCCTGGTGCTGGTCGGCGGAGGCCTCAAGGCGGACAACACCGCCGTGTACGGCGAGATCATCAAGCGCGCCGGGGGCGCCGGCGCACGCATCGGAGTCATCACCGCGGCCTCCGTCCCAGCCAGTCAGGACCCCCACGCCGACGACCCCCAGCGGTGCAGCAACTCCGCCTGCAACGGCGCCCACTACGCGGGCCTGTTCAAGCAGCACGGCGCCGCCGACGCCCAATGGATCCCCGTGGACCTGGACCACGTCGACGCCGCCGACTCCGACGAGGTCGTGGCCCAGATCAACGCCATGACGGGCTTCTTCTTCGGCGGCGGCGATCAGTACCGCTACGTCACCACCCTCCTGCACGGCGAGCAGCACACCGACTCCAAGGTCCTCGCGGCGATACGCGCCAAGCTCTCCTCCGGTGCCGTCGTCGCCGGCTCCTCCGCCGGAGCCCAGATCGCCGCCGGCCGCGACATGGTCACCGGAGGTGACTCCTACCAAGGACTGCGCGACGGCAGCGCACCCGGCTACTTCGACGACCCCGCCCGGCTGGGCTACCTGCCCGCCGGCGGCTTCGGCTTCCTCACCTCCGGCCTCATCGACACCCACACCGGGGCGTACGGACGTGAAGGACGAGCCCTGCGCCTGGCCGCGGACACCGGCCACGACCGCGTGTACGCCCTGGAGGAGAACACCGCCATCGTCGTCGACCGCCCCGGCACCGCGACCGAGAGCATCACCGTCCGCGGCACCAACGGCGTCACCATCCTCGATCTGCGCCGCGTACAGACCAAGAAGACCCCCCAGGGCTGGTCGGCGCACGGTGCCCGCTACAACCACCTCACCGACGGCGACCGCTACGCCGCCCACACCTGGACCACCCGCCCCGCCGCCACCAAGCGCCACCTGCACACACTCGGCCAGGCACCCGTACCCGTGAACACAGACGTCTTCTACTCCGCCGACAACGCCGACGGCCGCCCCTACTCCCTGCTCGGTACAGCCCGCGCCCTGGCAGCGACCCGAGCCCAGCGCACCGCGACCGCCACCACCCACGAGGCCGCACCCCGATTCACCGTCACGCTCACCAAGAGCGGCCGGTCCGCGACCTGGACCTCGGACGGCTCAACCCCGGCCACCCTGACCGGACTCGATCTCTCGATCACCGCGCAGTAACACCCCCTGAAGCTCCCGGCCGACGGCGGCCCGCCGGGACACCGCATGCGCCGAGCCGGGTACCAGGCCGTCTCTTTCGGATCGTGCCGGGTCGACACGATCCGAAGGAGACGGCGTAAGGGCTCTCCCGTAATCCCCGGTGGATCAGCGCGCCGCGCGCCCGCCGGGGATCACGGGACAGCCCTTAGGCTCGGCGGATGCGGCCTGCACCACCAGAGAGGACCCCCATCCGATGAGCAGCACCCTCGCCGACGACATACGCAACAACCTCGGCACCCTCAGCCCCGCTGAGCGCAAGGTCGCCCGCGTGCTCCTCGCCGGATATCCCGCCTCCGTGTTCGAGACCGTCGCCATCATCGCCGAACGCGCCGCCGTCTCCGCCCCCACCGTCCTGCGCTTCGCCGCCCGCCTCGGCTACCGGGGCTTTCCCGAGCTGCAAGCCGCACTTCGCAGCGAACTCGACGCCCGCAACGCCTCGCCCCTCACCCTGTACGAGACAAACGAGTTCGCCCGCGACGACGACTCGCCGAACGCAGCCCAGCCCAGCGCCCTGGCCCGGGCGCGTACGGTCCTGCCCGCCGCTCTCGTCCAGACGTGTGCCGAAATACCGCCCCACGACTTCGAGCGTGCCGTGACCCTCCTCTCGGACCGCAAATGCCACATCACCGTCGCGGGGGGCCGCTTCACCCACCTCCTGGCGCAGTATCTGGGTCTGCACCTGATGCAGCTGCGCCAGGACGTTCGCCTCCTGCCCGACCGTCCGGTCGAACGTACCGCCGCCCTCGCCCAGCTCGGCAAGCGCGACGTGGTGGTCCTCTTCGACTACCGCCGCTACGAGGACGACAAGACGGCCATCGCCCAACTCGTCCGTGAAGCCGCCGGCAAAGTGATCGTTTTCACCGACCCGTGGCTCTCACCCGCCGCGACCCACGCAGACGTCGTCCTGCCCAGCCAAGTCAGCACCCTCTCGCCCTACGACAGCCTCGTCCCCACCCTCGCCGTCGTCGAAGCACTGGTGGCCGGCGTCATCAACGCCCTGGGAGGCGAAGCCCACGAGCGGATGAAGAACTACGAGGAAGTCGCCCGACGGTCGGGACTCGTCTGACCACTCCCCGACGCGCTGTGCCGGGAAGGCCTGAGGTCACCCACAGCTTCCACCCGCGTCGACAACCCGCACGGTTTAGTCGAGGATTTGGTCCATGCCACTCACGGTTCGCGACCTTCTCGCCATCCCCTCGCTCCACCTCGCCCTGGCGGCGGGAAGCAAGGGACTGAGCCGCACCGTGGAAGCCGCGTACGCCTCCGAGGTGACCCGGCCTTCGGCGTGGATGGAAGGGGGCGAAGTGGTCATGACCACGGCGCTGCTCCTCGGTGTCGATCCACAGGACTACGCGGGATTTGTCGACGACCTGAGCCGGGCTCGCGCCGCGGCCGTCGTCTTGGGATTGGGCCCGTCACTGCCCTTGCAGTACGTGCCCCCCGCACTCAGTGACCTCGCCGAGCAGTGCGGTCTCCCGCTTCTGACCATCCCTGAAGGAGTCCCCCCGGCCGCCGTCACCAAGGCTGTCTTCGACGCCCGCGCGGCGGAGGAACGACGCCTCCTTGAACGGACCCTGCGTACACAGCGCCGCCTGACAGCCGCCGTGGCATCAGGCGACGGTCTCGACGGGCTTCTACGAGCCTGGCACCTGGCCACCGGTATGGCCGCGGTCGTGTGTGACGTCCTCGGTCGTCCGCTGGCCAGCGTCGGCACGGAGGCGCCCACCGTCCTCGCGCAGGCCGCCGAAATCCTCGAAGCAGTTGCTCTGCGGGACCTCCGCGGTAGCGCCGGGGGCGACATACCCTCCGGCCCGGTGCAGGTGCAGCCCCTCGGGGCAGCACGCCTGAGAGGATTCGTACTGCTCCTCGGAACCGACAGCACCGAATCGCGCCTCCTCAGCAGCGTACTCGTGTCCCTTTTGTCGGTCGAGCTCGAACGACGGCACCTGGCCGACGAACCCGAACGCCGGCGACGCGCAGCGCTGCTGGCCCGGCTGTTCGCCGGTGATCTCGCCGCCGGCCACGCCGAAGCCCTCCTGAAATCGGTGGGCCTCAGCACCGGACCCATCCGTGCGGTGGCGATCCAAGCCCAGCAAGGTTCGCCGCCCGCCCGGGCGGACGTCTCCACCCGGCGCGAAGAAGTGCTGGCTCTGGCGGCGGACTTGGCCCTGGCCGTCCCCGGCGGCCTGGTGCGCGTCGTAGGCGCCAGCGTCGAAGCCGTCCTCCCCGACGGGACCGACGTCACCTCATTGCTCACGCGCTTCGCCCCCGGGCGTCCCGCGGGCATCGGTCCGGCAGTCACCCCCCAGCACGCAGCCCTCACGCTGAGGCAGGCCATCGCTCTTCTCCCGGCGAGTGTCGAGCTCGCCCGGCCGGTCATGGCGACCGAGGCCGGATCGGTCCGCCTGCTGCTGAGCCTGGGCAGCCCGGCGGTTCTGGCCGCCTTCGCCGATACGGCGTTGGCTCCGCTCGATACGGCGGACGGTGACGGCGAGCTCATCGAAACGCTGAGGGTGTGGCTGGAGACCAATGGATCCTGGGCCGAGACCTCCGCCCTGCTCGGACTGCACCGTCATACGGTGCAGAACCGCATAGCGAAGATCGCCAAACTCACGGGCCGGCAAATGGAGCGCTGCGAGGACCGCGTGGATCTCTGGCTCGCCCTCCAGGCCCGAGAGCAGGCGACCGGTTCCTGAGCGCGAACGGCGTCGCCGCGTTCGGCGCCGGCGACCGCGGCGGGCTCAGGTGCGCACATCGAGGCGCTGAAGGTCCTCCAGTGTTTCCCGCCGGACAATGGGACGTGCGTGACCGTTGCTGACGGCGATCACAGGGGGTCTCGGCTGCATGTTGTAGGTACTGGCCATGGAGCGGTGATAGGCCCCCGAAGCAGGGACCGCCAGAAGGTCCCCGACTTCGAGGTCGCCGGGCAGCAGAACGTCCTTGGCAATGACATCACCCGACTCGCAATGGCGGCCGCAGACGGTGAACACCTCCGCTGCTCGCGAACTCGTACGGTTCGCCAGAGCGACACTGTACGGAGCCCCGTACAGGGCGGGCCGGATGTTGTCGCTCATTCCGCCGTCGACGGCCACCCAGGTTCGCAGTCCCTGCTGGCGTTTGACGGTGCCCACCCGGTAGAGCGTCAGGGCGGTCGGTCCGGCGACGGCGCGGCCGGGCTCGACCGCGAGCCGGGGCACGGGCAGGTCGGCGTCCTGGCAGGCGCGGGTCACCCAGTCGATGAGCTGCGGGGCGATCGTCGCGATGTCGAGGGGGACATCGTCGGGGGTGTAGGCAATTGCGTAGCCCCCGCCCAGGTCGAGGACGTCGGTGCTGACTTCGTGCCGGCGCGCCAGCGAGCCCATGAAGGATACGAGCGCGACGATGCCCTCGTGGAGGACATCCGGCCTGGTGATCTGCGATCCGAGGTGCGAATGCAGGCCGACCAGGCGTAGCCCCGGGGAGGCGAGGACCGCTTTCGCTGCTTCGGCGGCGGCACCGGCGCGGATTGAGAAGCCGAACTTCTGGTCGTCGGTGCTGGTGGTGATGTGCGTGTGCGTGTGCGCGTCGATGCCCGGGGTGACGCGGATGAGGATGCGCTGCTCGCGGCCTGCCGCGACGGCGGCCGCCGAAAGGCGCCGGATCTCGTCGAGCGAGTCGATGACCACCAAGGCGATCTGATGCTTCACCGCCGCTGCGAGTTCGGCCGTGGACTTGTTGTTGCCGTGCATCACGATGACCTGGGGTGCGATTCCGCCTTCCAAGGCGGTGCGCAGTTCCCCTTCGGAGCACACGTCGATGCCCATGCCTTCCTCGCTCAGCCAGCGGGCGGTCTCGTGACACAGGAATGCCTTGGCCGCGTAGTAGACGTCGTGGCCCGCGAACGCCCGGCGCCAGGTGCGGCAGCGGGCCCGGAAGTCGTCCTCGTCCAGGATGACGGCCGGGGTTCCGTACGTGGCGGCAAGCTCCGACAGCGAGATCCCCGACAGGTGGAGCCCGGTCGGTGTCACGCTGGTCCCCGCGGGCCACAGCCGACCGGCAAGCGGGGGTTGAATGATGGTGGTCACAGAGGTTCTCCGGGTCCGGTGAGAGGTTCAGTAGCTGGTCAGGAAGCGGTCCAGGACGCGAACGCCGAACTCGAGTCCGGTGATCGGAACCCGTTCGTCGATGCCGTGGAACATGCCGTAGTAGTGCATGGCCGGATCCAGGAGGAGCGGTGTGAATCCGTACGAGCCGATGCCGATGCGCGCGAAGGACTTGGCGTCGGTTCCGCCCGACATGACGAAGGGCACGGGATGGCCGTCACGGTCCTCCGCGCGCAAGGCGGCGGACATCGCCGCGAAGGCGGTGCTGGTGTGCTCGGCGGACACGGAGTCTTCGAGGTTGATGAACTCGCGGCTGACATCGGGTCCCAGCAGGCGCTCCACGGTGGCCAGGAAGTGGTCGCGCTGGCCGGGCAGGAAACGGCCGTCGACCTGAGCGCGCGCGACGCCGGGGATCACGTTGACCTTGTCGCCGGCCTGCAGCACGGTCGGATTCGCCGAATTGCGTATCGTGCAGTCGAACAGTTCGCCGACCTGGCCCAGCCGTGCGGCCTCCGCTTCCAGACGGTCACGGTCGATGGCGATGCCGAGGATGCGCTCCAGTTCACGGAGCAGACCCTCGACGGGCGGCGTCAAGACGGTGGGCCATCGATGGGCGGCCAACCGGGAAAGAGCATGGACCAACGTGGCGACGGCGTTGTCCTCTCCGTTCTTCGACCCGTGCCCGGCGGTCCCCGTCGCCTGCAGCCGCATCCATGCCGTACCCCGCTCACCCACCGCGATGGGGTAGACGCGCAGCTCCTGGCCCTCCCGGGCGCCGGTGCGCGGCCGGTCGCTGATGGAGAAGCCCCCCGATTCGCTGATCGCCTCCCGGCACCCGTCGAAGTACTCGCGGTGGTGCTCGATGACGTAGCGGGAGCCGTAGTCCCCGGTGGACTCCTCATCGGCGAGGAAGGCCAGCACGAGGTCGCGGCGAGGCCGGCGGCCGACGCGCGCCCAGTGCCGCACCAAGGCAAGGGTCGTCGCGACGCTGCCCTTCATGTCGACCGCTCCGCGACCCCACAGGCAACCGTCGTGTACGTCGCCGGACAGCGGATGACGGGACCAGGCGGCGGCGTCGAAGGGGACGGTGTCGAGATGCCCGTGTATCAACAGCGGGCTCAACGTCGGTTCTGTCCCTGCGATGCGGGCCAGGACCGTGCTGCGGCGCGGAGCGGACTCCACGATCTCCGCCTTGACGCCGCCTTCCCACAGCAGGGAAGCGACGTACTCGGCGGCTACGCGCTCACCTGGGCCCGAACCGTCACCGGGGTTGGTCGTGTCCGTGCGCAGCAGGTGCCGGCAGATGCTGACGACGTCGGTCGCGAAATCGCTCATCGCCGAGGTCCGTTCAGGATGTTCATGCGTGAGCGGCCGTCGGGGGCGGGCAGCGAGGTGGCCAGGAGGGCTGTCAGGAGCGCCAGGCGCGGAGCAAGGGCACCGATGAGAACGTGTTCGTGCCGGGCGTGCGGTCCGGCCCCGTTCGCGCCGAGCCCGTCGAGGGTGGGAAAGCCCAGCGAGCCGGGGAGGTTGGTGTCACCGGCGCCGCCGGCGGGCGCGCCCGTGATGTCTTGGCCGAGGGCCGTCGCGATCGCCTGGACGTGGTGGATCAGCCAGTTGGAGGGTTGCTCAGGCCATGCCGGCCGGTCGGACAGTACTTCTGTTTCGAGTGTGGCCTGTGCTCTCATGGGCCTGAGCTTGCGGAAGACGCCCAGGGTCGCCCTCTGGGCTTCCGGGGTGGTGAAACGCAGCCCGAGTTCGGCATGGGCGCGTCCGGCGATGACGTTGGCGCGGGTACCCCCTTCGATGCGGCCCGTATTGACCGCAGTCCCGCGGGTGTGTATGAGAGTGCGCAGTTTGATCAGCTGATCGACGAGCTCATCGACGGCAGAGATGCCCTGGGCGGCGTCCAGGCCGGCATGGGCCTCGCGGCCGGTGACCGTCAGACGGAGGCGCGTACTGCCGCGGCGAGCTGTCTTGACTCTGCCGTCGGGGTGAGGTGGTTCCAGTCCGATGACGGCCGCCGCACCCGGCAGGTGCTGCTCCACCGCAGCCCGCCCGTGTGGGCTGCCGATTTCCTCATCGCTCACGAGGACGACGCGGACAGGCTGTGCCGCAGGGAAGCCGAGCTGTTGTAGGAGGCCGAAGGCGCATTGCAGGAGGGCGAGGGCGGCCTTCATGTCCAACACGCCGGGCCCGTGCAGGCGATCGTCTTGGATGGTGACCGGCCACGTGTCCAGGGTTCCCGCCGGCCACACGGTGTCGTAGTGACCCACCACCAGCAGATGGGGCAACGACATGTCCTCGGACGGAAACTCGACCACCAGGTGGTCGCCTCCGGGTCCGGGCAGCAGTGTGGTGTGCCCTCCGCACTGCGCATAGCCGTGGGCCAATTCGTGGGCCAGTGCCGTGAGGCGCCGGGCGTCTCCTGTCGGGGACTCCAGCCGTGCCAGGGTCACGGTGCGCTCGACCACGGCGTCGCGCATCGTTTCCGCGGCGCCGTTGAGCGCGCGGGCCGCCTTGCCGGTGAGGTTCATTCGAAATGATCCTCTGCTGCGGCCCCGGCGACCGTGGTGCAGACCTTGAACGTGCGGGCTCCTTCAGTGACGGTGACAGAGGTGTAGGCAATGGAGCACGGGCCGGTCTGCTCGACGCCGGGGACAGCCGCGACGGCTTCGGCCAGGTGCGTGGCGTGGAAGTCCACCTCGAAGAGATAAGGACCCGTCACCGGCTCGGCCCTCCTCTGCGCTGACACCCGGGCCAGGGAGAGCTCGGACTGCCGTCGGATCAGGGCGCCGCTGCGGGCGGGGGGCAGGCAGACCGCGGCATATCGGCTGACGCAGTCCTTGACGGCTGCGGTCAGCGCACCGGGTGCCCATTTCCTGGCGGCTGCGCAGGTGAGGTCGTCACCGGTCACCAAGACGACAGGTACGCCGTACTCGGCGGCCATAAGGCTGTTCATGCGGCCTTCGTCGGCGTCCTCGCCGTTGATACGGAAGCCTGTCAGCCCTACGCCGAGGTAGGTGTGGGCCAGCACGCCGCTCCGGCCGGCTCCGGTGTGATAGCCAAGGAAGACCACCGCGTCGGCGTCCTGAACTCCGTGCATCATGCCGAGCGGCTTGTGCCGGCCGGTGAGCAGGGTGGCGCGCTCGTCGAGGTCCTCGATGAGGAGGTTGCGCTGGGTGTAGTGGGCGTCATTGACCAGGACGTGGGTCGCGCCTCCGGCGAACAGTCCCTCGACGCAGGCGTTGACGTCGCCGGTCATCAGGCGGCGCATACGGTCCCAGGCCGGCGTACCCGGCTCGACGTCCTCGGGCCAGGTGACACCGGTAGCTCCTTCCATGTCGGCCGAGATCATGACGCGCATGGCGATGGATTCCTTTCGTCGGTGCGCAGAGGGGAGCGCAGCAGAGCCAGACGGCTCGCGCCCGGCGCGGTGGACGCCTCCAGGCGAGCGGGTGTGCCCAGCGGCACAGTGAGCTGTACGGGTCCGTGTCCGGCCGGGAGTCCTGCGGCGACCGGAATGTTCAGCCCGGCAAGTCGGTCGGTCAGGACTGAGTGGATCTCCTCCGGCGGACCACAGTCCGTGAAGTCGCCGAGGACGACTGCGGCGGCGCGCTGGAGCAGGCCGGCGCGCAGAAGCTGGGTCAGGATCCGGTCGAGTGCGTACGGCTCTTCGCCGGTCTCCTCGAGCACCAGCAGACAGCCGTCTGGTACCGGGGTATCACCCGTGCCGGCACTGGCGGCGAGGAGGCTGGCGTTGCCGCCGGCCAGCATCCCCTGGGCGCGGCCGGCCACCAGGGCGCGAAGGGGAACCGGCAGACTGCGGACCCTGTCCGGATGGAACAGCAGGGTGTGAAGGTGATCGGTTGTGCGTGCGTTTCCGGTGAAGGCTTGGGTGGCCGGCATGGGCGCGTGCAGTGTGGCCAGATTCAGACGGGCGGCGAACGCACCGTGCAGGGCGGTGATGTCACTGGACCCGGCGAAGACCTTCGGGCCGGCGGCAGCCATGAGGTCCCAGTCGAGCAGATCCACCATCCGCTGGCTGCCGTAACCGCCGCGGGCGCAGAAGACCGCCCGGACCTGAGGGTCCAGCCATGCCGTCTGCAGGTCCTGGGCACGCTGCTGGTCGGTGCCGGCCAGGTGGCCGAGGTACCCGTCCTCGACATGGGGCATGACCCGCACGCGCAGGTCCCAGGACCGCAGGACGGACATGCCGTCGTACAACAACATCGAGTCCGCGGGGCCGGCGGGTGCGGTGACCGCGACGGTGTCGCCGGGCCGGAGGGCCGGCGGCGCCGTGGTGACGGCGGGAGCACTCGTCATCGCTCGCCACCTCCCTCGTCATGACCGTCGGGGTTCTCGGGGAGGGCGGCCGGTTCGGCGAAGAGGGTTTGGTAGAAGCCGAGCTCTGCCTCCAGGGCGCGGGTGATCGTGTCCGCCCGTCTCCAGCCGTGCTGTTCGCCGGGGAACTGGATGTGGGTGTGGGGCACGCCGTGGCTTTCGAGGGCGCTGATGAAGGCAGCCGACTGATCTGGCGTGACGATGACGTCATCCAGGCCGTGCATGAGAAGCGCCGGTCCCGTGGCGGCTCCCGCGTTCAGGACGGGAGAGCGTTCGGTGTAGGAGTGGATCCTGGCCGGCAGGGGCCCGATCAGTCCGTCCAGGTACCGGGATTCGAAGTCGTGCGTGCCGCGCGCCCATGTCACGGGGTCGGTGATGCCGTAGTGGGCGACGGCCCCGGCGTACAGGCCCGCACGGGTCAGTGACACCAGGGCGGTCCAGCCGCCGGCACTGCCGCCCCGGATGGCCAGCCGGCTGCGGTCGGCCAGGCCGGCAGCTGCCAGCCCTTCGGCCACGGCAGCGCAGTCCTCGACGTCGACGACACCCCATCCACCGCGCAGGCGCTCACGGTAGTCACGGCCGTAGCCCACGGAGCCGCCGTAGTTGACGTCGGCGACACCGATGCCGCGGCTGGTGAAGTAGGAGACTTCCAGGTCGAGGACCATGGGTGAGTCCCCGGTCGGGCCCCCGTGGGCGAAAATCACCCACGGCGGCCGCTCTGCGGGAGGCAGCTGGTGGTCCGGGTTGCGCGGTGGATAGAGGTTGGCGTGGACGGGCAGGCCGTCCGGCCGCTGAAAGACCTGCGGGCGTGGCCGGGGCAGCCACGGAGCCAGTGCCGCCATGGAGGGTCGCGGGGTGAGCGTTTGGTAGCGGCCCGACAGCGAGGCCAGAACGACCTGGTAGGGAGTGGTGGCGGACGCGCCCACGCATACGATGCTGTCGCCGTGCGCATGGACTGTCTGGGCGTAGTCGCTGAACGGAAGGGCGAGGGAGTCGACGCCGGCGGTGTCCGGGTCGACCACGGAGAGACTGCGTCCGCCGCCGGTGCCGTGGATGGCCACGGCGCGTCCGTCTTCCAGGGGCGCGAACCAGACCGACCCCGGCTTCCACAGCGCGCCGCCGAACTCCTCCTCACGCGGAGCCACGGGGACGGCCGGCCGCCCGTCGACGGGCACCAGGTGTAGATTCCACCAGCCCCCGGGGTCCGTCACAGCCCACAGAGTCTGCGGATCGTGCCACTCTGCCTGGCAGACCGACTGCCCGGGTCCTCCGGCCACCACACGGTGCGAACCCACCTGACCGGTCGCCGCATCGAAGGAGGCGAGGCACAGGTGTGTCTCGTCCCAGGGCATGTTCGGGTGGTCCCAGCCGATCCAGGACACGTGCCGGCCGTCGGGGGACATCCGCATGCACGTCATGAAGTGATGGCTCACCGCGATGACATGCTCGTACGAGTCGTCGTCGGCGGCGGTTGCGTCCAGAGGAATGGCGACCAGGGCCCGCTGGACGTCGAGGGGATCGGACCCCACGCTCTCCCGCACGCACCACACCTCGGCCCGACCGGGCGGGCAGTACAGGTCGCCGTAGCGCACCGACCTGGCACCTTCCCGCAGCGCGGTGAGCGGACGCGGGGCGCCCGAGGGGCCCGGCGCGTGCAGGTAGAGCCGCTGGTCGGCCCAGTTGACGAACACGATGTACGGCGATCCGTCGAGTTCGGCGGGCCTCCAAGGCCGGCCGCCGTACTCGTGCAGGCGGCTTCGGGCGTTGTAACCGGGGGGCATGACATCGGTGACCGTGCCGTCCAGGCCGCGCCTGACGACGCACCGGCGGCCCGACTCCAGCGGGCGCGGCTCATCCCACCACACGTCCAGGCCGGATGGGCCCTCGACGAGTTCGACCCAGCCGGGGATGCCGTCTTCGAGGGCCACGTCGCGGGCGCTGATCGCAGACGCCCAGGTGGCAGCGGTCTCCGGGCGCGGGAGCCGGTGCGGGACGGAGGAAAGCCGAAGGGGCGGTGTCGTGCTCACTGGGCCACCGAAATCTTCTCGAGGAGGTGGGTGCGTACGGCGTCGCGGTCGATGGTGACGCCCAGGCCGGGTGCGGAGGGCACGCTCACGCGGCCGCGCGTGGCCGTGATGGGAGAAGCGAGGACGTCGGCCGTGAAGTAGCGGTCCGAGCCTGAGATGTCGCCCGGCAGGGTGAAGCCGGGGAGCGTCGCGAGTGCCAGGTTCGCAGCCCGCCCGACACCGAACTCGTGCATGCCTCCGCACCACACCGGGATGCCGGACCGCGTGCACAGGTCATGGACCCGTCTGGCCTCGGTCAGCCCGCCGAGACGTGAAACCTTGATGTTGATGATCTTCGCGGCGCCGAGGCCCAGGGCGGTGTGCGCGGTGGACGCGCTGGTGATGGATTCGTCCAGACATACCGGGGTCCTCAGCTCCCGTTGGAGTTCCGCGTGGGCCAGGAGGTCATCCGCGGCGAAGGGCTGCTCGATCATCTGCAGGGCCATGCCGTCCAGGGCGCGCATCACCCTGCGGTGGTCGACAGTGCTGCTGTATGCGGCGTTGGCGTCGACCTGCAGAGGCGTGTCCGGGAAACGTTCGCGCACTGCGGCCACCGGGGCTACGTCCCAGCCGGGTGCGATCTTCAGCTTGATCCGCCGGTAGCCTTGGCCGACGTGGTCGTCGACCTGGTCCAGCAGCTCGCTGATGGATTCTTCGATACCGAGGCTCACGCCCACCTCGACCTGTTCTGCCGAACCCCCCAAGGCCGAGGCGAGGGACCGGTTCCGGCGCTGGGCATAGAGGTCCCAGCACGCCGTATCAAGGGCGGCCCGGGCGAACAGGTTCCCGCGTATGCGCATCCATACGGCCTCGAGCTCTTCGGGGTGGTCCCAGCGCTCACCTATGAGCAAGGGGGCGAAGTAGTCCTTGAGCGCGTTCCAGCAACTGGAGAAGGTCTCCGGCCCGTAGTACGGGTGGCTGGGCGACGCGCATTCGCCCCAGCCCTGCGCCCCTTCCCGGTCGGTGAGCCTGACCAGGATGTGATCGAGGTGGTCCTTGCGGTGGCTGCTGGTGGCAAAGGAGCGACGCAGCGGCAGACGGACGGCCATCAGTTCGATCCTGACGACCGTGATGTCTGACGCCTTCGAGGGAAGGGACGGATCGCAGGAGGTGCGACCGGGGGACGGGGTACTCATGAAGGAAACTCCTGATCGACTGGCGGACTCAGGGCCGTACGTAGTGATCGAGAAGCCGGTGGGCCTCCTCACGACGCTCCAGCCGCCGTTGCGCCGCTTTGGAGCGGGCGGCGACGAGCGTGGCCAACGCGTGGAGCACGGCGACAACGGCAGTGGGTGAGTCGACGAACGACGTGCTGCGGGTGCAGGCGACGAGCGCCAGATCCGCTGTGGACGCCAGGGGCGCGTCCTGGCTGTCGGTGACGGCGATGACAGAGGCGCCGCGCCGGGCGAGCGACTCGGTCAGCTGGACGGTCATGCGGTCGTAGCGGCGCAGCGACACGGCGATGGCGAGGTCGTTCGCTCCCGCATCCGTCAATGCGTCCAGCCGCCGGTCCGCGTCCCCGAGAAGGCATACGTTGCTGAGAACGGAACCAAGGTCGGCTGCGAGGATCTGGGCGAACGCGCTGCTCTTGCCCTCACCGATCACGAAGCGGCGACGAGCAGCCAGAATGCTGGAGGCGGCCAGCTCGAGTGCGCCGCTGTCGTCGAGGTAGGCCAGAGTGGCCGTCACGCCTGCTGCCTCGTGCTCGGCCATCCGTTGCACCAGTCCTGCCCGGGCCGCCGGACGAAGCCTCGTCTGGAACCGCTCGGTGGGACTGCGCAGTTGCGAGTTCAGCCGCTCGGTCACCCGGGCGTGGAGCTCACCGAGGTCACGGAACCCTGCGGTTGACAGGAGGCGATGCAGGTCCCGATGGCAGGCACCGGCCGCTTCCAGGATCTCGCTCGACGAACGAAGCAGAGAGTGGGGGTAGTCCTCGGTCAGCGTTTCGGTGAGCCGGCGCTCGGCCTCCCCCAGGCTCTCCGCCGCGTCGTTCAGCAGCTCGAGGGGCTCGGACCAGAACGACGCGTATCCGGCGATCATCGGCGCACGTCTTTGACCAGTAGGTAGGCTGCTGTCCCCGGCCGTATGCGCCGGCACGAGACCGCCGTATATCCGGCGGTGAAAAGCTCCGAGAGGCCCTGTCCGACCTCCTCCTGGAGCTGTCTTGCCTCCGCCGGCTGAAACAGGGCAGGCGCCGGCCAGCTGTCAGGGACGGTGACGTACGCGCGTCCTTCCGCACCGTGCACCACGTGTCCCGCGAGGGCGGGCAGCACGGGGGCTTCGGGCCAGTCCCGCTGATCCCGGGCCCGCGCAGGCAGCTCCCAGTCCACGATGAGCCGGTCGGTGGCCAGTCCCTGGTCGCGTCCGGCCGCGGCGTCGCCGTAGTAGCCGGGAGCGTAGCGGTGGGTGGTCGCACCCAGGACGTCCAGGTTGAAGTGGGCGTTGGCGGCCCGCAGAGGGTCGAAGGCCCATCTGACCAGGTCCACCCCGGATGCCAGGGCGGCACCGGCTTGGGCCTGTTTCAGTGCTCGTCCCACCCCCGCGCCGCGCCGGTCGGCGGCGACCGCGGCGACCTGTGAGTACTGATAGAGGCGGTGTCCCTCCTGCGCTCGCGTGCGAGCGAGGAAGCTGTAGACGAACCCGACCGGCCGCCGACCCTCCCAGGCGCCGATGACCAGTCCGCTGTGAGCATGCAACGCCGCCAACAGGCGGGGCGTCAGCGAGTCTCCCGGGAGCGTGGCGAAGACCTCCTGGTAGAGCGTGCTGAAGGCGGCCAGATCCTCGGGGCCTCTCGGTGGGCCGACAGTCAGCGCCGGCGGCGACGAACCGAGCAGTTTTTCCACAGCTGATCCCTGGGGGTGGAGCGGACAGAGGACTTGTAGCGTGAGATCACGGCCACGTCGCGAGCGCTCACCACTTGCGCTGTTCTGAAGGGAGCTTCCATGGAGGATGCGCA
Organism: Streptomyces sp. NPDC058701; assembly: GCF_042715295.1. Classification (NCBI taxonomy): domain Bacteria; kingdom Bacillati; phylum Actinomycetota; class Actinomycetes; order Kitasatosporales; family Streptomycetaceae; genus Streptomyces; species Streptomyces sp. NPDC058701. The sequence continues at coordinate 128,304 of NZ_JBHXSY010000012.1, read as the reverse complement.
CGCACGACGGCAGTCGGTCGTCCGGCCTGAGGGGCCGGGAGCCGGGGCCGCCGGCCGGCTCGGCACCCGCCTGCAGGCCGCCCGCATCCGACTGAGCCTGACGCTGGACGGACTCGCCCAGCGCAGCGGTCTGTCCAAGAGCTTCCTCAGCCAGCTCGAATCCGGAAAGGCCAACCCGACGCTGGACTCCCTCCAGCGGCTGGCAGAAGCCGTCGAGACCCCGCTGTCGGTCCTGCTTGGTGGCGGCCCCCCGGCCCCTGGGCGGGCAAGTCTCACCCCGCCGCTGGTCACCACCCACCGTCCGGCAAGGGAGAGCAGGCAGTGGCCGGCCGGAGAGGGGCGCACCTACCCCCTGACCGGCATCGGATCCCGCCGCTTCGAGGCGGTGCTCGCCGAAGGCACCCCTGCCCACCACGCCTTTCCCACCACGCACGCGGGCGAGGAACTGTGCGTGGTCCTCGCTGGTCAAGTCGAAGCCGAGGTAGGGGCCGAACGGTTCGTGATGGAGGCGGGGGAAACGCTCCACTACGACGGTGGCGTCCCGCACCGCATCGCCGCTCTGGACGCGCACGGCCGGTTCCTCCTGGTGGTGGCCGGCCCCGCAGCCGGTGCTCCGCGGCGCGTGTGACCGGATGCGGGAATCCTGGTGGTGTGATGAAAGGTTCACAGCACGCCACGCTACGAAGCCGACCTCGTGGAGGGCGATCGACAAAACGTCGAGATGGTTTTCTGAATTGACGACCGCACGTCCACGCATCGTGGTGATGATGAATAGGCTGCGCTCTGGTTCGATCGGTCGGGCGAGGTTGCTGAAACGAACCCGAGGGCCGCAAGTCGATCCAGGTGCCGGCGGGCATGCGAAAGGAACCCTTTCGGTTCGAAAGGGTTCCTTCGCGTCAATCGACTACCAGCAGGGGAAGCTGGCTGTTCGAGGCGGAAGTGCAGCCTCCGGCGGGTGAACGATGTAGACGGCCCCGCCACCGCCAACCAGCCATACCCGCTCGAAATCAGCGCGCGGATAGGTACGGCGGACCGCCTCGTCGGACGGGGAGAGAGGGTCGTTCACCACGACGTCCCCGGCGTCGGTGAAACCGCACACCACCATGATGTTGCCGGCGGTCGAATAGCCCGCGCCCGTGAGTTCGGTGCTACGAAACGCCTGAGCGGTGGCGACCGGGATCCCCGCACTGATGAACTGTTCGACTTCCGTCAGCGACGGCAGCCGTGTCACGAAGCCCACGAGGCCGAAGCGTGCGGCGTAGGCGGCATTGAACGCCCAGTTGCCGCAGCCGCGATAGGCATAGTCGTATACGCCGCGCGCGGTGAAGTCGACGTCGGGGGCCGGGTCGCCGGGGTCGATCCATGCCAGTTCAGCCGGGCCCGGTCCGCGGCCGAAGTGGCTGACCATCATCGCCGTGCAGGCCGGCCCTGCCCAGGCCTCACCGCCGCCGTCGTACTGGGGACAGTGGCCCGTGTGAACTTCCTGCGACCGCTGCGGCACATCCAGGACCATTCCCCTGGCGCCCCCAGGTCCGCTGACCGCACGCGGCACAGGCTCCGTCGGCGCGGACGCGAGCAGGCAAAGGCTGTAGAGCTCCGCCGAATCCTCGGAACCCGGGGCCCTCAGAAGATCGACACTGAGCCGGTACGCACCGAAGAGGCGGCCCGAAGCGGCGATGAGGGTGTCGACCTCGACGGAACCGAAGGGACTCGCCTGCCCGGGGACGGTGGTGCGGTGGACCACCTGATCATCAGCAGCCCAATGGGCGAGTGTGAACCAGTCGGATTCGAGACCGTCCGGATCGCGCACTTGAACGCGCACGGAGAGGCTGCTCCCCAGGGGCGTGTACGCGCTCCATGACGGGATGAGCTCCGCCGCCTCGAAACCGATATCCGTCCACCGCGAGGTCCAGCGCGCGTACTCCCATTCCACGGCGCCGTGACCGAACGGGTCGGCGTAGAGGGACCGGCCGGCTGCCGAGCGCCAGACCACGGCGCTGCGCCCGGCGAACTGCCCGCGTCCCTCTGCCACAGCCAGGCCCTTCAGGTCGCCCGCACGAAATGCGGACCCGTCATCCCAGCGGCGTAGGAGGCTGACGGCAGGTGTTCCGACGGCAGAGGGAGCACCGCGTGTGCCGGCCTGCGAGGTAGCGCTGTGGCCTGACTTATGCATCCTGCTTCTCTCTGATGTGCGACGGCCCGTGGGCGTCGGCATGAAGCGCCGACGCCCACGGTACCGGGATCATCCCCTCGTCGGAACGGGGCGCCAGCTCGGGACTACCAGGACGTCTTCGGCGTTGACGAACATGAAGCGGTGGCCGAATTGAATCTGGTAATACACGTTCTCGCCGCGCACCACCGTGTGTGACTCGAGGTCGAAGGTCTTGGAATGGTAGTACTCGCCGTTGACCCGCTGTCCGACGCTGTAGCGCTGGCCCGGCTGGAGCACGTACTGCAGGGGGGAGATCGCCTGGACGGGAATGCCCGCCGGGTAGGCGGCCGGCTCCGGATATGCGCGGCCGTAAAGGGGAACGGATGTCTTGCCGGGCTTGGCGACGACCGTCATGCCGCGTGCCGGTACGGCGGTCGGCTTGCTGTGGGAATTGCGGAACCAGCCCTTCTGTCCCAGGTACCAGATGGCCATCCAGTCGCCCCGGCGCTCGGCGACGGCATATTGCTGACCGGTGCTGACTCGCGCCGCGTGATTGTAGACGGACCACGTCCCAGGGGTGGGGCGGATGCCGATGTCGGTGACGAGCGGAGCGTCGTCACGCGGTTCGGTGCGCAGGGTGATCGAGGCGGAGCCGTGCTCGGGGCAGGGTTCACCGTTGTCGCCGCAGTAGTACGGCTCGGTGTTCGCCGCGTAAGGGGGCTTGATGGTGACCAGAGCGGACTTCCGTTCGCTTCCCTGGGCCTTGAACGGCTTCCCCATGAGGTCGAAGTAGTGCGCCCAGTCCCAATAGGGGCCCGGATCCTGGTGCATGCCTCCTACGTTCGCCGCGACGGTGCCCGGAATGTTGTCGTGCCCGACGATGTGAGCCCGGTCCAGGGGTACGTCGTACTTGTCGGCCAGGTAGCGCACCAGGCGCGCGGAGCGGCGGTACATCGCCTCGGTGTACCACTGGCCGCCCTGTGCGAGGAAGCCTTCGTGTTCGATGCCCACGGCTTTGGAGTTGACGTACCAGTTACCGGCGTGCCAGCCGACGTCCTTGGCCTTGAGGTGGTTGGCGATGTGACCGTCGGCGGAGCGCATGCTGTAGTGCCAGGACACATAGGTCGGGTCGGTCACCAGCTTCAGCGTGACCGGGTACGTCGCCTCGGTGTCATGGATGACGATGTAGTCGATCTTCTGGTTGTTCGGCCGGTCCGACAGATCGTGGTTGCCGAAGTCGCCGGGTTCTTCCGACAGTTTCTGGTACGGCGCCGGGATCCACTCACAGCCCAGGTTGCGAGGGCATTCAGCACCGGCGGCCGACGCCCGTAGCGTGAGCTTGGCCAGCTGCTCGGTCCTGGGAGCCACGCGCGCGGAAGGCAGCTTCACGGTTCCGCCGCCTCCGTCGGTGGTCCGCTCGGGGCCTTCGGCGATGACAGCGAACACCTCGTCGGCGTACGCTCGGGCGGTCTCCTCATCGGCCGCTCCGGAGTAGCGGGCGAGAGCCCCGAACCAGTCAGCCGGGTCCGTGCTCGCGGGCTCGCCCAGAGCTGCCTGGTGGGCGGCCAGCAGAGCGGCACCACCGGCGATGTTCGCCGCCGGTTCGTTCTTCAAGGCATCAGCGGACAGACCCGTGAGGCGGGCCGCCTGGGTCAGCGTCTGGAGTTCGGGCTGGAGCGAGTCGGGGTCGATTTCGGGGTGATCGACGCGGCGCGGCAGCTTCTCGTCCTGCCCGCGAGGGTCCTCGCCGCCTTCGCTGTGGTGGGGCAGGCCTGCCAGGGCGCCGCGGGCGTCGGTCAGGTGCATCGGACCGTACCCGGCGTCGCTGCTGGGCGATCCGCCGTGAGCGTCCCAGCGGCTCTGCAGGTAGGAGACGCCCAGAAGTACCGATTCGGGTACGTGGTAGCGCTTGGAGGCCGCGGTGAACGCTCGGGCCCGTTCCCCCGGGGCGGGCTCGGCGGCCTGCGCCAGGGGGACGGTCAGCAAGGCCGGAAGGAGTCCGGCGGAGGCGAGAGCGGCCAGTGCCGCGAGGCGCATGCGGCCGTGCGGCGGAGCCGTACGGGCTCTGATGGGGGTGGACACAGTGGTGCTCCTTGTCTCGTGCTCGAGGGGAAGCGGTGCGGGTCTTCTCCAGGACCGGGGTCACGGCGGGGTCAGTGCCGCCGGGACGGGTGAAGCCAGCGGAAAGTGGCAGGCCGTGGGATGGCTGGTGCCAGGTCTGACCGTCAGCTCAGGTTCCTCCGCGGCGCATCGTGGCCGCGCGTAGGGGCACCGCGTTCGGAAGCGGCAGCCGGACGGTGGCGCGGCCGGCGAGGGCAGATCGCCTTCGAGGATGATCTCCTCCCCGTGATGCCTCGCCGTGGGGTCGGGCAGAGGAACGGCTGACAGCAGGGCGCGGGTGTAGGGGTGGTGGGCGCTGCCGTGCAGTTGCGCCCGCGTTCCCGTTTCCACGATCCGGCCCAGGTACATGACCGCGATGCGGTCGCACAGGTAGTGCACGACGGCCAGATCGTGGGCGATGAACAGGCAGGCAAGACCCAGGCGCGTGCGAAGGTCCGCGAGGAGGTTGAGAACCTGCGCCTGGACGGACACGTCGAGTGCCGAGACGGGTTCATCGCAGACGAGGAGGTCCGGGCCCAGCGCCAGGGCGCGGGCGATTCCTACACGCTGGCGTTGTCCTCCGGAGAACTGGTGCGGATAGCGCTTGCCGTGGCTGGGGTCCAGCCCCACCATCTGCAAGAGCTCTGCGACGCGTTCGCGGCGTGCCCGGGGGGCGGTGCCGGGGTGGATGACCAGTGGCTCGGCGATGATCTCGCCCACGGTCAGGCGTGGATCGAGGGAGGTGTAGGGGTCTTGGAGGACCATCTGGACCCGCCGTCTCATCGACTGGAGTTCCCTGCGGTCCATCAGTGACAGGTCACGGCCGTCGATCGTCACGGTGCCGGCGGTGGGCGATTCCAGACCCATGATCACCGAGGCCAGGGTGGACTTGCCGCAGCCCGATTCACCGACCAGACCGAGGGTCTCTCCGCGGCGGAGCTCCAGGTCGACGCCGTCTACGGCGCGTACGGCACCGCTCGGGCGCTTGAACAGGATTCCGCGGGTCAGCGGATAGTGCTTGGTCACGCCGTTGAGGCGCAGGATCGGGTCATCGCCGTGGATGTCAGGTGCCATGGCGCACCTCCTGGGAGAAGTGGCACGCGCTGCGGTGACCATGGGCGCCTGCGACGGGGAGGAGATCGGGTCGCCGCTGTGTGCAGGGGGGTGCCGTGCGCGGGCATCGTGGGTGGAACGAGCAGCCGGTCGGGAGATGGGCCATGTCCGGAGGTGAGCCGGGGATGGGCATCAGAGCGTGGTCCAGGCGGTCGAGGCGGGGAATGGAGTCGAGGAGGCCGCGGGTGTAGGGGTGGCGGGCGTCGCCGTACAGCTCGGGGGTCTCGGCCTCTTCGACCGCTCGCCCTGCATACATGACGGTGACCCGGTCGGCGACGGAAGCCACGACGCCGAGGTCGTGGGTAATCAGTACCAGTCCCATGCCGGTTTCCTGCTGGAGCTCGCGCAGCAGCCGCATGATCTGGGCCTGGACGGTGACGTCCAGCGCTGTGGTGGGTTCGTCGGCGATGACGACCTCGGGCTCCAGGGCGAGGGACATCGCGATCATCACTCGTTGGCGCATTCCTCCGGAGAACTGGTGGGGGTAGTCGTCCAGGCGCTGGGCCGCGGCCGGGATCTTGACTCGGTCCATGAGGTCGACGGACTTCCTGCGTGCTTCGCGCCGGTCCATGCCGCGGTGCACGCGGAACATCTCGCTGATCTGGTCGCCTACGGTGAGGACGGGATTGAGCGCGGACAGGGCGTCCTGGAAGACCATGGCGATGCGGCTGCCGCGCACCTTCCTGTGGTCGCCCTCGCTCAGCTGGAGCAGGTCGCTGCCGTGCAGTCGGATCTGCCCGCGGGTGATGTACGCGGGAGGGGTGGGCAGCAGACCCATGACGGCTTGCGCGGCCACGGACTTACCGGATCCGGACTCGCCCAGCAGCGCCAGTGTCTCGCCGGAATGCAGGGTGTAGCTCAGTCCGTTGACCGCCTGGACGACGCCGTGCGGGGTGCGGAACTCCACGTGGAGGTCGTCGACCTCCAGGAGCGGTGCCTTGGGGGATTGATCGGCCGGCATCTGGCCCTCACCTCAGCTTCGGGTCGTAGGCGTCCCGAACTGCGTCCCCCAACAGGATGAAGCTGAGGACGGTTGCGGAGAGGAGCAACGCGGGGAAGGCCAGCAGATGGGGATGGTCGAGGAAGTAGCTCTGTGCGGCGTTCAGCTGGAGGCCCCAGGAGACCTGGGGGTACTGCAGTCCGACACCGAGGAAGTCGAGCGTTGCTTCGCCGGAGATGACGTTGCCGATGTTCAGCATGGCCACCACGACCACGGGGGTGATGGCGTTGGGCAGGATGTGCCGGAACATCAGGCGTGCGGGCCGTGCGCCGCACATCAGTGACGCCCGGACGTAGTCGCTGTCCTTGACGGCGATCACCTGGGAACGCATGACGCGCGTCATCGTTGTCCAGCCGAGGGCCACGAGGACCAGGGTCATCGCGCCCAGTCCGTGATCGGGGAAGGCCACCAGGATGACGGTGGCTCCGAGGATGAAGGGCAGCCCGAAGAAGACGTCCGTGACGCGCGAGAGCAGGCTGTCGAGCCAACCGCCGTAGAAGCCGGCGAACAAACCCAGAAGGATCGACAGCACCAGGGCGCCGGCGGTCACGGCCAGGCCGGCGACCAAGGAGGGGCGGCTGCCCCGAACCACCTGCGCAAGGTAGTCGCATCCCTGCAGGTCGAAGCCGAACGGGTGGCCCGACGTCGGGCCGATCTTCGAGTTCACCAGTTCACATCGACCGTTGTCGTTCGTCAGCAGGGAGATGAAGGGGGAGGGGAGGACAGCCATGCCAACGATCAACGCGATGACGGTCAGGCAGGCCCACACCAGCGGCCGGGCGCGCAGCTCGCGCCATGCGTCCCTGCTCAGTGACGCCGGCGCCGCGGTGTCGGGCGCTCCGGCTGCGGGGGAGGGCAGGAGGAGGTCCTGTGTGGGAACCGGCGCGGGGCTAGGCATGTCGGATCCTCGGATCGAGCAGGCCGTACAGGATGTCGACCAGCAGATTGGCCAGGACGAAGACCATGACCAGGGCGGTGGTGATGCCTACGACGGTGGGCCCTTCGCGCAGCTGAATGGACTGGAACACCTGCTGGCCCACGCCGGGGAGGTTGAAGATGTACTCGGTGACGATGGCACCGGCCATGAGGGAGCCCAGTTCGACTCCGAGGAACGTCACCACCGGGATGAGCGAATTGCGCAGCGTGTGTTTGATGACGACACGGCGCCGGCTGAGGCCCTTCGCGTCGGCGGTGCGGACGTAGTCGGCACGGAGGTTTTCCGCCAGGGAGGAGCGGGTGAGGCGGGCGACGTAGGCCAGACCGAAGGAAGCGAGGACGAGTCCCGGCAGCAGGTAGGCGGTGGGCCAGCCGTCTTCCCCGCCGGAGACCGGGAACCAGCCCAGACGCACGCCGAGGAAGAGCTGTGCCAGGTAGCCGACGATGTAGACCGGTACGGCGATCACCACCGTTGTGCCGGCCAGGACGAGTTTGTCCGCCCACCGGCCCTTGTTCAGACCGGCCCACACACCGAGGGCGATGCCCAGGACGGTCTCGAAGAACCAGGCGGTCAGTGCCAGCTTCACCGTGACGGGCCAGCGCTGGGCCAGCACGTCGGCGACGGGCTGCCCGCTGAAGGTGGTACCGAAATCACCCGAGAGGAGCCCTGCGAGGTATTTGCCGTACTGAACGAGGAGGGGGTCGTCGAGATGGTAGCGGTCATGCAGCTCGGCGAGGACCGCCGGCGGAACCGGGCGGTCGCCGGCCAGTCCCTGGATGGGGTCCCCGGGCAGGACGAAGACAAGTGTGTGGATGAGGAAAGTGGTGGCCAGCAGCACGGGTATCGCGTGCAGCAGGCGCCGGGCGATGAATCTGCCCATGGAAGCCGCCCCTGTGTCCGGTGTCGGCCCCGGTGAGGAGGCCGACGAGATGTGCGGGTGTCGAACCGGCCGGTGATCAGGAGGTGACGGTGACCTTGTCCAGGTGCAGGCCGGTGACGTAGGGGTCGATGACGACGCTGCCCACCTTGGCGCTCCAGGCGGACTGGTCCTGCCAGTTCCACAGCGGGATCAGCGGCAGTTCCTGCAAAGCGATGTCCTCGGCGCTCTGGTAGGGGCCCACGTCGGTTTCCGGAGCCGCGTTGCCCTGAGCGACGAGAGCGTCGAACTTCTCGCTGCTCCAGCCCATGCGGTTGTCTGCGTTGAACAGGCCATCGAGGTAGTTCTGCATGCTCGGGTAGTCGATGACCCAGTTCTGCCGGTAGGGGCCGGTGTTCTTGCGCTCGTTCAGGAGGGGGCCGAGGTCGGCGTTGGCCATCTTGCGGAACACGACGTCCTTGATGCCCAGGTTCTGCTTGAACTGATTCGCGACCGCTGTCATCCACTGCTCATAGGTGGGGTCGGAGTTCGAGAAGTACAGCTCCAGCGGGCCGGACAGTCCTCCGGCCTCGTCGAAGAGCGCTTTGGCCTTGGCCGGGTTGTACGTGCAGGTCTCCCCGCATGCACCGGGACGGTGTCCGGGAATCATCTTCGCGACGAGGGAGTCGGCGGGAGTGAAGACGCCGTTGTAGACGGCCCGGGTGATGCCCTCGCGGTCGATGGCCATCGACAGAGCTCGTCTGAGCTTCGGGTCTGCGAACCGCTTGTCTCCCAGGGGCAGGCCGAGGTAGTCCATCGCCCCGCTGGGCCTGACGGAGTAGCGCTTGCCGAAGCTCCGCTTGGCCTCCGCCGCCCGCGCCGCGGGAATGGTGGTCATGATGTCGACGTTGCCGGCCTGCAGCTCGGTGAAGGCGGTGTCCTTGCTCGTGAAGATCTTGAACTCGACTGCGTCGGCCCGCGGCGTGCGCACCCCGTTGTACGAGGCGGCGCGCTTGAGCGAGATCTTCTGGTTGTGTTGCCAGTCGCCGTTCATCTCGAAGGGGCCGTTGCCGACGGGGCGAAGATCGAAAGCCTTGGTGTCGGTGAAGGCCGCTTTGGGCAGAGGAGCGAACGCCGGGAAGGAGAGCATCATCGGGAACTGGCTGAAGGGGGTGTTGAGGTCCACCTGCAGTGTCGTCTCGTCGAGCACTTTCAGTCCCGAGAGCTTGTCGGCCGCGGGCTGTTGGCCTTCCCCCGGGTTCAGCTTGTCGTAGCCCTCGATCTGGGCGAAGTAGTAGTTCGTCTCCCAGGCGTTGGGGCCGAAGGCGGCGGCGTTCCAGGCGTCCGCGAAGCTCTGCGCGGTGACCTTCTCCCCGTTGTGGAAGACGGCACCGTCTCTGAACTTCACAGTCCAGTGCTGCTGGTCCGGCGACGTCACGCTCTGGGCGGCGAGAGGGACAACGTGCCCGTCCTTGGGATCGAGCGTCATCGGTGAGTCGAAGAGCCCCTGGATGACCTGCAGTGCATAGCTGCTGGTCGTCTGCCCCGGTATGAGATGGTCCGGCTCGGTCAAAGCGACGGAGAAGGTGCCGCCGGGCTTGCCGGAACCCTCTCCGGGGTTCTTCGTACCACCGCTGCAGGCGCTCACGGCCACGGTGAGCACTGCGACGAGCGCCAGAGGTCGCAAGATGGGAAGTGTTCTGTTCCGGGGGTGAGTCATGTGCCGCTGTTCCTCTCGGATCCCACCGCAGTGTGGGAAGGCTGTGCCGGGGAATGGTGCGTGCGCCGAGGCCGGACGCCCCGCTCGGTTGAGGCGCCGCCGTCCTACGTGGCCATCACCGTAGGAGCACCGTCGACGACCGGCGATCGACAGGATGTCGATGGGCTGTTTCGTGACATCGCCGAGACGTCGAAGGTGAACCGCACGGAAAAACGTCTCAGGCAGAGGTGAAGACGGCCCGGGTGGGCGCCTGCGCCGTCGACAGCGCCTGCGGCAGCGTCAGCGGCCCGGCGCCAGGTGTCAGCGCGCCCAGGACGCGCGCTGCGGTTGCCCCGGTGCAGTCGGGCAGCGTCGCGGGCAGCCCGTGGAAGGTGTGCCAACCGATCACGGCGAACGCGATGGCCTCCTTGGCGTCGCCGGGCACCCCGATCGTGCTGCTCGACCGCAACCTGGCGTGAGGCAACCTCGCGGCCAAGGCGCCCATCACGACAGGGTTGTGACTGCCACCGCCCGAGACGATGACCGTGTCGAGGCCGTGCCGGACGATCTCGTCCGCGACCGTACGTGCGGTCAGCGCGGCCAGCGTTGCCAGCAGGTCGGGCAACGCGACACTCCCACGGGACCGCAGTACCCGCTCGAGGTACCCCTCGTTGAAGAGTTCCTTGCCGGTGCTCTTGGGAGCCGGCAGTCCGTAGTACTCCTCTTCGAGCAACGCGCTGAGCAGGGCGTCGTCGACCGCCCCCCGGGCGGCGAGGGCACCGTCACGGTCGAAGGGCTCACCCGTCGCGGCCAGTACGGCAGCGTCCATCAGCGCGTTCGCGGGTCCCACGTCGTAGGCACGGGTACGGGGATCGCCCACTGTCGCAGCCACGGTGAGGTTGGCGATGCCGCCGAGGTTGAGCGCCCCTGCTCGCCCCACGGCCTCGCCCCGCGACTGCATGCCGTTGATGAGCAACGTGTCCAGGTGGGCGACCAGGGGAGCCCCCTGTCCCCCGGCAGCGACATCGCGCACCCGCAGGTCCGACACCACGGGAGTGCCGGTCAGCTCGGCTATCCACGCCGGCTGTCCGATCTGCAGGGTACCGAGCACCGTTCCCTCCCGTGTCCAGTGGAAGAGCGTCTGGCCGTGGGAACAGATCACATCGACACCCCCCACCCCGGCGGCGGCCACCGCCGCCGCGTCGGCGAACGCACGTCCGACCTCGGTGTCCAGCCGGCACAGCTCTGCTGCCGTGGTCGGGCGTGGAGGAAGGCAGTGCCTGAGCCGGCTGCGGAGGGCCTTCGAGTAGGGGGTCGCCCCGGTGCTGAGGACGCGGGCCTGAAGGACGTCGCCCGTCAGATGCAGCTCGACGACTGCCGTGTCGATGGCGTCGTGCGAGGTACCGGAGATCATTCCGAGGACTTTCACTGCTGCCCCTTTGCAACGTGGACTGCCGGCGGAGAGGTTCGACCTGTTCCCGCGTGTGTGCGGAAGTCGCACGGTATGGAGCCGTGCCCGCACTGGCGATCTCCGCACTGCAAGTTCACCGCCAGAGGACTTCAGGCCCGACAGCGTCAACGGCATTGACGAGCTTTCAGGGTCCACGGGCACAGTGAGCGCGCCGACCACCCCGAAGCCGCGACAGATCCCGCCGGCTCCGCACCGCGTCGCACCCCCCTTCCGCACCGTGGCAACTGGAGTACGCGCATGGCCCCGTCGCCCCAACGATCCCCGAACCACGCCCTCTCCCGCCGACAGCTCATGGCCGCGATCGGCGCTGCCACCGCCGCGGCAACGGGCGTCCTCGCAGCGGCATCGCCCGCACACGCAACCCCGCCCGCCGGTGCACAGCACCAACTGCGTGGTCTGTGGATCGCCTCCGTGGTCAACATCGACTGGCCGGGTGCACCCGGACTGAGCCCCGAGCGCCTGCGCGCCGACTTCATCAGCCAGCTCGATCGTGCACGCACGCTGGGCGTCAACGCCGTGTTCGTCCAGATCCGTCCGACCGCGGATGCGTTCTGGCCGTCCCCGCTGGAGCCGTGGTCGCAGTGGCTGACGGGTACCCAGGGCCAGGACCCCGGGTGGGACCCGCTGGAATTCATGGTCCGCGCCGCTCACGAGCGGGCCCTGGCCTTCCACGCCTGGTTCAACCCGTACCGCGTCTCCATGCAGCCCGACCCCACCAGGCTGGTCCCGGACCATCCCGCCCGGCTGCACCCGGAATGGACCGTTTCCTACGGCGGCAAGCTGTACTACAACCCGGGCGTCCCGCAGGCCAGAGAGTTCTGCCAGCGCGCCATGATGGACGCGGTCCACCGCTACGACATCGACGGCGTCCACTTCGACGACTACTTCTACCCCTACCCGGTCGCGGGCCAGGACTTCCCGGACGACGCGGCCTTCACCGCCCACGGCACCGGCTTCCCGGACCGCGCCGCCTGGCGGCGCCACAACGTCGACCTCATGGTGCGCGAGATGAGAGACCTGGTACGCGCCGCCCGTCCCGAAGCAGCGTTCGGGATCAGCCCCTTCGGGGTCTGGCGCAACGACACCAGCGATCCGGCGGGCTCCGCCACCACCGCCTTCCAGTCCTACGACGGCCTGCACGCCGATACCCGCAGCTGGGTCCACAACGGCTGGCTCGACTACATAGCCCCCCAGCTGTACTGGAACATCGGCCTCGCCGTGGCCGACTACGGCCGGCTCGCGCCCTGGTGGGCCGCTCAGACCACGGGAACCGGCACCCAGCTGTGGATCGGCCAGTCCGTCTACAAGGCCGGCGCGACAGGTCAGCCGGCTCCATGGCAAGACCCCGCGGAGCTGTCCCGTCACCTCACCCTCAACAGCACACTGGATGCCATCAGCGGGGACATCCTCTTCAGTGCCAAGGACGTGTGGGCCGACCGGCTGGGTTCCGTCACGCGCATGGCCGCCGACCACTGGCAGCGCCCGGCCCTGGTCCCCGTCCTGCCCCGCCTCGCCTCAGGCGCGGCGCCGACGCGCCCCCTCGTCCTGCCCCCGCGGCACGGGGAGAGCGGCCTGCGACTGACAGCAGGCCATGGCCCGGGGACGCGCCGCCCCTTCCAGTTCGCCGTGTACCGGTACGACAGGAACCCCGGCCCCCGCCCACCCCTCTCGGCCGAACACCTGACCGCGTTGGTGCCGGCATCGGCGGGCCGATTCCAGGACCCGGCGGGCACCCGCAGCGCCTGGTACGTGGCCACCGCGGTCGACCGCGTCGGCCGCGAAAGCCGACCGAGTGCCGCGATGCGCCTGTCCCGCTGAGCCCTACCGTCGGAGCGCCACCCCACAGCCCGCCTGTTCACCACTGGTGAACAGGCACGGAGAGGCATGTACGAAGGGGGAGACAGGGGCTCTGCTTGAAGCAGAGCCCCTCCTTCCGACGTGCGGAGTCACCGATGCCCCACACCTCTCCCTTGTCCGCCGACATCTCCGCTCGTGAGCTGGACCTGGACGTGGAACCCGACAAGGCGTGTTCTGCGGCCGTCGTCGTCGGCCAGCGCATCAGGTGGACGCGTCAGCGTGCGGGACTCAGCCTGCGTGAGGTCAGCGACCGCAGTGGCCTGTCCAAGGGCTACTTGAGCCAGGTCGAAGGCGGCCGCTGCAACCCGACGCTCAACACGCTGGTCCGTATCGCCGCGGTCTTCGGTGCCACGGACGCCACGTTCTCGTGGCCTGCGGGTCGGCGTGAGGGGGCGTTCGCGACGCGGTCGCCGAGTTGCCCGGTGCTCGGGCTTCCTCCGGAGGTGGGCAGGAGCAGACACCTGACCGGGCAGGGCGGGGGCGGGTTCACGGTCCGTCAGTGTGAGGGCACACCAGCCCACCACGCCGCCATGAGACGGCACGCGGGCGAGGAGTTCTGTCATGTTCTGTCCGGTGTGCTGCGCGCCGAGATCGACGGTCGCCGTCATCTCTTGCACGGCGGAGAGTCGATCCACTTCGACGCGGCCTGCCGTCACCGTCTCACCGCCCTGCAGGCGGGCACCACCTTCCTCCTCGTCGGTTGACCTACCCTGCCCTCTCGTCTCCCCGGCCGATGATCAGCCGATGCAGGCGCGGCAAGGCAGCGGGAGGAAGGTGGTGCCCGGGGAGATGACGCAGAGCCAGGGCGGCCGCGCCGGCCGCACCGTCTCCGGCTCTGTACAGCGGCCCGTGCACGTGTGCCCGCAGGCGGGTTTCCACGGCTTCGGCCACACATGTGCCGGTGGTGAGGAGCCCGCCCGCCAGCACCAGCGGGATCCGGGCGTCTTCCACCGAGGCGGCCTCCTGTACGGCGCGAAGCGTGTTGAGGAGCAGGCCCGCCGCCTCTTCGACGATGGCACCAGCCACGGGATCACCACGGCGTGCCGTCTCGTCGACCAGGGGTGCGAGGCGTGCCATGGCGGCTGGAGGCTCGGCGTGCACGGCTGTGACGATGTCTCGTCCCACGTCGGTGGGGGTCCTCCATGGCTGTGGCCGAACCTGCAGGTGCTCGGTGACGAGAGTGGTGAGCCCTGTGTGAGGGCCTCTGCCGTCGAGTGCGGCCAGGGTGCGGGTCAAGGCCTGGCGGCCGATCCACACGCCTGATCCCTCGTCTCCCAGGAGCCACCCGTATCCGTCGCTGCGGGCGACGAGCTGATGCCCCCGGTATGCGGCTGCGATGGCTCCGGTTCCGGCGAGGAGAAGGAGGGCGTCGGCCGCATCGGTGCCGGCCGCGACGGCTGCGGCCAGGTCGTCACCGACGCTGAGGGAACCCTGCATGCCCAGTTCCCGCCACATGGTGGCGGCTTGGGACTGGAGGCCGGGCAGGTCTGCCCCGGCTGCACCGGCGAGGGCGATGTGGCCCGCGACGACACGGCGCCGGTCGACGTCGTTCAGCGCGGAGTCCATGGCGGAGTTCAGCGCTGCGAATGGGTCGGCGCTGGAATACCGGTTCGCGCCCGCCGCGCGCCCGTGCCCGCGTACGCGTCCGTCCAGTCCGATGATCAGGCAGCGGGTGCTGGTGCCCCCTGCATCGACACCGAGGATCAGGGGCGAGCCCGGCGGGGTGCTCATCGGCGTCCCGCGATCAGATCAACGGCGGCTTGGGCGGAAACGGCCGAAGGGCTGTAGGTGGCCAGGTGCCAGGCGCCCGGGCGGGAGGCACCGGGCAGGCCCATGTCAACCACGCCGGCGTCGGGACGCCGCGAAACGATCGTTTCCAGGACGCGGCGGGCCCACGCATCCCGCGGGTGGTCGCGTACGACAATCACCAGGGGGCGCTGGTGGTCATGGAGGTAGGGGCTCAGTGTGTCCTCGTCCTGCCCCTGACGCATCATCACCGACACGGTGCCTTTCATCCGTTGGGTCAGGAGGGCGCCGATGCCCCAGGCTGTGCGGGGTCCGGCCGCGGTGGGTGGAGGTACGTCGAGAGTGATGACCACGGGCGGCTGCCTCAAAGGGAAGGGATATCGGGCCAGGTTGATGGTGACATCCAGAGCCCGCTCCGCGGCTGCACCGGCATGTGTCCGCGGTGCAGCCGGGGCACTGTCGGCGGCCTTGGACGCGGCGGCGCGCTGCCACACGGCCAATCGTCGAACGCGTCCGGCCGCCTCGGCGAGGCGCTCGGCGGGCAACTCCCCGAGGGTGACCGCCCCGACGATGCGGTCACGCATCGCGAGAAGTGCTTCCTCGTCCAGGAGACGCGCGCCGATGCAGATGAGGTCCGCGCCTGCCGATATCGCCTGGAGGGCGAGGCCGGGAAGGGAGGCGGAGGGGTCGAGAGCCTTCATGTCCAGGGCGTCCGTGGCGATCACGCCCTGGAAGCCCAGTTCGCTGCGCAGCAGTCCATCCAGGAGTGCGGGGCTCAGGCTCGCCGGACGTGCGCCGTCCCAGGCCGGTACGAGAAGGTGACCTGCCATGACGGCCTGGACGCCGGCGGCGATGGCAGCGCGAAAGGGTGCCAGTTCCCGCTCCGTCATCGTCTGACGACTCGCCCGCAACACGGGAAGTTCCAGGTGGGAGTCGACTGCGGTGTCGCCATGGCCGGGGAAGTGTTTCGCACACGCGGCTACTCCCGCGGACTGCATTCCGCGGACGAAGGCTGCGGCATGACGGGCCACCGACGGGGCGCGCGTGCCGAAGGAACGGACCCCGATGACCGGATTGAGAGGGTCGGAGTTGATGTCGGCCGTCGGGGCGTAGTTCAACGAGATCCCCGTTCGAGCGATGAACGCGCCGAGGTCTGCCGCGAGCTGCCGCGTCACCTCGGGATCGCCGATCCGGCCGGTCGCCGCGTTGCCCGGCCAGGAGCTGCCCCGTCCTGCTTCCAGGCGGGTGATCGCCCCGCCTTCTTCGTCGACCGCGATGACCGCTTCGGGATTCTCGGCCTTGATCAAGTCGGTCAGGTGCCGGGTCGCTGTGACGCTGGGTGTGTTACGTGCGAAGAGCAGGACGCCGCCGAGTCCAGCCTGTAGGCGCCGTAGGAGCCAGTCAGGGGGGCGGGTGCCGTCGAACCCCGGCTGGAGCACCGTCTCCGCGAGGCGTCGCAGCTCCTGATCGGGGTGGTACGCAAGGGAACCGAGCATCGTGGTCTTCCCTGTCGGAGGAGGGGATTCCCGCGGCAATCTACGTGGAGCCCCGCGCCTTGAGGCGTTCGAAGTTTGCCCCTGTCAAACCTGCCCGCTGCCACGCACGGTTCACCGCTGGTGAACTTCAGAGGGTTCTTTGGACCGCGTGCGAGGTGGGTTGAGAATCTGCCCTCGTCCTTCCGGGTCGGCCATCCACGGATCTCGTCCTTCGCATGGGGCGAGGGCTCGGCGGCCACCGACAGCGCCGCCGTCCGGGGCTTCCCCTGCGACCCAAGCGGGCCGACCTCAGCATTGCCCAGACTCTTCAGACAGGATTCTCGATGAAGCGCCTCTCTCCGTGTGCCGTGGTCACGCTGTGCCTAGCAGCGTGCCTGACCGCTTGCACGTCCTCCTCGCCCGGTACGGGATCCCAAGCCGGTGTTCAGGACAAGGGCACGTTGACCGTGTGGCTGCAGGTGGAGGCGCAGAGCCTGTGGCCGAAGTCGGTCGAGTCGGCGACCGCGGAGTTCCGCAAGAAGTACCCCAACGTCACGGTCACGGTGTCCTACCAGGCATGGGCCGACCATCTGTCGAAGTTCGACGCGGCCGCGCAGGCAGGCAAGGTCCCCGACGTGATCGAGCTGGGAAACAGCGAGACCGCGCAGTACACCGCGGCGGGAGCCTTCATCGACCTCGGTAGGCAGCGCGCCCGGTTCGACAACAGTGCGACCTGGCAGAAGGGCCTCGTCGACGCGTGTGCGGTGGCGCAGAAGCTGTTCTGCGTGCCCTACTACGGCGGAACGCGCGCCGTCGTCTACCGCAAGGACCTCCTGGCCGAAGCGGGAGTGACCCAGCCGCCCAAGACGTGGAAGGAGCTGCAGGACGCGGTGCGGGCACTGGCGGACAAGAACCGGGACAACACGAACTTCTCCCCCTTCTTCCTGCCGGGCCAGCATCCCTATGGCGCCTTGCCGTTCGTGTTCGACGCGGGAGGCTCCATCGCCTCGCAGAACGCGGAGGGCCGGTGGGCGTCGCAGCTGTCAACGCCTGCCTCCCTGAGCGGCCTGAAGAACTGGAAAGCCCTCGTGGACGCCGGCATGCGCGGCGACCGCACCGCCAACGACCTCGGCGCAGCGCCTGCTCTGGCCGCAGGCCGTGCCGCGATGTCCTTCAGCACCAATGGACAGATGGCCAAGGTCTTCGGCCCCGAGGGGGACCCCGCTCTCAAGGAGAAGATCGGATCCTTCCCGATGCCGAGCCCCACCAAGGACGGCGAGATCGCCCCTCCCTACCTCGGCGGTTCCGTTCTCGCCGTGCCGGCCAAGAGCAGCCACCAGCAGTGGGCAACCGAATGGGTCCGGCAGTTCACAGCCACGGAACGGCAGAAGGAGTTCCTGGCCGGCGGGTTCCTCGCCAACACGATGACGCTGACATCGGACGATCCGCAGCGCGCCGGCTATTTCAAGGGACTGGAGAACAGCTGGAGCGTGCCGCCCGCGAAGAACTGGGCCGCCGTTGAGAAGGCGAACCTCGTCAAGCAGATGCTGGCAGACATCGCCTCGGGGAAGTCGACGCCTGAAGAGGCCACCACTGCGTACGGCAAAAAGATCGAAGAGGTGCTCAACGCCTCCTGATCCTTCTGCAGCGCCCCATCGTGCGCGTAGGCCGCGCAGCAGGCGCTGCGGCCCCGACGACCCAAGGACTCCTCAGCCGTGCCCTCACCCGAAACCCTGACCCGGACCCACCCCCGCAAACCGCCGCCTCCAGGCCTTCCACCGCCGCGGCGACGCCGTCCTGACCGCACCCCCTACCTGCTGATCGGGCCCTCCCTTCTCGTTCTCATCGGTGTGCTGGCCTACCCCCTGGGGAAGGTCCTCGTCCTGTCGGTGCAGCACTGGGGTGTCAGTCAGATCTTCAGCCCCGCCGGACCGGAGTTCGTCGGCCTGGACAACTACGCGCACCTGCTCGCGGACACGGAGTTCTGGGCCGTGCTCGTGCGCACCGTGGTCCTGACCTCCGTGATGGCCGGGGCGTCCATGCTCCTGGGGGTCGCTGTCGCTCTGCTCATGCAGCGCGTGCCCGCCTGGTGCCGACGCACGATCGTCTTCGCCCTCGTACTGGCCTGGTCGGTCCCCACCTTCATCTCCACAGAGATCTTCGCGTGGATGACGGAGTACAACTCGGGGGTGATCAACTGGGCGCTGGGCGTCACCCCCTACGACTGGTACGGCGATGCCACCCTCGGCCTCACCGTGGCTACGGCCATTGTGGTGTGGGGAGCCGTCCCCCTGATCGCCGTAACCGTCTACGCAGGACTTGTGCAGATACCAGCGGAACTGGTCGAAGCCGCCCGTATGGATGGCGCCGGCTCCTGGAAGCTGTTCCGGCACGTGACCGTTCCGGTACTGCGTCCACTGCTCGCACTGCTCACCACGCTGTCGGTGATCTGGGATTTTCAGGTGTTCAACCAAATCTGGATCCTGCGCCACGGCGCCCCCGCCTCCGACTACTACACCCTGGGCATCTACTCCTACGTGAAGGCCTATGCCGGTCACGACTACGGCATGGCATCGGCCGGCGCAGTGCTCACCGTCCTGCTCCTCGTGGGTGTGATGGTGGTCTACCTGCGGCAGATCGCAAAGATCGGAGACACGCCTTGAGCGACTCCGCAACGACGGGCGCCGGCCCCCGGGGTATGGCCTGGACGGCTGTGGGACTGGCCGTGGCCATCGTATGGATCTTCCCGGTCTACTGGATGGCTGCGACGGCACTCAAACCCGGCCCGGACATCCACGCCGCTGTCCCGCAGCTGTGGCCGGCCCGGCCCACCCTCCAGCACTTCACCAAGGTGGCCTCGGATCCGCTTTTCTGGGACGCAGTGGGCAACAGCGCTCTTGTGACCGGCATGACGGTGCTGCTGGCCGTGCCCGTGGCCTTCGTCTCCGCACTGGCCATCGCACGATTCCGGTTCCGCGGCCGCGGCGTCTACGTCACCGTGGTCATGTTGGTGCAGATGGTTCCCCACGTCGCTCTGGTCATACCGATCTTCCTGACGCTCAGTGATGTGGGCCTGTCGGACAGCGTCACCGGGCTGATCGTCACCTACCTGGCCTTCATCCTGCCCTTCGCGGTCTGGACGCTGCGCGGCTTCATCGCGTCGGTGCCACGAGAGTTGGAGGAAGCGGCGATGGTCGACGGCTGCGGCAGGATGCAGGCCTTCTGGCGGATCATCCTTCCGCTCACCCTGCCCGGGCTCATTGCGACAACGGTGTATTCCATGGTCCTGGCCTGGAACGAGTACCTCTTCGCCTATTTTCTGCTCGGAAGCCCGGACAAGCACACCGTCCCGCTGTGGCTGACCCACTTCGTCACCTCCGAGGGCACCGACTACGGCGCCCTCATGGCGGGCTCGACGATCGTCGCGGTACCGGTCGTGGTGTTCTTCATGCTGGTGCAACGCCACATCGCCGGCGGTCTGACCGCTGGGGCGGTCAAGGGCTGAGGCCCACCCCACGCCGGAAGGTCCGGCCCCCCCGACCCGCGGTCCGACCGTGCGCCCCGTGGGGGGAGGGTT
>NZ_JBHXSY010000012.1:0-108311 GCF_042715295.1 Streptomyces sp. NPDC058701 | reverse complement strand
TGTTGTATAAATGGCTGGACCACCCCAAAAGCCCGGGCGTAGTCCGGGGGGGGGGGTAAATGGCTGGCGCCCCCCCCCCCCCCTTAGGCCCCGGCACCCGGAACCGGGTGCCGGACCTTCCGGCGTGGGGTGCAGCTCGTTGCTCAGCAGCGATGTCTGAGGCAGTCCTCCCACTGGCGGGCTCCGGACGAGGACGTGGGCGCCGTGCCGGCGCCGGTCCGCGCGGGCTCATCCCCGCCCGCCAGACGGATGGCGATCCGGTCGATGACGGGACGTGGGCTGGGTCCGGCGAAGTGGTTCACGAGAACGGTGAAGGCCAGAAGTCTGCCGCTCGCGTCCTCGACGTAGCCGGTGAGGGCGTCGACTCCGGTCATGCTGCCGGTCTTCGCGTGCACCTTCCCTTCCGCCAGGGTCCCGCGCATCCGCCCGGCCAGCGTCCCCCCGACCATCCGCCGCGGGTCGCCGGCGACCGGGAGAGCCCGGTACCAGGCGTCGTACCAGGGCTGGCGGCGGGCAAAGGTCAAGAGGGCCGTGAACTGCTGTGCGGACATCAGGTTGTAGCGGGAGAGTCCTGATCCGTCGGCCTGGTTGCGGTCCCCGTCCAGGCTGTTGGTTCGGAGGAATCGACTGACCTCTTCGAGGCCGGCCCGCCAACTGCCTTCGCCGCTCTTCATCCGGCCGATCTCCTTGACCAGGTGTTCGGCGATGCCGTTGTTGCTGAGTTTCAGAAAGGGCACGATCAGTTCGGCGAGCGGAGCCGAGTCATGTCGCGCGAGAACGCGCCCGGCCGACGCCGAACCATCCGCTCGCTGCTGCTCACGAACACCCACCCCGTACCGGCGGAGCGCCGCCGCGAACACGGTCGCAGTCACGGCGGCGGGATCGTCCACGGTGACCCACTCGTCAGCCGGACCGTAGTCCGCGGGAATACTGCCCGTCAGGCCGATCTGGTTGGTCCCCAGGTTTCTGACCGCCTCGGCGGTGAACTCGCTGCCCGGCGGCCCCGTGGTGACGCGACCCCTGAACTGGACGGGCGCGGCAGCGGGCGTCACGGTCACGCCTACGGGGCCTCCAGGCGCGGCCGGAGTCAGGGTGACCTTGACGGTTCCCAGGTCGAATTCCTCGTCCGGGGCGATGGTCAGTGCTGAGATCTGAGGGCTGAAGTAGTAGGGCTGGTCATCCCAGGCCCATCCCGGGCCGAGGGGGACGCTGTCGTATCGGGAATCGTCGAACAGCAGTCGTCCCGTCACCTGACGGATACCGGTGCCGGCCAGGTGCCGGGCCAGTGCGTCGAGGTCGGTCGCCAGCAGACTGGGGTCCCCGCCGCCACGCAGGACCAGGTCGCCGTGCAGAACGGGGCCGCTGCGACGCCCTGAAGTGCGCACCTCGGTGGTGAACCGGTGCTGCGGACCGAGCAGCTGAAGGGCTGAGGCAGCCGTGACCACCTTCAAGGTGGAAGCCGGCAGCATCAGCGCATGTTCATGGCGCTGGTAGAGGATGTGCCCCGAAGCGCTGTCCGCGATCTGCACCGAGGCGTGCGCCCCCGTAAGACGGGGGTCGGCGAGAAGGATGTCGAGGTCGGCGGCCAGGCCGGCGGGCGACGTAGCCGTGGTCCTGTCGCCGGCGGCACCTGGTGCGGGAGGCACCAGCAGTGCGGCCAGCAAGGCCGCGGCCGTCGGGAGCAGCACGCGGCGTTTGACGGCGGGACGCATCAGGCCTCCATCGTGTCATCTACGGATGCCCAGCGGCCCGGACAGAGTCCCGGCCACTGGGCGAGGTGTCCAGACGGTCAGTAGGAGCAGCCCGAGGCCGGCAGGGACCAGGGCGAGGGCGGCGTGACGCGGTCGTACAGGGCGATCAGCATCCGCTGCGGACAGACCGACACTCCGCTGCGGAAGATGCCGAAGTGCAGGTGCGGCCCGGTCGAGTGCCCGGTATTGCCGGTGTACGCGACCAGTTGGCCCGGCGATACACGTGCGCCGTCTGCGACGGTGCGACTGTTGAGGTGGCAGTACTGGTAGCGCACACCGTCGTCACCGTCGATGGCCAGCCCGAGGCCACACGGCTCATTCGTTCCGCCGTTGATGCGAGCGGTTCCGGAAGTGATGGCGAAGGCCTTGGTCCACTCCTCGACTGCGATGTCGTTCGCGGGGTAGTCGTGGTGTGGCCACAGCAGGCTCTCGCGGCCGCTGAAGACGGAGTTCCGCGGGATGATGAAGGCGTAGTCTCCAGCAGGGCCGGCGCTGGGGGCGGAGCCCAGCAGGTACTGCCAGGTCGTGACGCCGACGGTGGTGCCGCCGGTGAGCTGGTGGTCGGCCTTGTAGTCCTGGACGGCCTGCGTGGTGTCCGCACTGAAGATTCCGTCGGTGTCGATGTCGTAGCCGTGCTTGCGGAGTTGGAACTGCAGTGCGCGCACTGCGTCCGGCTGGGCCGACCCCGGGCCGATGCTGACGACGAGCTTCGACCAGGTGTCGGTGCCGACGATGCCGTCGCCGGCCAGCTGTGCCGACGTCTGGAAGGAGACGACGGCATCGCGGGTCTGCGCATCGAACTCCGCGTGCGCGGTGACCGTCTGCTGTCGCTGTCGGAGCAGGAACTGCAAGCTGGCGACGTCACTGCCGGTGGCGCCCTGTTGCAGCAGAGGCCACGTCGGGGCCGACGCCTGGGCGGGGACGGCGGAGGCCAGAGTCAGGAGCAGGGCCCCTATCACCATGGCGATCACGGAGCGTGCAGCCAGGCGGGTCGTGACTCGGCCGGGAGGAGCGAAAGATGATGAGTTGGGCATGACAATTCCTGTCTACGGGGTCGTGAGGGGCCGCCGCCTTTGACGACTGGGGATCGGCACCGACCGGGGGTCGCGGTCGCGCACCGGAGGCGGGCCGGTCGCAGGCGCTCCGAGGTGGAGCGCGAGTGGTGGGCACACCGTAGGGACCGCCGCCTCCCGCTCGGAAGGGACGAGATGTCGATGCGGCCTCGGGAGCCCTGGACTCTACGAACCCGGCGCTGCAGTGAATGTGGTGTGCATGCTCGGTAGCGGTTGCATGACTCGCCGGGCGGGCAGCCGCGGGGCACCTCGGGGCCGGTTCCGGCTCAGCTGCTTGTCGCCGCGGCAATCGTGGCCAACGGCCGGCGCAAGAATCCGCTCCGGGAGAACAGGGGGCCGGATTCAGATCGCCGGCTCCGATGATCGCGGCGTGTTCGCGCAGCAAACGGCCCGTTGGTATGGCCGTTGGTACGGCCCGTTGGTTTTGGTCATTGCCCTCTCGCCGTACCCCCGGTCTGACAGCACGGGGCTGACACCGGACCCGGGAGGCGGGGACCTCGCGCACGGCGACGCGCCCCGCCCCGCCCCGCCCCGCTCGGTGCTCACGATGGGCGCGACCCGGCCGCACCGGCCGTCGTCGACACCGTCGTGGCCGGCGTGCTGTTCTCGTCAGTGATGCCTGAGGAGGACTCCCGCGCCCTCGACCTGATCGCTGAAGCCGTGCTCGCGCAGGGCGTGCCACAGCGTTGCGGCGTTGATGGCGATCACCGGCTTGCCGAGTTCGGCCTCCAGCGCGTCTGCCTGGGCGACGAAGGAGAGGTTGGTGCCGACCTGCACGATGGCCTCGACATCCGGAGAGTCCAGCGACATGACCGTCTCCCGGATCCGGTCGGGCCCCACCTTGGCGATGTCGGTGGCGGTCCGGCAGCGCAGCCCGGTGATCGAGGCGACGTGGAAACCCGCCTCGGTGAAGAACCGGCCCACTTCACGGTCGGCGACGGGCTGGTACGGGGAGAACACCGCGAGCCGCTCGCATCCCAGTGCACGAAGGGCGGCCCGACACGAGCCCGCACCGGTGGTCACCGGCAGCCGGGTCGCCTCACGCAGTCGCCGTTCGAAGGCCGCGTTTCCCTCGACGCCGCCCCAGAAGGTCTCTGCGGACATGCCCATGACCATCCGGTCGGGCGCGGCGGTGAGCACGTCCCGGACGGCGGTGTCCAGCGAGCTCCTGATCTGGCCGAGCAGCGCCTCGAAGTCCCGGTCGCTGTCCATGGTGGGCCGGGCGATGTGCATCGAACCGGTCCGGTAGCTGATTCCGGGTACAGCGGCGGTCCAGTAGTCGTGCTCGACGACGGTGTTGGTGCTCGGCACGATGACCCCGAAGACGGCCCGGGGCCCCACGGTGTTGGTCACGAAGAGCTCCGCTCGGATCGTGGGTACGAGGGGGGTGCGGGGTCGTGCACGGGCCGCGGCGCCCCCGGACTCCCATGCGAAGCGAGCCGCCGTCGTTTCCTCCAGTGGAACCCTGTTCCGCAGAAAGGTAGGCGGAGCGCACCTCCTCGTCAACCTGCCGTACGAGGGGTCCCGCTCCGAGCGGAGCCGGTCGCGGTCCGGGCGCGTTCCCGGCGGATCTCCTTGAGGTAGCTCCTGGCGTCCACCTGGATCGTGTGGCGCGTCGAGGCGACGTACCGCCGCGCCGTCCGCTTGCCGTACGCGGCGATCTCCTCCCGCATGGCCTGCGGAGAGGGCAGGGCGCAGCGTCCGGTGAGGAGGTCGGCGACCCAATGGGACTGGGCTTCGGCCAAGGGCATGATCGCCCCCAGGGGCTGGATGAGGCCGATGAAGAAGAGTCCGGCGTGGTCGGCCGAAACGACGCGCCTGTAGAGGTTCACCGCGTTCTGGCTGGGGTCGATGAGGTGTCGGCCCAGGAAGGGGAAGTCGATGTCGTAGCCCGTGCAGTAGATCACTGCGTCGACCGCCTCCTCGCTTCCGTCGGTGAACACCGCCCGGTCGCCTTCGAGCCTGCTGATCATCGGTGTGACGGTGATGTCGCCGTGACCGAGCCGTGAGAGGAGGTCATCGGAAATGGTCGGGTGGGCGCCCAGCACGCCGTGGCGGGGCTCGGGGAGGCCGTAGCTGCTCAGCCGGCCGCGGCTCAGTCTCAGCAGCAGCGCGAGGCCCGACGCCTGAACGGCCAGGGGCGCGCGGGCGAGCCAGGAGCCGGTCAGGTGATCGGTGGGCGTTCCGAAGAGGTACTTGGGGAGGATGTGCGCGCCGCGACGCATTGCGAGAAGGGTGTGCCTGGAGACCCGGGAGGTCTCCACCGCGATGTCGCAGGCCGAGTTGCCGATCCCGAGGACGAGGACCCGTTGGCCCCGGAAGGGCTCGGGCGTGCGGTAGTCGTGTGCGTGCGTCTGGGTCCCGGTGAAGGAGTCGGAGCCCGGCAGTGCCGGGTGGGGCATGCGCGGCTTCCAGTGGTGGCCGTTGGCCACGAGTACGGCGTCGTAGACGCGGTCGGTCACCGCCGTGTCGCCGCGACGGCGCGTGGTGACCGTCCACTTGCTGTCGGCGGACTTTTCCACGCGGGTCACCTCGGTGCGGAAGGTGATGGACGGGCGCAGTCCGAAGTGGTCGACGAGGGCGTCGAAGTAGCGGGCGATGTGGAAGTGGCTCGGGTAGACGGGGTAGGCGTCCGACATCGGGAAGCAGGCGTATTCCATGACCTGCCGGGACGTGTTGATGTGCAAGGAGCGGTAGGCGGACGACATGCCGTTGTCGTTCATGTACCGCCAGTTGCCGCCGACTTCCGAGCCGCTTTCGTAGCAGTCGTAGGCGATGCCCCGTGCGGACAGGACCTGGCAGGCTGCTATGCCGGATGAGCCGGCCCCGATCACGCAGACGCGTTGCATGCGAACCCTCTCATGACCACCCGGTCACATGACCGGGTGGTCACAGGGTCGCGCTGCTCGTCGCGGCTGTCAATCAACGCTGCAGAAGGCCGAGTTGCGGGATGCGGAGGGACGGTGGGAGGTGCTGTCCGGCTCATTGACAGGATGTCGGGGGCGCTCCACTATGACCGGGCGGTCATGTGACCGCCCGGTCACATCGCGGGTCGACAACGCTGTCCGCGGTGTGGCCACGAGGTCCGAGCGCGGGAGCCGCGATGCCAGCCGCAACCTCGAACACCCCACCGCCCCGGGACGTCGACGTGCTCGTCGTCGGCTCGGGTTTCGGAGGCAGCGTCACCGCACTGCGCCTACGCGAGAAGGGCTACGGCGTCGCCGTACTGGAGGCGGGCAGACGCTTCCGGGACGAGGACTTCCCCCGCACCTCCTGGCGCGTGCGCGACTACCTCTTCGCTCCCCGCCTGGGCTGCCGCGGCATCCTCCGCATGACCCTGCTCGGCAGGGTCCTGGTCCTCACGGGCGCCGGGGTGGGAGGCGGCTCCCTCGGCTACGCCAACACCCTCTACGACCCGCCCCCGGCGTTCTACCAGGGCTCGACCTGGGCCTCCATCACCGACTGGCGAACCGAACTCGCCCCGTACTACGACCAAGCCCGGCGCATGCTCGGCGTCACGCTCAATCCCCGCTTCACGCCCTCGGACCAGGTCCTGCTGGACGCAGCCCGCGAACTGGGCCGCGCGCACACCTTCCGCCCCACCCCCGTCGCGGTACACCTCGGCCCGCCCGGCGCCCCGGCGGGGACGCGCGTGGCCGACCCCTACT
This sequence comes from Streptomyces sp. NPDC058701, assembly GCF_042715295.1. Classification (NCBI taxonomy): domain Bacteria; kingdom Bacillati; phylum Actinomycetota; class Actinomycetes; order Kitasatosporales; family Streptomycetaceae; genus Streptomyces; species Streptomyces sp. NPDC058701. Next base: position 101,819 of record NZ_JBHXSY010000012.1, on the reverse strand, counting down.
TCGGCGGGGCGGGGCCGGAGCGGACGACGTGCCTGCACTGCGGCGCGTGCATGACCGGGTGCCGCCACGGGGCCAAGAACACCCTTCCCAAGAACTACCTCGGCCTCGCCGAACGCGCCGGTGCCGACGTCTGCGCCGAACGCACCGTCACCGACGTACGTCCCACCCCCGACGGCTGGCAGGTCACCTCCGTGCGCACCGGCGCCGTCCTGCGCCGGGACACTCGCACCACCACCTGCCGGCAGGTCGTCTTCGCCGCCGGGGCGATGGGCACCCAGCACCTGCTCCACCGGCTCCGCTCCTCCGGCGCGCTGCCCGGGCTCTCCCCGCGCTTGGGGTACCTGACGCGCACCAACTCCGAGGCCATCCTGGCCGTCCGCTCCCAGGACCCGGACGCGGACTTCACCCGTGGCGTCGCCATCACCTCGTCGATCCACCTGGACGAGGTCACCCACGTGGAACCCGTGCGCTACGGTCCGGGCAGCAACCTCCTCGCCCTCCTCGGCGCCACCCTGACCGACCCCGTCCCCGGCCGCTCCCGGCTCCTCGCAGGCCTCGCCGCGATGGCGGCCGGCGCCCGCCGGCTGCCCGCCCTCCACCGCCCCCGCCGCTGGGCGGAACAGTCGGTGGTGCTCTTGATCATGCAGTCGGTGGACAACTCGATCACCACCCGTCTGCGCCGCGGGCTCCTCGGCTCCCGGCTGACCAGCCGCCCGGGTGACGGCGCGCCCAACCCCACCTGGAGCCCGGCCGGCCACGCGCTGGCCCGTACCGCCGCACGGCAGAACGGCGCCATCGCCTGCGGAACCTGGGGTGACCTCCTGGACATTCCCGCCACCGGCCACCTCATCGGCGGCTGCGCCGTCGCCGACAGCTCGCACAGCGGGGTCGTGGACCCCTACCACCGCCTCCACGGCCATCCCGGCCTGCACGTCATCGACGGGTCCACGATCTCGGCCAACCTCGGCGTCAACCCCTCCCTCACCATCACCGCCCTTGCCGAGCGCGCGGTGGCCCTCTGGCCCAACCGCGGTGAAGCGGACCCCCGGCCGGCACCCGGCGCCCCGTACCGGCGGGTGGACCCGGTACCGCCCCGGAACCCCGCCGTACCGGCCGGCGCCCCCGGTGCGCTCAGGCTCGACCTCCGACCCACCGAAGGACACGATTCCGATGCCGACCTACCCTCCTGAGCCCTGGCACCTCGCCGGCCAGATGTACCTCTCCCTGTGGAGCGTCCCCAGCCGGGCCCTCCCGCCCCTCCCGGCCGGACTGCGGCCGCTCACCCTGGCGGGCCGAGCGCTGATGGGCGGGGCCTGGGTCGTCTACGAGAACGACAGCGTCCTGCACTACAGCGAACTCCTGTCCGCCGTCCTCGTCCGCGACGGCCGGAGGCCGCGGGTCACCATCACGGACATCTGGGTGGACAGCGGACCCTCACGGGACGGCGGCCGCGAACTGTGGGGCATCCCGAAGGAGATGGCAGAGTTCCACATGAACCGGGACCAGGGCTTTCAAGCCGCCGCCACGGCCGGTGCCGGTGTGCTGGGCCGGGCCTCCTTCCGCGGCCGGCTGCCGCTGCCCGGCCGCCTGCCCCTCTCGTACCACGTGGCCCAGACGCTCGACGGGCAGCTCAAGACCAGCCCGGTGCGCTGCCGCGGCACCCTCACCATTGCCCGGGGCGACTGGGAGGTCCCGCCCGGCAGCGAACTCATGATCCCCGCCCGGCGACCCCTGCTCAGCCTGATCCTGCGCGACTTCGGCCTCTCCTTCGGCAGCGCTCCGTCATCCGCCCCCGCCTCCCGTAGCCGTACGTAGGAAGGACCCGCGATGCCATCCACCACCGGCGACGCCCCCCGCACCCTCTGCGAAGCCTTCCAGCGGACAGTCGCCGCCCGACCGCACGAACCCGCGCTTCTCACGCTCGACGGACCACCTCTCGTCTGGAGCGCGTACGCCGAGCGGGTCGCCTCGGTCGGCGCCGCGCTCCGGCACGTGGGGCTGAGCCGGGGCGAGCCCCTGGCCCTGATGATGAGGAACCGACCGGAGTTCCACATCACCGACTGCGCCGCCCTGCACCTCGGTGCCGTCCCGTACTCCCTGTACAACAGCCTGCCCTCCGACCAGATCCACGACATCCTGGTCGGCTCCCGGGCCAAGACGGTCGTCACCGAACGCCGGTTCCTGCCCGTGCTGCGTGCCGCGGCCGTCGGGACGGAGGTGCGGCACCTGCTGCTGGTGGACGGTCCCGCGCCGGAAGCGTCGGACCTCGCCGACGTCGAGGCGGACGCGCCAGGCCCCCTGGACCTTGCCGAAGCGGGGAACAGCGTCGGCCCCGACGATCTGCTGACCCTTATCCACACCTCCGGTACCACCGGCAGACCCAAGGCCGTCGAGATCACCCACGGTGCGATGATCAGCCAGCTCGCGGCCACCCAGCAGGTCCTGGCGGTCACCGACCAGGACAGCCACATCTCCTTCCTCCCGGCCGCACACATCGCCGACCGGTGGGGCTCCCACTACACCAACCTGCTGTGTGGCACGAGCCTGACCTGCCTGGACGACCTCAGCCGGCTGCCCGAGGCCCTCGCGCAGGTCCGCCCCACCCTCTTCGGGGCCGTTCCCTCCGTCTGGCAGCGCATGCGCGCCGGACTGGAATCCAAGCTCGCCGACACCGACCCGGCCGTTCGCCGGCTGGTCGAGGAGGCCATCGCCGTCGGCGGCAGGCTGGCCGCCGGCCGCTGGGCGGGCGGCCTGACGGACCGGGACCGCGCGGAACTCCAGCAGGCCGATGCCGTACTGGCCGAGCTGCGCCGGCGCGTCGGCCTGGATCGTGCCAGGGTGTGCATCACCGGAGCCGCGCCCGCGCCTGAGGCTCTCCAGGCGTTCTTCCACGCGCTGGGCTTGCCCTTGTCGGATGCCTGGGGCATGTCCGAGCTGTCGGGCATCGCACTCATCAACCCGCCGGGCAGACCGCGCGTCGGCACCGTGGGGCGGCCCGTTCCCGGCGCCGAGGTCAAGATCGCCGAGGACGGTGAACTCCTGGTACGGGCTCCCTTCCTGATGCGCGGATACCGGGACGACCCCGAGCTGACGGCGCAAACCGTCGACCCGGAGGGATGGCTGCACACCGGGGACGTCGCCACCGTCGACGGGGAGGGCGATGTTCGGATCGTGGACCGCAAGAAGGACCTCATCATCAGCACCGGCGGCAAGAACATGGCCCCGGGCCGCATCGAGGGAGTCCTGAAGGAGTCTTCGCCCCTCATCGGCCACGCCGTCGTGATCGGCGACGGGCGACCCCACAACGTCGCCCTGCTCGTCCCCGACCGGGAGGCAGTCCTCGACTGGGCCCGCCGCGAGGGCATCAGCTCCCCGGCGCCGTGGGAGACTCACGCGCGGGAGCTCGAGGCCGTGCTCGGCGCGGCCGTCGAGGACGCCAACACACGCCTCTCGCGACCGGAACGCATCCGAGCGCACGCCGTGGTCGCCGAGCACTGGATACCCGGCGGCAGTGAGCTGACCGCCACGATGAAGGTCCGCAGGTCCGCCGTGACCAGCCGGTACCGGACCCTCGTAGAGGCGCTCTACGGCGGCACCGGGAGCGGCACCGGGAGCGGCACCGGGACGGTCCGGTGATCTCTCTGGGCTTGGCGGCACTCGCGGTCCTCCAGGTCCTCGCGGCCCTCGCCGCCTGGAGAACCGGCGGCAGCGGCCGCCTGACCGCCCTCCTCGGCTGCGCCCTCGCCTATGACTCGGCCGTCATCGCGGCGGGCCGGGTTCTCGGGGAGGGCGACGTGCTGGAGGTCCTGAGCGTCGGCCGTTTCGTCGTGCATGCCTTCGGGACGCCGCTCGTGCTGCCCTGCGCGGCCCTCGCCCTGCGCTGGGGACGCCGTGAGCTGGCTGCCGCGTGGGCCGGCGCCGTGATCCTGACGGCCCTCGGCGTCGCCATGACCCTGCCCGGGCTGGAGTTGGAATCGCGCCGCTGGGCGGACACCCTGCGCTACGCGGACGCGACCCCCGGGGGATTCCCGCTGGCAGCCGTCAGCGCTATCGTCCTGCTCTTCCTGATGGGCCTGGTCGCCTGGCTGCGCCATCGCCGGCCGTGGATCGCCGTGGGCGCCCTGGCGGTATTCGCGGCCTCCGCGGCTGCCTTCGCCGCGCCCCCGTTGGGAAACCTGGGCGAGGCGCTGATGCTCGCGGGCCTGCTGCTCACCCTTCGCGACGCGTGACGCCAGGTTAAGCACGCATGTGAAACAGTGTTTCACTGAAAGAAACGGCACGTGTCTTGGCAGGGTCGCGTCAATGTGGTTGGTTTGGTAACAGCGTTTCCCTCTCCGCTACCCCCACAGGAGGGCACCACCGTGATACGCACCCTGTTGCGCGCCGCTCCGGCCATCATGCTGGCCGTCGCCGCGACACTCACCGCCCCCACCGCCCTGGCGGCCCCGGCCCCCACCACCGTGGCGGCCGACCCCTCGGCTCCCGGCGCCTACCCGGTCGCCTGGACCGACCTCACCGTCAGCGCCTCGGGCCGCTCCTACAGCGCCCGCGTCTGGTACCCGGGCAAGACGGCGGGCGCCAACGCGGCCGTCGCCACCGGCCGCCACGCGGGCCTGGCCTTCGGGCACGGCTTCTTCCAGGACATCAGCAAGTACGAGAACACCCTGAGGCACTACGCCTCGTGGGGCTTCATCACCGTCACGCCCAAGTCGCAGGGCGGCATCTCGCCCAGCCACTCCGGGTTCGCCGACGACCTCAACGCCGGACTCGCCTGGCTGACCGCGCAGAACGCGGCCACGGGGTCGCGGTTCGCCGGCGCCGTCGACACCAGCCGCTACGCCCTCTCCGGCCACTCCATGGGCGGCGGTGCGGCCCTCCTCGCCGCCTCCCGCAACCCGGCCGTCAAGTCCGTCAGCACGCTGGCCGCCGCGGAGACCAACCCCTCGGCCATCGCCGCCGGCTCGGCCCTCACCATCCCCGCCCAGTACGTCGGCGGCAGCAAGGACACGGTCGCGGGCGTCGAAGGCCACCAGCGCAAGATGTACAACGCCAAGCCCGCACCCACCCAGCTGCGCGTCATCACCGGCGGCTTCCACTGCGGCTTCACCGACAGCAGCGGCTTCGGCTGCGACAGCGGCTCCGTCACCCGGGCCGAACAGCAGCGCCTCGTCCGCTCGGTGACCACCTCGTACCTGCTCTTCACCCTCGGTCTCGACAACTCCTACCAGGACCAGGTGTGGGGCAGCGCCGCCCAGAACCTTCCCGGCGTCGTGTACACCGCGAAGCCCTGACCCCCGCCGGTCCGGTAGAGCCGTAATCGATCAATGCCGTCCGGAGGTACACGATGACCGCCCCCCAGCCGCCCACCGTCTCCGACAGCCGGCGGCGTGCGTTCACCGTGTACCCCGGCCGGCCCCCCCTCCAGGTCCGCCTCGGCGCGGCGGCGCCGTTCGGCTGGTGGCCGGCCGTGTGCATCGCCCTCGTCGCGGCGGTCGACCGGATCGAGTACAACCTGCTCGCCGGCGCCCTGCCCAAGATCCAGGAGGAGTTCGGCTTCGGCGACGCGGCGGGCGGGGCCATCGCCACCGCCGGTTCGCTCGCCGCCGTCATCCTGCTCCTGCCGGCCGGCAAGCTCGCCGACACCGGCCGCCGGAACTGGACCGTCGCCGCGGTGGTGGCGGTATGGTCCCTGCTCACCGTGGGCACCGGGCTCGCCGGCGGCTACCTCGCCCTCTTCACCGTACGGATGTTCCTCGGCGCGGCCGGACAGCTCTACAACCCGCCCGCCTCCAGTCTGCTGGCCGACTACTACCCGGGCCCCGGCCGCACCCGCGCCTTCGGCTACGAACGCATGGCCTACTTCGGCGGCCTGCCGATCGGAGTCATCGCCGGCGGGGCCCTCGCCGAGAGCGTCGGCTGGCGCGTCGGGTTCTTCCTCGTCGCCATTCCCGGCATCATCGTCGCCCTGCTCGTCCTCACCCTGCGGGAACCCGTACGCGGGATCGGCGACCGCGTCAGCGTCTGGTACGCACAGGAAGCCGAGGGCGGTGCGGACCCCGGGCCGGCGGGCGGCCCCGAGGTCTCCGGGCGTGCGGCTCTTCCCCCGGGCCCGGCGAACGAGCCCGTGGAGCGCGCGGACGGGCCGCCGCGCACACCCCCGGCAGTGGCGCCGCCCGTACGCACCCAGGTACGGGAACTGCTGCGCATCCGCACCCTGCGCACCGTCATCACCGGCCTGAGCATCCTGTTCTTCGGGCTCGGCGGCCTCTTCTACTGGATGCCCTCCTACTACGACCGGTTCTTCGGCCTCGGCGAGGCGGAGGCCGCCGCCGTGGCGGGCGGCACCGGGCTCGTCGGCATCGTGGCCGGCATCATCACCGGCAGCTGGCTGGGCGACCGCGAACGCGGCATCCGCAAGGGCCGCCGGGTGGCCATCGGCGGCGGCGGGCTCCTGCTCGGCACCGTGGCGCTCGCCGGAGCCGTCGCCATCCCCGTCCTGATCCCGCAGGCCCTCTGCTTCACCCTCGCCAACTTCGGCTTCGCCGCCGCGCTGGCCAACCTCACCGCGGCCAACGCCGATGTGGTGGCCGCGGAGCGCCGGGGCCTCGGCTTCGCGCTCCTGCAACTCCTGGTCACCCTCGGTGGTTCCCTGGGCCCCTGGCTGATCGGCATCGCCTCCGACGCCACCGGTTCGCTCCGCACCGCGTTCCTGGCGGTCCTGCTTCCCCTGCTCGCCGGCTCCGTCATCGTCCTGCGCGGACGCAGCACCTACGACGCCGATGCCGCGGCCGCCGCACACCGGGTCGACGCGCCCGAGGCCCCCCACGCCGACACCGCCCCCACAGCCCCGCCGGCCTGAGCACCCCTCCCCGAACGTCCCGTCGCGTCACACCCCCGCACGGGCATCCCCGCACCGACGACAAGGAAGACCGGAAACCATGGCACACCCCACGCAGGTCGCGCAGCGCCGCGTCAGCCGGAGCCTCGCGGCCGGCATGCTCGGATTCGCCCTCCTGGCCGCCGCGGGCACCGCGGGCCCGGCGGTCGCCGCCGAGACACCGCAGAACCCCACGCCGGTCACCACCTTCGTGTACCCGGCGGCCGTCGGCGCCGACGCGGCCGACGTCTACTACCCCGAATCCGGCCACCGGCTCCCGGTCGTGCTGCTCCTGCAGGGCGCCAACGTGGACAAGAGCCACTACGAGGGATACGCCCGCACGGTCGCGGCCTTCGGCTTCGCCGTGGTGGTCCCCAACCACGTCCGCAGCGTGTTCGGCCGTCCCGGCCTGTGGGCCGCCTCCGACCAGGGGCTGACCGCGGTCGCCTGGTCCAAGGCCGAGAACACCCGGGTCGGCAGCCCCCTCGCCGGCCGCCTGGACCCCTCGTCCTTCGCCCTGCTCGGCCACTCCTTCGGCGGCGCCGCCGGCGTCGGCACGGTCCAGGGACAGTGCGCTCCGCCGTTCTGCTTCGGCCTGCCGCCGGGCGCCGTCAAGCCCGTCGAGCTGAAGGCCGCGGCGTTCTTCGGCACCAACAACGCCCCTCCCGGCGGTGGTCCGGTCGCCCCGATCAACAACACGGTGCCGGTCGCGCTGATCCAGGGCGACGCGGACGGCGTCGCCGCCCCGGCCGCCGCCCAGGGCACGTACGACGCGTTCCTCGGCAAGCCGAAGGCGCTGGTCACGGTCGCCGGCGTCAACCACTACGGCATCACCAACGTCCAGAACCCGGCGGGCGCCGCGCCCGACCCGGCGGCCCAGGCCGTCAGCCAGACCGACAGCATCCGCACCTCGGCCCGCTGGTCGGCCCTGTTCATCAAGGCAGCCCTCGGGGACGCCTGGGCCAAGTCCTACGTCCGCTACTGGGGCGACGGCTCCGACAACGCGGTAACCGTCCAACAGTCCAACTGACCCCACCACCCAGCGCCCGGCCCCCCACCTGAAGGGAGGCCGGGCGCCGCCGTGTCCCCGGCCCGGCGGGCCGCCGGTCGTCATGCCGACGGTCGCACTGCCGGGTGGGGGCCGGTGAGGGGCTCGGTGGGCATGCCAGGCCGGGGACGCCGGGGGCCGCGGTGGCCGACGGGGCGTCCCCTGTGGTCGTGGGGCGGCCCGTGACCCGGGCCGCGGCCCCGTGGCCGCGTTCCGGGTCGTCCAGGCCGATCTCAGGGCAGGTCGCGGGGGGTGCGGTGGCGGTGGAGGGCCGCGCGGAGCAGGGGGCGCTTCCACCAGGGGGAGCGGAGGCGGGTGACGCCCGAGCCGGTCAGGCGGAGGCGCCGGACGGTGACGGACTGGGCCGAGGTGAACTCGCGGATGCCCTCCTCGCCGTGCACCCGGCCGAACCCGCTGGCGCCGTTCCCGCCGAACGGCAGCGCGGCGATCCCGCCGAAGGTCAGCACACCGTTCACCGAGACCATGCCGGCCCGCAGCCGCGCGGCCACGCCCTCATCCGCCGACGCGGAGAACACCGCCGCGCCCAGGGCTTGCGGGACGCTGTTGGACAGCCTGATGCCCTCGTCCAGATCGCGTACGACGCGCAGCACGGCCAGCGGGCCGAAGGTCTCCTCATGGACCGCCGGGCGGTCCTGCGCCACACCCGTGAGGACGACCGGATCGATCACGCCCGGCGCCCGGAACGAGCCGTTGCCCCCGAAGAGGAACCTGCCGCCGTGGTCGACGGCGTCCTCCACATGCCGCCGGACCACCGCCTCCTGCGCGGGCGTCGTCAACGCCCCGTAGTGCTCGCCGGCCCGGACCGGGTCCAGTTCGCGGGTCAGGGCGGCGATGAACGCCTCGCTCACGGGCTCGGCCACGAAGATCCGCTCGACCCCGGCACAGGTCTGCCCGGCGTGCGAGAACGCCCCCCAGGCGGCGGCGCGGGCGGCCGCCTCCACATCGGCGTCCTCCGCCACGATCAGGGCGTCGTTGCCCCCGCACTCCAGCACCACCGGGGTCAGGGACTCGGCGCAGGCCGCCATGACCGCCTGGCCGGTACGCGTGGAACCGGTGAACGCGATCTTGTCCGTGCCCGCTCGGCACAGCGCCGCGCCCGCCTCGCCCGCGCCCGGCAGGACCTGAAGGACGGCGCCGGACCCCGGATTGGCCCGTTCGAACGCCTCGGCCAGGGCCCGGCCGGTGTCCGGCGTGTACTCGCTGGGCTTGAACACCACCGTGTTGCCCGCGGCCAGGGCCCCGGCCAGCACCCCGAGCGGCGTCAGTGCCGGATAGTTCCACGGCCCGATCACCCCGACGACCCCGAGCGGCCGCCGTACGACCACCGCCCGGTGCTCGACGGCCAGCAACCCCGGAGCCACCCGGCGGGGGCGCATCACGCGCTCCGCGTGCCGGGCGGTCCAGGACACGTGCTCGAGCCCCACGACGAGTTCGAGCTCCGCGTCGCCGGCCGGCTTGCCCGTCTCGCGGCAGATGGTGGCGACGATCCCGGCCCGGGCACGGGCCAGTTCGGCGGCCCAACGCCTGAGCTGGTGTTCCCGCTCGCGGAACGACAGGGCGCTCCAGCCCTCAGCCGCCTCGCGGGCTCGGGTGACGAGCAGGGGGACAGGGAGTGCGGTCATGGTCACTTCAGCTCCGGAGCCGTAGGGGCTGGACGTGGACGATCCCCGGGCGCCGCCCCCGTGATCGGCGGCACCGGGGAGGGGCAAGAGCTCCGGACGGGCCGCGGGGCCCGGCCGGTCAGTGGTCGCGCAGCAGACTGCCGTGACCGTGCAGCGTATCGAGGCAGCCGTTGTCCCGCAGGGCCATCCACCAGGTCGCCGCGTTGATGGCGATCACCGGCAGGCCCAGCCACCGTTCGGCCTCGTCGGCCAGCCGCACCATCGAGAGGTTGGTGCCGCACTGCACGATGGCGTCGACGCCCGGCAGCCGCGCCAGCTCCTTCAGCGCCTCGCGCAGTTCCTCCTCGGCCACATGGGCGATGGAGACGGCCGTCGGACAGCGGAGCCCCTTGATGCCGGCCACCTCGAAGCCCAGCTCGGTGAAGAACCGGTCCACGTTGGCGTCGCCCACCGGCTGGTACGGGGTCACCACCGCGATCCGCCGCGCCCCGAACAGGCGCAGCGCCCGCTCGCACGCCTCGGCGCCGGTGGCCACCTGAAGGCCGGTGATCTCGTGGATCTGCCGGACGAACTCCCTGTTGCCCTCCACGCCTCCCCAGAACGTCTCCGCGCTCATCCCCATGACCATGTAGTCGGGCTCGCAGGTCAGGACGCGCTCGCAGGCCGCGCCCATCTCCGCGCGGATCTGCTCCAGCAGCCGCTCCATGCCCGCGTCCTGGTCCATGTTCTGGTCGCGGATGTGGATGCGCGAGAAGTGTGCCGTGACGCCGGGCACGCCCATCCGGTAGAAGTCGGGTTCCACGATGGTGTTGGTGCTGGGGGCGATGACGCCGAACTTGCGCCGCCAGCCGAGACTGTCCGTCAACTCAGGCCGCCGATCCACTGGGGGTGGGTGAGGGGGACACGCGGCGGTAGCGCCGCACCAGCCGCCACGCCGCGAACAGGAACGCCGCCTGGGTGGCGGTGTTGGCCGACTGCTCGATCCATTGCAGCGCCACGGTCTGGTCGGGGCGTGCCGCCAGCGGCCCCAGGGCGTACATGCCGGTGAGCCACAGGCCGCCGGCCGCCGCGGCGGGGATGTCCCCCTGGGTGCGGGCCAGCAGGATCAGCCGGACCCCCACCAGGGTGACGGCCGCGATGGTCAGTACCAGCGAGGGGGCGGTCGACCGCAGGGCCAGCCCGGCCGCGCCCACGGCCGCCCACAGGGCCGCCCAGGCCCACAGCGGCGGACGCCGGCGGTTCTCCGGGCCGGGGCCGCCCTCCGGGTTCAGGGCCGGCAGCGCGTAGGCGAGCAGCAGGAAGCCCGCCGACAGGGTGGGAAAGAGGGCCTTGTTCATGAGGACGATGTCCGGGCCGTCCAGGGCGACGATCAGCTTCCAGGCCGCCTTGGACAGCCCGCCGAGGAACACCAGGGCCGCGCCGGCCGTCCCGGCCCGGCCCCGGCCGGCGCCGAACCGCCGCAGCGGCGAGGTCAGCAGGGCGGCTCCCGCACCGGTGAGGACGACGGGGACGAAGTCCTCGACGGCGAGGGACAGCGGGTAGTCGAGGGCCGCGCTCACGAGGCGGCTCCCCGGCCCGGTCCGCCCGCCGCACCCGCCGCGCCCGGCCCGTCCGGCCCGTCCGGCCCGTCCGGCAGATGGTCGGGGAGTACGGAGCGCTTGCGGAAGCCGGCCGTCGCGAAGCGGGCTGCGGCCTTGCGGCGGGTCAGCCAGGCGACCCGGCCGCCGTTCGAGGTGCGGTCGGCCAGGACCTGGTCCGCGAGCCACGGAGCGACCGTCTCGACGCGGTCGGCGAGGATGTTCAGTACCTTCCGCACCTTCGCGTACTCGCTCGGGGTGTAGTCGTGCAGCAGCAGGCCGGTGACCACGATGCCCGGGGACAGCAGCGCCGCCCTGACGTCGGGGGCCCCGCCGGCCCGCTCGGCCTCGAGGTCGGCGGCCAGGCCCGCGGTCAGATAGGTGACCGCGCGCTTGGAGGAGCCGTACACGCTCAGACCGGGCATGACCCGGCCGTCCGAGCCGAAGCCCTCCATGTTCCACAGCCGGCCGTGGCCCTGCACCAGGAACCCCTTCGCGGCGACGGCGCTGCCGTTGACCACACCGCCGAGGTTGGCCGCGAGGACCGAGTCCGCGTCCCCCGCGTCCAGGCCCCACAGGGGCTTGCGCGCGGTGGTCGCCCCCGCGTTGTTGATCCAGATGTCCACCGAACCGAACGCCTCCGCGGCGGCCGTCCACAGTGCGGCGACCTGGGCGCGGTCGGTCACGTCCGTGACCCGCCCGATGGCGTTCGATCCGCCCTGGAGTTCCCTGAGGGCCGCCTCCACGCCGGCCGCGTCCCGGCCGCACAGGGCGACCTTGCAGCCCCGGTCCAGGAAGGCGCGCGCCAGTCCGCGCCCGATGCCGCGGGTGCCGCCGGTGATCACCACGCTCCGGGTCATGACGCGGCCTCCCAGGTGAGGACGCCGTGCAGGACCGCGTCGAGCCGGTTGCCCCCGAACAGCTCGTAGGCGACGGCCAGCCGGCCGCCCGACGCCATCGCGGCCCGCGCGTCCAGGGAGTACTCCCGGCCCCGGACGCGGTGCACGTCGCCGCGGGTGAAGTGCCACAGCGGGAAGTTGGCGCGGCCGAACGCCTGGGCGTTGCCCCAGGCGTCGGGCCCCTCCCAGAACTCGCGGGTGCCGTCCCGGCGCCGTACCACCGTGAACGCGCGGTCCAGTCCGGCGCCGCTCCAGCTGACCCGGTGTTCGGCCCGCAGCAGGTCCAGCGGCCGCACGGCGACCTCCACGTCCACCTGACCGAGCGGCTTCTGGTCCGCGCTCCACAGCTCGCAGGAGCCGGTGAAGCTGCCGTTCTGCTTGGTGGGCAGGATCCACGGGACGGGCCCGGCCCGGGTCTCGGCCGCCACGTGCTCGGCGACCTGCGCCTGGGCGGTCTCGTCGGTGTCGTGGTCGGTGGTGCGGATGTAGAGGCCGTTGAAGCAGCCGATGACCGTCCAGCCCTGGTGGAGCACCGAGGAGTACACCTGGGTGTGTCCGCCGGGCAGTACGTGGTTCCACGTGTTCAGGGCCACCTGCCAGCCGGGCCCGTAGTAGTGGGCGTCCACGAAGGCCCCGTACGGCTGGCCGCTGCCGTGGAAGTCGGGGCCGGTGTAGAGGCGGTTGTCGTCCGCGTCGCTCACCGAGAAGGCGAACGGGGCGGCCAGCTGGAAGCGGCCCGCGAGCGGGCCGCCCTGCTGGAGTCCGCCGTCCATCCGGTAGACGGTCTCGCCGTCGGTGAAGGAGGAGGACCGCCTGATGTCCTCGTAGCCGCACCAGGTCCCCTGGGCGTCGAACAGCGAGGGACGGCCGTGCCACTCGCCCGCGATCCGCCGCTGCCACTCACTGGGGCCGGCGGCAGGGCTCTCGGCGGCGCCGTCGGCGGGCTCGTCGGGGAGGTCGGCGGCGCTCATGCCTCGACCGCCTCGTCCGGCACCCCGGTGATCAGCAGCTGCCGCAGCCGGTCCGTGGTGGCCGTACCCAGCAGCCGGTCCACCTGGGACCAGACCGGATCGATCTCCCGGCTGAACAGCGCCTCGCGCAGCTTCCGGTCGCGGGCCGGCCCGTCACCCCCCTTGGCCTCCCCGGCCGCGTCGGCGGGGAAGGAGCGGGTGAGCGCCAGCCAGTGCTCCAGATAGTGCTCCGCGATCGGGGTGATCGCGCCCAAGGCCGCCTCGTCGGCGCGGTGTACGAGCATCCACGGGGACATCACGGACCGCTGGCGGGGGCTGATCGCCGCCGGAGCGAGCCCGGGTATCTCCGAGGCCCGCGCGAACGCGCCGGTCAGCGGGGTGAAGACACCGTCGGCGTAGGCGGGGTTCACCGCCAGGTCGACCCGCGGGATCAGGTCCAGGTGGAAGGCGTAACCGCCGCCCGCTTGAACGGAGTCGAGGGTGAAGTGCGGCAGTGGCGAGTCGGGGGCGCCGAAGGCGAACACCATATGGCTGTCCAGGCCGAAGGCGGGCACGACCAGGGAGATCGCGACCACCGAGTCGACGCCCCGGCCGGCGCCGCCCCGGAACCAGCGGACGGAGCCCACCGGATCGGGCGCGCCCGGAGAGGTCAACTCGGCCCACGGACAGCGGTGTTCCACCAGCTCGGCCGAGGTGATCAGGGAGTCCAGGATGGTTGCCGACAGCCGCGCGGCCGGGGTCGGGTCACTGCCCGCCGCCCCGGGGGACGGTTCTGTGGACGAGGTCATGCGCTACTCCTTCTCGGGGGACGGGGACTGCGCCTCGTCCTGCGTCTCGTCGGCGCTCGGGTGGAAGCCCTGGGCCTTCTGCTCCCAGGCTCGGGCCAGCTCCGGGACGGCACGCCGCCCGGGGGAGGAGATCACGGTGGCGCTGCGCGCCGGGACGTCGCCGACGATGCGGTCCGCGTCGCTCACGGCCCATCCCTTCGCCGCGAGTTCCTGGCGGCGCCGGCGGTAGGCGACCGAGATCATGTCGGAGCGCAGGTGGAGCTCCGCCGCGAGGTCGGCCGGCAGTAGCTCGGGCCGGGTGCCGTCCACCACCGGGGCGTCCTGGTCGAAGATGCTCAGGACCCGCTTGCGGGCGTTGGCGTCCGCCCAGTCGCCGGTGAAGAAGTCACGCAGAGCCACCCACTTCACCAGCGTGGTGGTCTCGTCGATCGGGATGTTGGTGTCGTAGATGATCATGTTGCCGAGCGGCAGCCGCACATGCAGTTTGATCATGTTGGGGAGCATCCACCCGGCGGTGGTCACCACCGGCGGACGGTCCTCGTTCCGCGACTTCCGGTCCGTGTACAGCTTGGCCCACAGGCCCTTGGCCACCGGCGGGTGGAGCGCCACCGTGGCGAACGCCGACCACTCGTCGGGCTGTTCGACCGTGTACTCCTCCACGTCCGGCCGGTCCGGGTTGCCGAACGCCCCCGCGTGCACGAAGGGGGTGTGCGCGATGTCGCAACCGTTCTCCAGGATCCGCTCGTAGTTGGAGTTCCACAGGTACTCGCCGGTGACGGCCTTGAACCGGCCGCCGTTCCGCACCAGGTCCTCGAACTCGGGCCAGAGCGGGATCGGCGGCCGCTCCTCCTCGGGCAGATCACCCATGAACACCCAGACGAACCCGTACTTCTCCTGCACCGGGTACGAGTCGACGCGGGCCTTCCGCGGGATGCCCCGGCCGGGTTGGTTGGCCGGGATGCTGGTGCAGGCGCCCTCCGGGTCGAACCGCCAGCCGTGGTACGGGCACACCACGCAGTCGTCCTTCAGCGTGCCCATGGAGAGGGCCGCCCCGCGGTGGGCGCACAGGTCGGACAGGGCGACCGGTTTGCCGGCTCCCGTCCGGTACAGGACGAGGGACTGGCCGAGGCAGACGATCTTGAGGGGTTTGCGCGTGACGCGGTCGGCGAACTCGACCGCGTACCAGAAATTCTTCAGCATCGGTGAGGGACCTCGACTCCTAGCGGTTCAGCGGGGAAGGAAGGCGGATTTCAGCGGCGGAGGACCGAGAGCAGTCCGGGGTGCGGCGGGGTCAGGAGCGCGCCGTAGGCGGCGCTCTCGGCGCTGGCGGTGCCGGGGGCGGCTTCGGAGGCTCCACCGGTCAGGCGGGCGGTGCAGAACGCCGCCACCAGGGCGCCGATCACCTCGCGCGCCGTGTCCCCTGAGCCCGCGGGTTCCTCCAGGAAGGCCCGGGCGCTGGTCGGGTCGACGGGGTCGCAGACGGCGAAGTGGCCCGCGCCGGCCACCCGTACCCAGGCGTGCTCCCCGCCGTTGTCGGTCAGCGCCTCCCGGAACGTGAGCTCCACCGGGTCCGCGGGGGCCTCGGCGGCCGCCGGGTCCGCTCCCGCGGCCGGGGCCGCCGCGTAGCGGTCCGCGCTCCCCGTGATCACCCCATCGTGCTCCCCGGAGATGAGGAGGACGGGGGCGGTGGTGGAGACCGGCAGGGCGGTGCCCGGGGGATGCCCGAGGAACGCCGCGACCCGCGTGTGGGCTCCGTACGTGAACACGCCCCGGAGGCCCGGCACATGGCCGGCGGACTGCAGGGCCACGGTGCCGCCGGCCGAGTGCCCGCCGATCACCACGCGTCGTAGGTCCAT
Organism: Streptomyces sp. NPDC058701; assembly: GCF_042715295.1. NCBI lineage: Bacteria > Bacillati > Actinomycetota > Actinomycetes > Kitasatosporales > Streptomycetaceae > Streptomyces > Streptomyces sp. NPDC058701. Next base: position 86,160 of record NZ_JBHXSY010000012.1, on the reverse strand, counting down.
CAGCCCGGCCGGCGGGCTGCCGGAGGGCAGGGCGGCGAGGGCCGAGAGCACGGCGCCGATCAGCGGGGTGGTCGCCCGGGTCCCGTAGACCCCGGGGGCCACCGCCCCGAGATCGATGCCCGGGGTGACCCCGTGACTGCCGCCGAAGAGTTCGCCGACCAGTTCGGCCGTCACCGTGACCAGGCCCCGGCCGGCCAGCAGGACGGCCAGCCAGCGGTAGGAGTCGGCAGGTACGTTGACCCCCGGCAGCAGGACGACGACCGGGAACGGCGCGTGGCCGGCGTCGGCCGGTATGACGCCGGTCAGGCGTTCGGCATCGGAGCCGGTCGGCCGCGCGGGGTAGAAGACGCGCAGGTGGGCCGTGTCGAAGGGTTCGTTCAGCCCCGGGACTCGGCAGGCCCCCCAGAGGGAACGGACCTCGGTCACGAGGGCCTCGGCAGGGCCCGGTCGCCGCCCCACAGGGCCCGTACCAGTCTGTCGGTGGTCCGCTCCCCGAAGAAGCGGACGCCCATGATGTTGGCGGGGTCGCGTTCGACGATGTTGCGGCGGATGTTCAGGTCCGCTTCGGCGAGCGCCTTCCGCTGCTTTGCCGGCACCTGCTCCGCCTCGTCGACCCAGCCGAGCCAGCGGTCGACGTGCTCGTGCATCAGCCGGCGGACCAGTTCGACGTGCTGCTCGTCCCGGGGCATCGAGTAGCAGTACGCGGTGGGGGAGAGGCTGCCCCGGATGAAGCCGGTGCGGCTGGTGAACCAGGAGAGGTCCTTGTACTCCTCGCGGACGGCCAGCCAGCGCTCCTCGGCGGGCGCGTAGTAGCGGTCGAAGTAGTCGGTGTCGGCGACCAGGCTGGTGCGGGGCACCGCGTCGATGTAGAACCAGCCGCCGGGCCAGCACAGCAGGGCCAGCCCGAGGTGCGGGACGCGGATGTGCGGGCCGAGCCAGAGGGTGAGGTGCAGGTTGACGAATCCCCTGGCCGGGTCCCCGACCCAGGAGTGGATCATCCAGTCGACCTCCGGGCCGGTGAAGCCGGCCAGCGAGCCGCGCGGGCCGTCGGCGCCGCCGAAGGACTGGAGTTCCTCGGTGGACGGGTCCCGGTGGAGTTCGAAGCGGGCGGCGACCTTGTTCTTCAGCTCCTCCAGCAGTTCCTGCCACTGCAGGAACGTCTCGGTGACGTCGGTGACCGGTGCCTGGTCCGCCATGTCCTGTACGGCCTTGAGTGTCTCCGGTGCTGACATGTCGCTCCTTCGCTTCACTTCGCGTGGAAGCCGTATGGGTTCAGTGCGCCGAAGGTGCGGCGGCGCCGTGCGGAGCCACCAGGGCGCCCGCGAGCCGCCAGGGGCGGCTGTCGACCAGGTCCGTGCCGCGGGAGACGAGCCGCTTGCCCGCCTCACGGGGCCGGATCGCGGCGAGGCTGAGCCCCGGGCCCGCCTCGCTGGTGGCGGGGGTGCTGATGGTGCCGTCGAACGGGGCCTCGCGGGACCGCCACAGGCCGAACTCGACGGGCAGTGCGTGGAAGGCGCCCGCGCCGTGGCCGGCGACCACCAGGTTCATCCGGTTCTCGGCCGCCCGCTCGGGCAGTCCGAGGCCGCGCTCCCAGGGCTCGACCCCGGTGTGGCAGACGGCGACGGTGTCGACGCCCTGGAGGACCGCCAGCCGGAAGGTCTCCGGATGGATGGCGTCGTCGCCGACCACGACGGCCAGCCGGCCCCACGGGGTGTCATGGGTGAGCAGGGCCTCGGCCCGCCCCCCCAGGGCCCAGGCCCGGTTGCGGGCGCTGTCGTGCAGCTGGTGCTGTACGAGGACGGGGCCGTCGGCGCCGAGCAGTACTCCCGCGTGGCCGGAGGACAGGGGGAGGGTGCAGGCGAGCAGGGCCGGGGTGCCGGACAGGGCCTCTTGGAGCGTCCGCCGCACCGCCTCGGAGTCCGGCAGGCCGGGGGAGAGCGCCTGGGGGCCCGGCCGCGGAGCCGGTTCCGGGCGGATGCCTCCCGGGTGCCAGAACAGCTCCGGCAGCACGATCAGGCAGGCCCCCTGCCCGGCGGCCTCCCGGACCAGCGCCGCCGCGTGCCGCACGGCCTCGGGGCCTTGGCCGTCCGGCCTGATGACCGCCGCCCGGACCTCCGCCGCCCGCTCGCCCGCGAAGGCCGGGGCGGGTGCGGGCGCTGCGGCGATCGGCCCGTACAGCTCGGGCCGGCGGACGGCGAACACGTCGGTGCCGTCCGCCCGTCGCTTGTCGGCCGCCGCCGAGGGGCGGATGTCCGCGGTGACCACGGCCTCCCCGTGCCGGGGGGCCCTGGCGACCACGGTGCCGTCGGGCGCCACGATCTGGCTCTCGCCCGCCCCGTCGAGGGCCTCGGGCGGCACCCCCATGCCGGCGCTGATCTCGCCGATCCGGTCGGCGGGCAGCAGCGGGCCGACCTTGTTGGCCGCGATCACCCAGACGCGGTTCTCCGCCGCCCGTACCGGGATGTGCAGCGAGGCCTCGTCCAGGGCGAAGGAGTTGAGGCTGTTGAGCAGGAGGTGGGCGCCGCGCAGCGCGAGCCCCCGGCACACCTCGTTGACGACGCCTTCCATACAGGAGTAAAGGCCGACGGGTCCCAGCGCGGTGTCCAGGACCGGCCCGGCCTCCGTGGCGGGGTCCAGGTGGTCGTTCTCACTGCCCATCAGTACCTGTTTGTCGGCGCTGCCCAGCAGGGCGCCGTCCGGGCCGTACAGCAGGCTCGCCGCGGTGATCCGCCGGGAGCCCTCGCGCCCGTCGGCGAGGGTGACATGGATCTTGACGTAGATGCCGTGGCGGGCGGCGCGCTCCGCGACCGGCCCGAGGAAGTCGTCACCCGGGCGGCACGCGGCGTCCAGGGCCTCCTGGCGGTCGTCGTACCAGGAGAGGTGATTGCAGAACTCCGGCAGGACCAGCAGAATCGCACCCCGCTCCGCGGCGGTGTCGATCATCCTCGTGCAGGCGGCCAGATTCGCCTTGCGGTCACGTCCCACCGCGAACTGGGCGGCGGCGACCCGAAAAGTGCGCCCTTCGTCCATTGTGCGCTCCATTGGTTCCCCTAGCGGAACAGTGTTTCCCGAACATACACTCAGTGCGGCCTCCTGCGACAGGGGTCGGTCCCACCGCCCTCAAGGAGTGAGTTCCGTGCTCGTACACGTGGTTCTGATGCGTTTCGACGACCCGTCACACGCCCCCGAGGCGGCCCGGCGGCTGCGCGGCCTCCTCGGCCGCGTCCCGGAGATCCGCGCCTTGGAGGTGGGGCTCGACCTCACCCGGTCCGAGGTCTCCTATGACCTGGTGCTGACCACCCGCCACGCGGACGCCGAGGAGCTCGCCGCGTACCAGAAGCACCCCGAACACCAGGCCCTGGGCGCCTGGTTGCGGCCCCTCCTGGTGGACCGGGCTGTCGTGGACCATCTGGTGCCGTGACCTGCCGTGACCTGCCGTGGCCGCAGGGGTTCAGTCCCGGGGGTAGGCGCCGGGGGCCATGCCGGTGCCGCCCGTCCGGAACGCGGCCGGCAGGTGGGCCAGGACCGGTTGGACGTACTCCATCAGGCCCTCCGGCCCGTACTCCCTCCCGTGCCCGCTGCGTTTGACACCGCCGAAGGCGGCCCGCAGCGCCATGCCCGTCCGGTTGTGCGTGTTGACGAAGCAGAAGCCGGAGTCGAGGCGCCCGGCCAGCGCGAACGCCCGGTCCTCGTCCGCCGACCAGACGGACGCGGCCAGGCCGAACGGGCCGGCGTTGACGCGGTCCACCAACTCGTCCACGTCCTCGTACGCGAGCACCGGGACCGCCGGCCCGAACTGCTCCTCGGCCACCAGCGGAGCGTCGTCCGACAGTCCCAGCACCAGCACCGGCCGGACGAAATGCCCGGCGGACAGGTCGGTGCCGGGCAGTACGGTCCCCAGCGCGACCGCCGCACCGCCCAGTCGGCCCGCCTCCGCCGTCAGGGCCCGGACCCGGTCCGCGGCCTCGGCCGAGATCACCGGGCCCACCGTGGTGCCGGGCAGCAGCGGGTCGCCCAGCCGCAACGACCGCCGCGCCGCCGCCACATAGCGCTCCACGAACCCGTCCAGACGCCCGCGCGGCACGTAGATCCGCTTGGCGGCCATGCACACCTGTCCGGCCGTCGCGAAACTCGCCAGGACCAGCCGCTCCATATCGGACTCGGTCGGCTCGGCGTCGTCCAGCAGGATCGCCGCGTCGTTCCCGCCGAGCTCCATCGTGGTCGGCGTGAGCGCCCCGGCCGCGGCCGCGCCGATCGCCCGGCCGGCCACCGGGCCGCCGGTGAAGGACACCTTGTGCACCCCCGGGTGCCCGGCGAGCCGCACGGCGGTGTCCGCGTGCCCGTGGCAGACCCGCACCACGTCCGGGGGCAGTTCCAGAGCCGCCTCGCCGAGGACCGCCGAAACGGCCAGCGGAGCCAGCGGCGAGGGCTTGACGACCAGGGTGTTGCCTGCGGCCAGCGCCGCGGCGAGCTTCACCACGGTCAGGATCACCGGCGCGTTCCACGGGGTCAGCGCGGCCACCACCCCGTACGGCCGGTACCGGCGCTCCAGCCGGCCCTCCGCGTCGTCCACCGCGCGCCCCGACAGCAGAGCCGGCGAGTGCCGGGCGTACCAGCGCAGCACGGCGCAGGCGTACCCCACCTCGCCCCGGCAGTCCGCGACCGGCTTGCCGGACTCCCGGGCCAGGAGTACGGCCGTCCCCTCCGCGACCGCCTCCAGCCGCCCGGCGATCCGATCCAGCGCCGCGGCCCGCTCGGCCGCGTCCAGCCGGGCCCAGCCGGGCGCCGCTGCCCCGGCGGCCGCCACGGCCTCGTCGACCTCCTCCGGGGTGTGCCGGCGGACCCCGCCCACGACGACGCCCCGGCGCGCCGGGTTCTCGACCACGATGGTGCGCGTCGCGGTGCCCTGCGCCGACGGGTTCACCGCACACCGCGCAGGGAGTCCAGCATCGAGCTCCGCAGCAGGGACCGGCGCGCGGCCACCGGATCGGCGGCCGTCGCCCTCAGCTCGTCCAGCAACTCGGCGCGCAGCAGCGGGTCGCGGGTCCGCAGCCGCTCCCAGTTGCGGTGCGTCTCCACCCCCACGTAGCGCAGCGCGCAGGCCCGTCGCCGCTCGGCGCAGTCGGTCAGCTCGTCGTCGGATCCCTCGCCGGTGATGGCCCCGGCCAGGGCGCGGCCCATCAGCACCGCGTCATGGATCCCGCTGTTCATGCCCATGCCGCCCAGCGGGTTGTTCACATGCGCCGCGTCCCCGCAGAGCAGCACCCGGCCGACCCGGAAGGCCCCGGCCACCCGCTGGTGGACGTGGTAGAGGCTGGCATGCGCGATCTCCGGACCGCGTACGTCCAGGGTGATGTCCAGCAACCGCCTCGGCAGCCGCACCAGTTCCGCGGCGTCGGAGGTGCCGGTCGGGGTGGGGAGCAGCACCCTCCAGTGGTCGGGTGTGCGCAGCAGCACCATCCACTCGTCGGGATCCAGCACATAGGAGATCGGGGCCAGGTCGGGCAGGACGGCGGAGGGGTCCTCGTCCAGCGAGGCGACGAGGAACCGCTCCGGGTACGTCATCCCGGCGAACCCCGCATCGATGGCGTGCCGTACCGTCGAGTGGGCGCCGTCGGCCCCGATCAGCCAACTCCCGCCGACCCGGCCGCCGTCGGCGAGCAGTACCGAGACTCCGCCCGGGTCCTGCTCCACCCCGCTCACCGGGGAGCCGAACCGCACCTCTGTGCCGGCGAACCGGCCGAGCTCCGCCAGCAGCAGCGGGGTCAGCTTGTTCTGCTCGCACTGGAGCCGGAAGGGGTGGCCGGTGTCGTCCGCCAGCACGGCCAGGTCCAGGGTCGCCACCGGGCCGGTGTGTCGGTCCCGGTACTGGAAGGAGCCGGCCACCAGGCCGCGCGCCACCAGCGCCTGCGCCACGCCCAGTTCGGCCAGCATGTCCAGGGTCGGCGGGTGGAAGGTGGAGGCACGCGACTCCGCGGCCAGTTCCGCCCCGGACTCCAGCACGGTGACGGGCACACCGGCGCGGGCCAGGACCAGGGCGGCCGTCAGCCCGGCCGGGCCGGCGCCCGCCACGATCACCCGGTCGCCGCCGCTCACCGGGCGTCACCCCCGTCTGTCACGCCTTCTGCGTCCCCGTGCGCGGCCGGCGCCTGTTCCACGCCGGTCACCCGGCTGCCGGTGAAGTGCAGCAGGGTCTCGGCGCTGCCCTCGTCGACCAGGCCCGAGGCCCCCCAGGCCGGCCGCGGGGTGTCCATGTGCAGGCTCATCACCGAGGCTCCGTTGACCTTCACCTCGCCGGCCACGACCCGGTCGGCGACCCGCAGCCCCTCCGCCGGGTCCGCCGCGCACACGTACCCCTCCAGGCCGTATTCGGTGGAGTTGGCGAGATACAGCCCCTCCTCCACCTCGTCGTAGGTGTGCACCGCCGCCACTGGGCCGAACAGCTCCTGCCGGGTTGCCGTTTCCGGAGCGCCGGTGACCAGGACCGGCGCCAAGTGGTTCCCCCGCTCGGGCACCTCGGTCCAGGAGTGGGCCTTGGCACCTGCCGCGGTCAGCGACCGCACCGCGTACGCCAGCGCCGACCGGTGCCGTGAGTGCGCGAGCGGCCCGAACCCGGTGCCGGGGTCCAGCGGATCGCCCGCGGTGAGCGCCGCGAGCCGCTGCCCGGCGGCGTCCAGCACCTCGGCGGCGAGCGAGGCCGGCACGATCAGCCGGCCCAGCGCCCTGCACCACTGCCCGTTGAGCGAGGTCAGCAGCTCGGCCGCCATCCGGCCCGCCACCTCGGGATCCGCTCCCGGCAGCACCAACAGCGGGTTGTTGCCGCCTAGTTCCAGCTGTACGGGCTTCAGCGCCTGCCCGCAGGCCCCGCCGATCGCGCGTCCCGCGGCGGTCCCGCCGGTGAAGGACACCACGCGGATCCGGTCGTCCGCCACCAGACGGGCCCCGGCCGGCGCGTCCCCGTGGACCAGCTGGAGAACGGCCGCCGGAGCGCCCGCCCGGGCCAGCCCGCGGGCCGCCGCCGCCACCAGCAGCTGCGTCCCGTACGGCGCGAGCTCGGGGGCCTTGATCACCACCGGGCAGCCGGCGGCCAGCGCACTGGCCGCCTTGTGCGCCGACATCGGAGCCGGCGCGTTGTACGGCACCACGCACAGGGCGGGACCCAGTGCCACCCGCCGCACCAGCACCGGGCGCCCGCCCGGCCCCGGCAGGCTGCGCGACAGCAGCCCGCCGCGCAGCTGTGCCGCGGCGATCCGGAACGCCCCGGCCAGGATCAGCCCCAGCCCGGTCGTCTGCGCCAGCGGCACGCCGGTGGCGAAGGACTCGGCGGCCACGATCGCGTCGCGGGCGCCATCGACCTCCTCCGCCGCGCTCTCCAGGGCCCGGGCACGGCCCTCCGTGCCCGACGCGGCCCACGCTCCGGACGCGTGGACGGCCGCCGCGGCCGCCAGGGCCGCCTCCAGCCGCTGGTCCGAACTCCCCAGCGCGGGGCGGACCCTGGCGCCGGTGTCGGGGTTCTCCAGGTGGAAGCCGAGCTGGACGCCGCATTCCTGCCAGCTGCCGGCGACGAGGTCGCTCGTGGCCGGCAGGGCGTCCTGGACGCCGGTCACCGGCCCTCTCCGAGGGTGGCGAACAGCGCGTTCTCCTGGGCCTCGGTGGCGATCTTCGCCACCTCCAGACGGCCCCGTTCGGCGGGGAACGTCATCACCAGTCCCATGGCGAGGTCGCGCAAGGTGCGCCCGATCAGCCCGTCCAGGCTGGCCTCGGAGGTCCCGGACGCCTTCAGCGCGCCCAGCGCGACCGCGAAACACGCCTCGGTGACGGCGCCCTTGCCGAGCCGCCACTGGCTGAACACCTCGGCCTTGGGCCTGATCGGAGGCTCGGAGGTCTCCAGTTCGAGCTGGCGGCGCAGCCACTGGTAGGCCGTCTCCAGCTGCTGGGTCATGTCTCCGATGAGCACCTGGTGCATCGGGGAGGAGGCGATCGGCCGGCCGGTGTCGGCGAAGGTCTTCCTGGTCAGCGTGGCCAGGGCGTGGTCGTAGACGGCCTGCGCGGCGCCGGTGTACACGGCGGCGATGGCGAGCTGGTTGCCGACGAAGCTGCCGCGGCTGACCTGGAGCATCCGGGTGAACGCGCCCGGCACGGCGAGCGCGTCCTCGTCGGCGACGAAGACCTGGTCGAGCCGGATGCCGTGGTTGGCGCTGCCCCGCATCCCGAGGCCGTTCCACGGTTCGCGGGAGGACACCCCGGCGGACTCGCGCCGTACCAGGAACAGAGCCAGCCCGTCCGCCGTCAGGGTCTTCTCCAGCCGGGCGGTGACGAGGTACACGTCGGCGACGCCGGTCGCGCAGCCGAAGGACTTCTCGCCGGACAGGACCCATCCGCCCTCCGCCCGTACGGCGGTGGTGGCGATGGAGATGTTCGCCCCGGCGCTCTTGACGGACTCGCTGGCGAAGTTCCCCAGCCAGGAACCGCCGGCCATCGTGGTCAGCACCCGCTCGGCGAACGCGGTGACGGCCGGCACCTCGTCCTCCTCGAACAGACCCACCCGCACGGCCTCCAGGGGCAGCAGGCCGCGGGAGGCGCTGGTGTTGTGGAAGAAGAAGGCGAGGGCGGTCGAGGGGCAGGCCGTGCCCATGGCGTAGGTGGCGGCCGCGAGGTCGCGCAGGGTGCCGCCGAGCCCGCCGTACCGGTCGGGCACGACGAGTCCGAGCAGACCCGCCTCGCGGAGCAGCCGGGTGTGCCCGACGGGGAACGCCGCGTCGCGGTCGGCCTCGGCGGCCGCCTTCCGGAGGTCGGGCAGGACGGATTCGACGCGCTCGGCCCGGGCCCGCTCGGCCGGGGTCAAGCGGTCGACGAGCCGCTCGCCCGTGAGCTGGTGCGTGGTCATCTGTGGCAACTCCTTACTGGGGTTCCTGGGAGCCGGAGGCGGCCGTGCGTGCGGGGGAGCGGTGCCACGCCGGGGAGGGCTCGCGCAGCATCAGGTCGAGTTCGGTGCGCAGGGCGCGCAGGGCGGGGACGTCCACGGGGGTCTCGATCCCCATCCGGGAGCAGAGCAGCACCAGCCGTTCGCTCGCCAGCAGGCTTCCGTGGCCGCCCAGCGAGGTGTCGAAGAGCCGGACTCCGCTCTTCATCGCGGTCAGGGCGTTCACCAGGCCCAGTCCGTGATGGTCGCGCAGGGAGAGCCTCAGCGGTACGGTCCCGGCCTCGTGGACGGCGTCCTGGAGGAGCCGGCGCAGGGCGGTCGGGGAAGCGCCCTCGTCGTGCTCGGTGTCCGGGGGCTCCTCCAGGACGATCTCGCCGCAGCCCGCCGTCCCCAGCCGCTGCACGGTCTGCAGGGTCGCCCTGGCCAGGGCGGGGTGCAGGGCGTCGCGGATACGGATGACCACGGCGGGTTCGGGCCCGCCCGGCCCGCCGGCGCCGCGGACGGCCTCGGCCATCCGGGAGGCCGCCTGTCCGTCGCCGTCGGCGGTGATCGTGAACTCGATGACGGGGATGCCCGCTTGGGCGGCGGCCAGGGCCGAGGTGATGTCGGCCGCGTGGAACGAGCAGGCGCCCAGGCCGTCTTGGGGGATCCGCGGCCGCGCCAGGCGCACCCGCACCCCGGCCCGCCGCAGGGCGTCCGCCAGCCGTCCGGCCGGCCCGGTCCCGCTGTCCGGGTCGCCGTCGTGGTCCCGGTCGAGGTCGCCTGCCGGGTCGGTGCCGTCGATCGCGCCGGCCGTCTCGACCATGTCGCTCGCGCCGGTCAGCGCGATGTCGGCGAGCTCGACCCGCTCCGGGAGGGGGTCGGCGAGCTGCCCCCAGGACCGGGAGTGGAAAAGCAGCGGCGAGGTGATGCGGGGTACCCCCGCCGCCACCACCTCGCCCAGGAAGATGCTGTGGTCGCCGCCCGGATAGCGTTGCCGTACCCGGCAGTCGACCCAGGCCGCCGAGTCGGTGAGGACCGGGCTGCCGGTGGCGCCGGGAAGCCAGTCACCGGACGCGAACCGGTCGGCGACCCCCGGTTCCATCCCCGCGAACCTGCGGCCCAGCGTCAGATGGTCCCGCCCCAGGATGTTGACGGCGAACACGCCGTTGCGTATCAGGAGGTCGTGGGAACGGATCCGCCGGTCCAGACACACCAGCACCAACGGCGGTGTGAGGCTGACACTGCTGAATGAGCTGGCCGTCATGCCGTGCCAGCCGTCCTCGCCGGCCGTGGTGACGATGCCAACGCCGCTCGGCCATCTGGACAGCACCTGACGGAAGGTCGTTTCGTCGATGACGGTGGTCATCGCACCCCCGCTGCCTAATGTTTCCTCCAGTGGAACACTGTCTCCATCAGCGTAACGAGCTGCCTGTTGGGGTGTCAACGAATCCGGCCGTCCGGGGCGGCTGTTTCCCATGGGGAAATTACCGTTATGCTTCCGTCAAGTCGGGGAAGGCCGCCCATACCGCCCCCCGAGCCGATCGGCCAGGAGGACACCTGTGACTGAGGAGACGAGCAGTAGCCGGTCCATCGCGGCCGTGGAGCGCGCCATGGACGTGCTGTTGATGTTCGGCAGGCATTCGCGGCCCGATCTCGGAGTCACCGAGATCGCCCAGGAGCTCGAGATCACCAAGGCCGCCGTGCACCGCATCCTCACCGCCCTGCGGAACCGCGACCTGATCATCACCGACCCGGTCACCCGCCGGTACGCCCTCGGGCCCGCCGCCATCTCGCTGGGCCGCGCCTACCTCGCCCGCACGGATCTCCGCGTCCTCGCCGCACCGGAGCTGCGCCGGCTCGCCGCCCAGTGCGGCGAGACCGCCACCCTCTCCATCCGGCGCGGTGACACCCGGCTCTACGTCGACCAGGTCGTGCCCGACCAGGAACTGCGCATGGAGGTGGCCCTCGGGATCCCGCTGCCGCTGCACGCCGGCAGTTCCTCCAAGGCGTTCCTGGCCTTCCTGTCCGAATCCGAGATCGACACCTATCTGTCGCGGCACCCGCTGGACGCCGTCACCGACCGCACCATCACCGACCCCGACCGGATGCGCAAGGAGCTCGCCGCCATCAAACGCCGCGGGTACGCCACCTCCGTGGGGGAGCGGCAGACCGGTTCGGCCTCGCTGGCGGCACCCGTCTTCGGCCACGACGGCCACATCATCGCCGTACTCAGCGTGGCCGGCCCGCAGTCCCGGTTCAAGCCGCGGCTGGCCGAGTGCGCGCCCCTGCTGATGGACAGCGTGGGGCGGCTCTCGGCGGAGTTCGGGTACCGCCCGGGTCTGCGCTGAGCGGCTCCGCCGCCGGCTACAGGTCGGCGTAGGGCTTGAAGACGCCCAGGGCCGCGGCGGACAGGACGCAGGTCCAGATCCCCAGTACATAGGGGACACAGCCGTCGACGGCCCGCTTCAGCGAGTCCTCCACCTTCCCGCCGGTGCCCGCGCGGGCCAGCTCCCCGAACGCCGCGCCGAACGGCCGCAGGGTCAGGCGTATCGCCAGGCCGCAGGCGATGGCCGTGGCGTACAGGATCACCTTGGCCCCCAGCCAGAGCGGATTGGTGGTGACGCCGAAGGGCTCGGTGACCACCAGGGTGTAGACGCCGAGGCCCAGCAGGACGGCGGTGAGCCCGACCCGCAGCGACCAGTCCAGCTTGCGGACCCAGGGGTGCTTGCCGGGGTGGTGGTGGTCGCGGACGGTCAGCCACAGCCAGAACCCGGCGAACACCCAAGTGGCGCTCGCGGTCCAGACGTTGAGCAACCCGGCGCCGTGCGGTTCGACGGCCATCAGGGTGACGCCGCTGGGGAGGATCAGCACCAGGCAGATCTTCGGGCCCAGGTCGAGGACGCTCATGATGGACAGTGCGGTGGAGCGGGCCTCGAAGGGCAGCCCGGACTTGAGGACGTACCTGCTGGAGGCGTACACGCCCAGGTCGCCGCCCAGCCAGAAGACGAACAGGACGAGGTGGAGCAGGATCCACCAGCCGTGCGGATGTGCGCCCATGGCCCTACTGCCCCTCTCCGCCGACGGTGCCGGGGAAGGGGTCCGATCGGCCCAGCAGGGCGGGGACCGAGATGCCGAGCACCTCGCCCAGCCAGGTCCCGGTGGCGGCGGCGGACTCCAGGTCGATGCCGGTGTCCATGCCCATCCGGTGCAGCAGGTAGACGAGGTCCTCGGTGGCGATGTTCCCGGTGGCGGCCGGCGCGAAGGGGCAGCCGCCGATCCCGCCGAGGGAGGAGTCCAGCCAGGCGGCTCCGGTGGCGGCCGCCGCCACCGCGTTCGCGTAGCCGGTGTTGCGGGTGTTGTGGAAGTGGCAGCGCAGGGCCACGTCCGGCGCCTCGGCCCGTACCGCTTCCAGTAGCCGGGTCACCACGTCCGGGGCGCCGACCCCGATGGTGTCGGCGAGGACGATCTCCTCGGCGCCCGTCGTCACCCCCCGCCGGACCAGTTCGAGGACCCGCGACTCGGCGATCTCGCCCTCGAAGGGACAGCCGAAGGCCGCGGCGATGGTCAGTGAGCGACCGATCCCCTCCCGGTGGGCCAGCGCGGAGACCTGCTCCCACGTGCGCATCGACTCCTCCGTGCCCACGCCCTGGTTGCGCCGGGAGAAGGTGTCGCTGGCGACCAGTGCGTAGTTGATCTCGTGCACCCCGCTCTCGGAAGCCCGTTCCATACCGCGTGTGTTGAGCACCAGACCGCTGTAGCGCACCCCGTCCGGCCGCGTGAGCAGCGCCATGACCTCCTCGGCGCCGGCCATCTGCGGCACCCGTCCGGGGTGCACGAAGGCGACCGCCTCCACGCGCCGGGCGCCCGCCCGTACGGCCCGTTCGATCAGTACGGCCCGCTCCTGGGGCGACAGGGCACGTGATTCGTTCTGCAGTCCGTCGCGCGGAGCCACTTCCACCACGCCCGGACCCGAAGGCGGTGATACCGCCGGGGAGTTGTCCATGCGCGTATTCTGCCGCCTCGATTCCTCTAGCGAAACAGCGTTTCCCAAAACTACACTCGCGGCATGAGTGGACCCCTCTCCGACATCCGTGTCATCGAGACCGGCACCCTGCTTGCCGGTCCCTTCTGCGGCCAGCTCCTCGGCGACCACGGTGCCGAGATCATCAAGCTCGAAGACCCCGGACGGGGCGACCCGATGCGCCAGTGGGGCCGCGAGCGCCCCTACGGCAAATCCCTGTGGTGGCCCGTCGTGGCCCGCAACAAGATGTCCGTCACCTGCAACCTCCGAACGGAACGGGGCCAGGAACTGGTGCGCGAACTGGTCGCCCAGGCCGACGTCCTGGTGGAGAACTTCCGCCCCGGCACCCTCGAACGCTGGGGCCTGGGCTTCGAGGAACTCGCCGCCGTCAACCCCCGGCTCGTGATGGTCCGGGTCACCGGCTACGGGCAGTCCGGCCCCTACGCCCCGCGGGCCGGCTTCGGCTCCATCGGTGAGGCCATGGGCGGTATCCGGCACATCACCGGCGAGCCGGACCGGCCGCCGTCCCGCGCCGGGATCTCCCTCGGCGACGCCCTGGCCGGGACCATGGCCGCCTACGGCGCCGTGATGGCCCTGCACGCCAGGGAACGCACCGGCGCCGGACAGGTCGTGGACTCCGCGCTCTACGAGGCCGTCCTCGCCTACATGGAGTCCCTGCTGCCCGAGTGGGAGATCGGCGGATACCAGCGCGAACGCACCGGCCCGGTCCTCCCCAACGTCGCCCCCAGCAACGTCTATCCGACCGCCGACGGCGCGGCCGTACTGATCGCCGCCAACCAGGACACCGTCTTCCGGCGGCTCACCGAGGTCATGGATCGCCCCGACCTCGCCGAGGACCCCAAGTACGCCACCCACGGCGCGCGCGGCGCCCACCAGAGCGAGCTGGACGACATCGTCACCACCTGGACCGCCGGCCACGAGGCCCAGGCCCTGCTCGCCGCCCTGCACCGGGCGGGCGTCCCGGCCGGCAAGACCTTCACCGCCTCCGACATGCTCACCGACCCGCACTTCGCCGCCCGCGAGGCCATCGTCCGTCTCCCGCACCCCGACTTCGGCGAGATCCCCATGCAGAACGTGGTCCCCAAGCTCTCCGCCACCCCCGGCGGGGTCCGCTGGGCCGGTCCCGAGCTCGGCGCCCACAACGACGAGGTGTACGGCGGCCTCCTCGGACTCGGCGCGGAGCAGCTGGAGAAACTCACCGCGGACGGAGTGATCTGAGGTGGCGGAGGAGCCGCCGGCCCCGGCGCCGCAGGCCGGGGAGCTGCTGGCCGATGACTACCGGGCCGCCGGGTTCGGCGGCCGCATCGGGTGGGGCGAGCATCCCGCGCTCCTCCTCGTCGACCCCGTCGAGGCGTACGCGGCGGCCGACAGCCGGCTCTACCTCGACACCGCGGCCGCGGCCCTGGAGGCGATGGCCCGGCTGGCACGGGCCGCCCGCCGCTCCGAGTTCCCGGTGATCTTCACCGCGGTCCACTACGAAGGCGAACCGGCCGTGGACGCACCGCACTTCGCCCGGAAGGTGCCCGGCCTGGGCGCCTTCCGGGTGGGCAGCGAACACGCCGCCTTCACCCGGATCTGTCCACCGGAACCGGGCGAGGTGGTCATCCACAAGCACTACCCCAGCGCCTTCTTCCAGACCAGGCTGCGCGATGTGCTGCGCGTCCTGGGCGTGGACACCCTCGTCATCGCCGGGTTCTCCACCAGCGGCTGCGTCCGCGCCACCACCCTGGACGCCCTCCAGCACGGGCTGCGCCCGATCGTGGTGCGCGAGGCGGTCGCCGACCGGGACCCCGGACCGCACGAGGGAAACCTCTTCGACCTCGACTCCAAGTACGCCGACGTGGTCGATGTCGGTACGGCCTGCCGACGCCTGGGAGAGCCGCCGCACCCCGGCCCCAGGGGCTGAACACGGACGAACGCGAAGGAGGCCGCCCCCGGCGAGACCGGGGGGCGGCCTCCTCTTCGCCTGTTCACTACCGCTGGTACTGCTGTCAGTGCGGGGTGCTGCGGCGCCGCATCAGGACCAGGGTGCAGCCGCCGAGCAGGAACGCCGTGCCGCCCACCAGGGTGGTCACCGCCAGCCCGTCGGTGGAGCCCGTCTGCGGCAGCGTGTCCGTACCGCCACCGCCGGTACCCGGACCACCCGCCGTACCCGACCCGCCGCTGCCGCCCGAGCCGCCGGTGGTGGCGGGCGGGGGGTTGCCCGCCGGGGGCGTCGTCGGTGTGCCGCCGCCGGCGCCGACGGTCAGCGGGACCTCCACGAGCTCCTTCGTCGCGGAGATCGACACCGCGATGACGCAGTTCCCGGCCTTGGCCGGGCAGTCGGCTCCGCCCGCCTTGGCCTTGATGGTGATCTGGGCGGTGGTCGCGTCGGTCGCCGCGCTGTGCCACACCCCCGCCGCGTCGGTCTTGCCGATGATCGACGCGTCCGGAGAGGTCTCACAGTCCGTCGGGCCGGCCGGCTTGGGCTTGCACAGCCCGAGGGGCACGAACCCCTGGTTGGGGCTCAACCCCTTCGCGGACACCGTGACCTTGTCCCCGACCGCGAGCCCGGTCGACTTGCTGACCGTGAGGGTGCCCGCTCCCACGGCGGGTACCGCCGCCCCGAGTGCGATCACCGCGGAGCAGCAGACAGCCGCCCCGTACCGGTGCCTTCTTCGTGATGCCGTGCGCTGTGATGTCATGCGCTTCCCTTCGAAGCAGTCAGTGCGGTGGTGCCGGGTGCCGCCCCCGGCGGCCCCGGACGAACGCGAGGACCAGGCACAGGACGGTCAGGGCCAGCGACACGGACCACATGAGGTCGGACGGGCCCTCCCAACCGTCGGTGCCGGCGGCGGGCGCGCCGGCCGGCGCGCCCGAACCGGTGCCGGAGGCGTCGCCCGCCACGGATCCGCCGGCGAAACCGACGGGGATCTGGACGCTGTTGGCGGCGATCAGATGCGGCGGTGTACCGGAGGGCAGGGGGGCCACGCCCACCACACAGGCCGTGGTCAGGCAGTCCGCCCCGGCCACCTTGGAGCGGACGCTGAGGGTGACCGTGGGCAGCACCCCGTCCGGACCGATGGTGACCAGCCGGGCGCCGCCGCCGAGATCGCAGTCCTTGTTGCTGGTGTAGCCCTTCGTGCACAGGCCGACCGCGACGGAGGTGAGGCCGGCCTGGAAGCCCTGCCCGGATACCGTGATCCGCTGGCCCTCGGTGAGGTCCGTGGCGTCCGACACCCGGACCGTGGCAGGCGGCCCGTCCGCCGCCGCGACACCGCCGGAGTACCCGGTCAGCATGAGCGCCGCGGCCGCGGCGAGAGCCGTACGGCGATTCCGGGTCCGGGTCCGAGTGCGGTTCATGGGCGAGATCGTCACGGCTGGGCCTTTCTGCTCCGTCGCGGGATGACCGTCCGAGCGCTGCCGGATGAGGGGAGGGAGATCTCGTGGACCGCCGGCGGCACCGCCGAGTCGGGCGCGGACACCAGGACCGCGGTGCCCTGGTCGCGGATGTGCCCCAGCAGCGCGGTGACCGCCGGATCGGTGGCCAGCGGGCCGCAGCCGGGCCCCGTGAGGTCCAGCAGGAGCAGGGCCGGCTGTGCGATCAGGGTCTGCACCAGGGCCAGCACACAGCGTTCGGCGGGATCAAGCCGCTGCGCGGCGCTCGCGCCGCGTGCCTTCAGGAACGGGAACGCTTCGTGGGCGGCCTCCGTGCCGGCCGCCGAACGGTCGGGCGCCAGGCGGGCCGCCGCGGCCGTCACCGCCTCCGCCACCGAAGTCGCGGGATGGGCGCGCGGCAGGGCGCCCAGCCGGCTCGGGTCGGCGGGGTCCGCGTACACCGAGAGCCGCAGGTCCCAGCGGGCCCGAGGGTCGACCCGCGACACGTCGTGGCCGTGCAGCAGCCATCCGCCGCGGTCCGCCCGCCGCGAACCCGCCAGGACGGACAGCACCGCGCCCGCCCGGCGGCCGGCCCGCCGGTCCGTCAGATAGACGATGCTGCCGCGCGGCAGGGCCAGTTCGAGGTTGCGCACCGGCGGGCCGCCCGGCTCGGTGACCCCGAGCCGGTGGGCGGTGACCGGGTACTCCGCGGACTCGCCGCCTGGCCGCTCCGGGGCGTCGGGAACCTCGCCCCGCGCGGGCCCACGCCGAAGCAGCGTGAACAGGGCCGCCAGCGCCGGGGCGAGTCCGATCGCCGTCAGCGTGTCCGACCCGCCCAGCAGCCGGGGCGAGAGCACCACCAGGGTGGCCGCGACCGCACCGCCGGTCAGCGCCGCCACCACGTACGCCGCAGCGCGCGCCGGGCGGACCGGCGGGGCCTGGCCCGTACCGGCCGTGGTCGCAGCCGAGGCGCAGACCAGTACGGCCGCCAGGGCCACCGTGAGCTGCCAGGGCCGGCCGGCCCTGCGCAGCCGCCGACCGCCGCCGTCAACCCGGCCGGCAGTACGGCGGGATATCCGGAACCGGCGGTCGGCCTCCGCCGGGCGGCCAGGGCCAGGGCCCACACCACCAGCGCGGCGAGGCCGAACGCGTGAGCCAACGGCCATACGGCGCGGGCGCCGAGCAGCTCCCAGCGGAAGACCACCAGGCTGTGCGCGGCGAACACCGTGCCCGTGACGGCCGCTCCCACGGCCGCGGCCACCCCGCGAGGACCGGCAGCCGCCACCGAGGCTCCGGCATCCGCCGTAGCCGTGGGCCGGGCGCAGAGCGGCAGCAGCAGGAGCGCCGCCAGGCCGGCGGACGCCGCGCACGCGAGGTACGGCGTGGTGGCGAGCAGCGCCGTGCCCGCGGCCGCCGTGCCGGCCCCGGTCAGGAACGCCGCGTGCCAGACGTGGGACGGCCGGTACAGGCCCAGGCCCGCGCCGGCGACCCCGGCCGCCCCCATCAGCAGCGCCGAGAACGCGGCGGGGGAGGAGGAGACCGCGGCGGCGCCGGACAGCACGGACGCGGCGAGGAGCCCACGGGCGGCCGCCGCCGGGGTGCGCTGCCGTGCCGCCCGGCGCCGCCCGGTCAGCCGGCCCACCAGCGCGGCGAGCAGAAGGCCGGTGAGCAGGAGGTAGCGGACGGCCTCACCGGGCATCCCGAGGCGGCCGCCCAGCAGCGGGGCCGAGGCGAGATACACCCCGACGACGAGCCCGCCGGCTGCGCCCACGAGTCCGTCGGCCGTGCCTTCGGACGGGTCCCGACCCGGACGGTCGTTACGTAGGTTCACGCGGACTCCTGCACTTCGGATCCGTCGGAGGTCTTGTCGTTCCCGGCCCCGGGGGTGTCGGCACCGGCCGGCAGGGGCCGCGCCACGGCCGGCACCCCGGCGGGCCGGACCGCGGCGAGCAGCGCGGGCAGCGCCCGGAAGTCGACGAGCGCCGGCTCGCCCGCCAGCGCCCGGATCAGCGCGCCGGTCCCGACCCTCGCGTCCGGGCCGTCACCGGCGGGCCCGCCGGTCAGCGAGGCGAGCAGCGCGTCCCGCTCCACTGAGGAGGGGAGGTTCAGGGCGGCCGCCCCGGACGCGCGCCGGCCCCGGGGCCGGTCCGCCAGGCGCCGCAGGGCGACCGCGGCCGTGTAGACGGTGAGCAGCACCGCGGCGGCGGCCGCGCCCAGCAGACCCCAGGGGTAGATGTCGGTGGTCACGCCGAACTCTGCGGAGGCGTAGCGGCCGCCCACCGAGTACCGGCCGAACGCCGCCGCCGGCAGTTCCACCGGCACGCGGTACGTCCGCTGCGCGCCCGCGGGGAGTTCCGCCGTCACCGGGACGCCCACCGGTATGTCCGCGGCCGATCCGGGCCCCCAGGCGATGATCAGCGGCGCCCGCCCCAGCGGCCGGTCCCCCGGATTGCGCAGGGTCACGGTCAGCGTGCGGCGGGCGGGAGCGCCGAACAGCTCGGCGAGGCCGGGGCCGCCGGACAGCGCCGCCGACACCACGTCCACGCGCACGGCCGGGGAGACGGGGGCCGGGGGCGCGACGCCCCCCGCACCGGCCAGGTCGAGCGCCACCTGGGCGCGGGCGCCCGTCGGCTGCGCCGAGGCCCGCAGCACACAGGGGCACGGCGAGGGCGGTGTACCGGCGATCAGGGCCACCCGGAAGGTGCCGTCGGCCGCCGCCAACGCGACCGCCGCCCGCACCGCGTCGCAGTCGGCACTGCCGCGCAGCGCCGAGCCCCCGCACACCTCGACCTGCACGGTCGAGCCGGGCTCCCAGCCGGTACCGGTGGCCTTCAGCGGCCGGCCCACGGTGGCCCGCGGGTTCTCCACCGAGACGGTCGCGGGCTCGGCCGCGGCCGCCCGGCCGGCGGTGGCGGGCACCCACGGCACGGCGAGCAGCACCAGGGCGACCCACACCGCGACGACGGCGGGCCGCCGGCCCACGACAGCGGCCCGCCGGCTCACCACGCCGGTCCACCGGGTCACCCCAGGGGAGCGCCGGTTCACGAGGCCGGCCCGCCGGTTCACGACAGGGCTCCGGCGCCGCTCCGGCGCCGCCGCCGGACCAGTGCCAGGCAGACGGCGAGGACGGCGAGCAGCGCGGCGATCGAGCCGACCGTGGGCCAGGCCAGCGCGACCCTGCCGGTCTCCGCCGAAGCCGGCGGCACACCGGTCGCGCCGACCTGCACGGAGGCGGTCAGGAGGTCGACCCCGGGCGCCGGGGACCACTCCGCGGTCAGGCGCGTGCTCTGCCCGGGAAGCAGCAGCGGCAGGCCCCGCGCCGGGAACGCGGTCTCGCGCAGCCCGAACAGGCCGCTGATCCGCGGGGTGACCGTAGGTTCCAGCGCGGTGTTGCCGGTGTTCACCACCGTGTACGACAGCCTGGCGCGGGCCGCGGCGAAGGGGCGGCACGCCGGGTCGTGGTCCACGTGGAGGTCCCGGACCGCGAGCCCCGGCGTACGGGGTCCCTCGACGGTGAGCTGGACGCGGACGGCTATCGCCCGCTGGATGCCCACATCGACACCGGAGGACTCACCGGCCTGCTCCACCGCGTTGTTGAGGGCGACGATCCCGCCGACATGGCTGCCGGGCGGGGCGTCGGCGGGCACGGTCAGCGTGAACGGGATGTCCGCGGCCCGCCCGGGCGGGATCACCAGCGCGTTGGTGGCGAGCCCGACCCAGGTGCCGATTCCCGTCTGCGCCTCGCCGGCCTGGCGGTACGCGAGGGCGCCGTCGCGCGGGGTGTTGTAGGCGTCGGCGCCGTACACCTGCATGGACAGCGGGGCGGGGGACAGGTTGCTGACGCGCACCGAGTCCTTGATCACGGTCCCGGGGGCGGAGTCCATGGTGAAGGTGGACCGGCCGGCGGTACCGGTGGGCTGCACCGACCAGGCGTCCGCCGACGCCCGGCCGGTGGACTGTGGGGCCCGCGCGGACGGTGCCGCGGGAGGGAGCGTGGTCAGAGCGGTGGAGCAGAACGCTACGAGCGCGACTACCCCCGTACGCAGGGCTGTGCGCAGGGCCCGGCGGAGCGGGCGGTGGCTTTGCAGGGGCGTCATGGTTCCCGCTCTTGCTCGGTGGTGTCCTGGCTGGGGAGTGTCGCCAACGTGGCCTCGGCCGCCCGCCGTTACCGGCGGCGGGATCGCGCCCCGCCGCCGGTAACGCTCGGAGGGTCAGGACAGGGTCAGCCGGAGCACGGCCGCGTACTCGCCGCTCTGTACGATCCCCGGCACGCTCAGGTCGAGCGCCGCGCCGGCGTCGAAGTGCCCGCCGGTCACGCCGGTCGGATCGGAGCCGGCCGCCTGGATGCACAGTGGGGACGCCGTGGTGGCGCTCAGCGGCCCGCTGCTGCCCGGGGTGACGGACGAGGCCGCCGAGGACCCGGGGTGCACCGCGCACTGCGGGGTCCAGGCCAGCTCGGAGGCGGGGATGACGGCTCCCGCCGCGTTGCGGAAGTCGGTGACGGTACCGACCAGGGACCAGCCCTGGGTGCTGCCCCGGAAGTCCTTCACCTCCAGGGCGCGCAGCGCGCCGGCCGAGTCCTTCGGGGTGCCGTCCACGGTGACCGGGGTGAGGGTGACCTCGCCCGGTTCGGCCGACATGGTCAGGGCGCCGCCGGAGACGACGACCTTCAGCGTCTGCTCGGAGCCGCCGCCGTCGGAACTCCCCGCCCACGGGGTCTCCGCGGTGTCGCCGCCGTCCTTCTCGGTTGCCACGATCTTCACGGCCCCCACGGCGGGGACCAGGCTGGCGGTGAAGTTGCCGCGGGCGTCCACCGGTGCGGTGGGCCCGGGGCCGCCGACCGGCCTGCCGTCCTTGTCGACCGCGGCGAGGGTGACCTCGTCACCCGGGTCGAAGCTGACCCCGGACACGGTGGCGCCGGTACCGGGACCGCCGCCACGGGGAGTGGTCTGCAAGGTGCGGTTGCCCAGGATGCCGACGACCAGCGAGGCACTGGCCGTTCCCTGGGTGATCTTCAGCCGGCGCGGTCCGGGAGCGGCGGACCGGCCGACGGCGATGGTGCCGGACAGCTTGCCGTCCGCGGCGATCCGCAGGTCGGGAGTGAGGTCCGCGCTCGAACAGCCGGTGCCGGCCAGGCTGCAGAGCTCGACGTTGCCGAGGGGAGCGGAGCTGTCCCAGCCCGCACCCGCGAGCGTGAGCACATCGCCCGGCCGGGCACCGGTGGTGTTCGACGCGGGGCGCCCGGAGACTCCGGTGAGGGCCGCGGTGTTGGAGTCGGCCGCCGGGGTCACCGTCATGGTGTGCAGGACGGTGGCGGCACCCTGGAGCGTGCATTCCAGGGACAGGCCGTAGCTGGGGATGTCCAGGGTGAGCTGGTCCGGGGTGAGCGTGACCGTGCCGGGCTGGGCCACGGTCAGCTTGCCCTGGAGATCCGGGATGGGGATCTCGCCCTTCGCGGGGATGGGCGCGTTGGAGGCCGGGGCACTGAGATGCAGCGGGGCCTGGCCGGAGACGAGTATGTCGGCCGAGGGGGCGACACTGTTCGCGGGCAGCGGGACCGGACCGTTGGCCGGCCCCTTGTTCGCGAGACTCAAGGTGACGTCCACGGCCTCGCCCGCCGCCGCCGTGGCCGGGGCGGTGAGAGTGGCCGTCGTGGTGAACAGCGAATGGGAAGAGCTGAACACGCAGTCGTAGGTGACGGGCGCACTGCCGGCCTGTGCGGGGGTCGCGGTGAGGACCAGGGAGCCGGAAGCGGCCACCACGAGCGCGGCCGATACGGCGCGGCCTCGTCTCCGGGCAGCTCTGGCTGGTTGAGGGTGCATGAGCCGTCGTTCCTCTCCCATGGAGGGCAACAAGTTTCTCTGTGTGGAACTCTGTTTCGTATTTGTCCACCATATGGAGCCGCAGTCGACGGGGCCTGTCAAGGGGATGGACATCCGTCGGGGTAAAAGGTGCGTTACGCGGCCCGGCCGACCCCTGCGAAACGACGGATCCCACAGCGAAACGATGTGCGTTGACCCGTCGGCGCCCGCTCTTCTAGGGTGAGGCCCCGTCAACTCCCTTGTGAGGGAACCCCCGACGAACCGGACGGCCCCGCCATGCCCCAGCGCCGGATCGGCCCTGTGCCCCGCTCCTACCTGTACGTCCCGGGGGATCGCTCCGAGATGCTGGCGAAGGCGCTCGGACGCGGGGCGGACGCCCTGATCGTCGACCTGGAGGACGCGGTCGCGCCCTCGGTCAAGGACCTGGCCCGGACGCGCGTCCACGACTGGCTCGCGGAACTCGCCGGGCCGGCCGAGGCGACCGCGGACCCCCGCCCCGAGATCTGGATCCGGGTCAACCCCGGTCCGGCCGGGCTCGCCGAGAGCCGGCTGTTGGCCGGCCCGTCGGTCACCGGCTTCTGCCTCGCCAAGTGCGAGGGCGCGGATGAGATCGCCGCCCATGACGAGGTCCTCACCGCGGCCGAGCGCCGGCAGGGACTCGAACCGGGCGTGCTGGCCCTGGCGCCGCTGCTGGAGACCGCTTCGGCCGTGCTCGACGCCCGGTCCATCGCCCTGGCGCCGCGCGTACGCCACCTCCAGCTCGGCGAGGCCGACCTCTGCGCCGAGCTCGGCATCGACCGCTCGGACCCGGCCGGACCCGCCCTGAGCTCCATCCGTACGGGCATCCTGCTGGCTTCCGCGGCCGCCGGGCTGCTGCCGCCCGTCGGGCCGGTGGCCACCGACTTCACCGACCTGGCCGGCTTCGCCCGCGGCACCGAGGCCCTGCGCGGCCTCGGCTACCGCTCCCGCGCCTGTATCCACCCCCGCCAACTGGCTCTCGTACACGCCGTTTTCACCCCGTCGGCGCAGGAAGTGACCGCGGCCGCCGAGCTGCTGGACCGCTTCACCCGGGCCGCCGAGAGCGGGTCGGGGGTCATCACCGGCCCGGACGGCCGGATGATCGACGAAGCCGTCATCCGCGCCGCCCGCCGGATCCTCGCCACCCGCCGCTGAAGGCGGGGTACTCGGGGCCGCTCAGCCCGGTTCCGTGAGCGGCAGCAGCGCGGCCGCGGCGCCGCCCGGTGCCTCCGGCAGGGCGCGGACGGCCGCGATGACCTCGTCCGCCCGCGCCGCGCCCAGTACCGGCTCCGCGTTGAGCCGGAACTTCCCCTCCAAGTCGGCCTCCGACAGCGGCCGTCCGGGACCGCCGAGCGAGCTGGCCACCCGCGCGCTCAGCGTCCGCCCCTGCCGGGTCCGGACTTCCAGTACGGCACTGAAAGCGAGCGGGAACTCGTCCTCGCACCGCTCGTCCGCCAGCACCTCCACCCGCTGCGCCAGACTCAGCCGCACCGGATCGGCGAGCGCCTCCGGAGTGAAGTCCGCGTGCCGCACCCCCGGGCCGGTCAGGGCCGGATCGGCCAGCAGCGCGGCCGCCACCGTGTAGGGGCCGGAGAACTTCGCGTGGTAGGGCGTGCGCGGCCGGGTCTTCTCGGCGCGCGGCTCCCCGATGGTGCGCCGGGGCGCGGAAGCCACCCCGAGCCGCGCGCCCACCACGTCCTCGGCCCGCAGTCCATCCGCGCGCAGCGCCAGCGCGCAGTCGATCCCCGGGTGGGTGAAGTGGTTGGAGGGGTACGGTTTGAACACGGTCCGCGCGTACTCCCAGTTCTCCGCCGCCCCCATGTCCTCAAGGCCCCGGACCAGCGGCTCGGGATGCCAGCGGTCATCGAGGAACGCGGTCAGGAACCCGAACCGGCCCTCCAGCACGGTGGGCGGGCCGGTGACCCCCGCCCCGGCGAACTGCGCGGCGCACACCCCGGAATGGGCGGCCCAGCCGCAGTGGACGCGTTTGACCGAGCCGCCCGTCCGGTTGGCCTCGATCACCCCGGCCCCCATCGAGCAGGCGATCCCGATGGCGTGGGCCAGTTCCACCGCGCTCAGCCCGTACAGCAGGCCGGCCGCGACGGCGGCGCCCACGGTCCCGCAGATGGACGTGGCGTGCAGGCCCTTCTCGAAGAACACCGAGTTGCGCAGGTCCGGATCGTACGAGGCCATGCCCAGCCGTACGCACACCTCGCCGCCGGCGGCGACGGCCGCCAACAGGGCCGTGCCGTCGGCACCGGTCGCCTCGGCGACCGCCAGCGCCGCCGGCAGCACGGACGCGGTGGGATGCAGCACGGACGGCAGATGCGTGTCGTCGAAGTCCAGGGCGTGCGCGAGCGTGCCGTTGACCAGCGCGGCCCGGTCGGCGGGGACGCTGAGCCCGCCGCCGATCACCGTGGCCTGCGCGGCGCCGCCGGCGGCCCGGGCCAGGGCCAGGGCGGCCGCTTGGGGTGAGGCCCGGGGATCCCGCTCGCCGTGGGGTCCGAGCGCGCCGAGGCTGTTGCCCAGGCAGTCCATGGTGCGGGCCGCCGCATCGTGCAGGATGCCCTGGGGGACTCCGTCCCGGCAGGCGGCCGCGAACTCGGCCAGCTGTGCCGCGTATCCGGCGCCGCTCACAGCGGCTTCCCGTCCCGCTGGACCTCGTTGCGGACCTCGTTCCGGACCTCGTGCAGGACCGCGAGCGGCCGGACCGGCGCCCCGGTGGCCCCCACCACCGGCAGCGGGGCCAGCACCAGCAGGAATTCGGCGCGGCCCGCGGCCGCCAGCCCGGTCAGCCGCATCGTCTCCACGATGTGGATGCCGGCCTCGACCAGCAGCTGCCGGTGCACCGGCAGTTCGGCGTGCCCTCGGCCCGGCGGGATGTGCTCGAAGGCGATGGTCTCCCCGCCCACCACCCGGACCCCCCTGGCAGCGATCCAGGCCCCGGCGGCCGGACCGGGCCCCGGCGCCCCCTGCTCCTGGCCGGTGAAGTGCGCGGGGTCGTCCCAGTGCCGGGACCAGCCCGTCCCCAGCAGCAGCGCCTCACCGGACCGGACCTCCGCCCCGGCCGCTTCCCCGGCCGCTTCCAGGTCCTCGACCGTGATCTCGTACCCGGCGGGCAGCGCGGGCAGACCGTGCAGGGCGGCGATGTCCAGGAACACCGCCCGCCCGACGTACGGCGGGAACTCCTCGATGCCGTGCCGCGAGAAGCCCTCGTGGTCCTGTCTCCCGGCCGCGTCGAGGCCGCCGTACAGCAGCCCGTCCTGGGAGACATGGGCGAGCGCGTCGACATGCGTACCGACATGCCCGCCGGTGACGATCAGCTCGTTCGCGGCCGAACCGCCGTCGGCGCGCACCATGTCGCCGTGCCGGCGTTCGAGGAGCATCCGGAACGGGGGGTGGTTGGGGGACTGCGGCATCCCCCGCCGCATGGGGTGGGCGAGATCGACCACCTGGGCTCCGCCGAGCGACACGTGTCCGCCCGGGTAGCCGTGGACCTGGTTCATGGCATCTCCCAAGAAGCTGTACGAGGGGCGTCTGCTGGAGCGGGGCCGGATCAGTCCGGGTCGTCTGGTGCCGTGGGGCGACCGACGACAACGCGCCAGGCCGCGGTGTCAGGCGGGCCGGGCCCGGCACGATCCGAAAGAGACGCCTAGATGGTGTGCTCGTGCGCGAGCTCGTCCAGCTCGCGCCGGGACAGGCCCAGCCGTCCGCCGAAGACGGCCTCGTTGTCCTGCCCGTGCGCCCGGCCCGTCCAGCGGATCCGCCCCGGAGTGGCGGACAGCCGGTAGAGGACGTTCTGCATGCGCAGCGGGCCCAGTACCGGATCCTCGACGGTCGTCAGCGAGTCCAGCGCCCGGTACTGGGGGTCCTCGAAGATGTCGGCGATCCCGTGGACCGGGGACACGGCGGCCTCGGCCGCCTCGAAGGCGGCGATCACCTCGGCCTGGGTGCGGTCCGCGATCCAGCTCCCCACCTGCCCGTCGAGCAGGTCCGCGTGCGCCGCCCGGCCGGCGCCGCCGGCGAACCACGGCTCGGTCGTCACCTCCGGATGCCCGACCAGCTTCATCACGCGCTCCGCCACCGACGGCGCCGAGGTGCTGACGGCCACCCAGCGGCCGTCCCGGGTGGCGTAGATGTTGCGGGGCGCGTTGTGGACGGACCGGTTGCCGGTGCGCTCCGGTACGACGCCCAGCTGGTCGTACGCCATCGGCTGCGGCCCCAGCAGCGTCAGCAGGGGCTCGATGATGGCGAGGTCCACCACCTGCCCGGGCCCCCCGTGGACATCCCGGTGGTACAGGGCGGTCTGTACGGCGGAGGCCGTCACCAGGGCCGCCACCCCGTCGGCCAGACCGAACGGCGGCAGGGTGGGCGGGCCGTCCGGGGCGCCGGTCAGGGCCGCGAAGCCGCTCATCGACTCCGCGAGGGTGCCAAAACCGGGCCGGCGCGCGTAGGGGCCCGTCTGGCCGAAGCCGGTGACCCGGGCGATGACCAGACCCGGGTTGACCCGGTGCAGGGCCTCGGGGGAGAGGCCCCAGCGCTCCAGGGTGCCCGGACGGAAGTTCTCTATCAGTACGTCCGCCCCCTCGGCGAGCCGGAGCAGCAGCTCCGCGCCGGCCGGCCGGCCCAGATTCAGGGTCGCGGTCTGCTTGTTGCGGCCCAGCATCTTCCACCACAGGCCCTCCCCGTCCTTCGACGGGCCGTGGCTGCGGGCCGGATCGGGGCGGGAGGGGTGTTCGATCTTGATGACGTCCGCGCCGTAGTCGCCGAGGATGGTCGCGGCCAACGGCCCCGCGAACAAGGTGGCGCAGTCCAGGACGGTCATTCCGGCGAGAGGGCCCGGTCCGGGCGGAGAGGGGCTGGGTTGGGGCTCCATGGCGGCTCACGCACCTTCGTGGTCGCTGTTTCTCCTTGTGGAACGCTGTTTCGAAAAGCTAGCATGGCGCCTCATCGTGCATAAGGGAAACGGTGTTTCCCAATCTTCGCGGCTGCGGAAGGGGGTACGGGCGTCGCCGTTCGCGGGCGTCCGGCCTGTCATGACCCGATACGACCTGCTCGTCAAGAACGGCACCCTTGTCCAGCCCCGCCTGGGCGAGTTCACCGCCGACCTCGCGGTACGCGACGGCAAGATCGCGGCACTGGCCGACCACATCGATCCCGCCGAGGCCGCGGAGGTCATCGACGCCACCGGCCGGGTGGTCCTCCCCGGCGCAGTGGACGCTCACTTCCACCTCGGCATCTACCGCCCGCTCGAAGTGGACGCCGCCGAGGAGACCCGGTCCTCCCTGGTGGGCGGCGCGACCACGGTGCTGTCCTACTTCCGCACCGGCGAGCACTACCTCAACCGCACCGGCGCCTACGCCGAGATCTTCCCTGAGGTGCTCGCCGCCGTCGCCGGACGCAGCCACACGGACTACGCCTTCCACCTGGCCCCGATGGACACCGCCCAGGTGCGCGAGATCCCCGACCTGGTCGCCAAGTACGGGGTCAGGTCGTTCAAGTACTACATGTTCTACAAGGGCTTCAACCTGTCCGCCGACTCGCGGGACGCCAAGGGCTTCCGGATGGCGGCCGACGGGGAGGAGTACGACCTCGGCCACCTCTACCAGCTCATGGAGGCGGTCGCCGCGGCCGCCGGGGAACGGCCCGGCGGCCGGGTCTCCCTCTCCCTGCACTGCGAACAGTCCGAACTGATGCGGCTGTTCATCGACCGGGTGCGGCAGAACGGCGACCCCCAGACCCTGAAGGCCTACCACGAGGGCCGGCCGCCCCTCACCGAGGAGGTCGCGATAGGCGAGGCCGCCACCCTGGCCCGCGCCACCGGCTGTCCGGTCAACCTGCTCCACCTGTCCAGCGCCGCGGCCCTGTCGGCCGCCCGCGCGGCCCGGGCAGCCTCCCCGGGGGTCGACCTGCGCACCGAGGTCACCCTGCACCACCTCTGCCTGGACCACGAGACCCTGGACGAGGCGGGGCGGGGGCTCGGCGGCAAAGTCAACCCGCCCATCCGGACCCGCTCCGACAACGAGGCGTTGTGGGCCGGCGTCCTCGACGGCACCGTGGACTGGATCGCCTCCGACCATGCCTGCTGCATGGAGGAGTCCAAGGGCGACGCCCTGTGGCCGGCGCTGCCCGGCTTCGGCGGCACCGCGCTCCTCTACCCGATCCTGCTCTCCGAAGGCCACCACAAGCGGGGCCTGTCGCTGCACCGGATCGCCGAGCTGGTCTCCGCCAACCCGGCCGCCGCCTACGGCCTGCGGAACAAGGGCTCGCTGATGGTGGGGTCCGACGCCGACCTGGTCATCGCCGACCTGGACTCCCGGCGCACGGTCACCGCCGAGGTCCTGCTGTCCGGCCAGGACCACTGCCCCTTCGAGGGCGAGGAACTGCGCGGCTGGCCTGCCGTCACCGTCGTCGGAGGCCGGATCGCCTACCGCGACGGAGTCGTCACCGGCGAGCCGACGGGCCGCTACCTGGCCCGCTGACCTCCCGGACGGCATCCGCCGCACCACCCGCCGCACCGGCCCGCGCGTTGACAAGCGGCCGGGTACCGCCCGACCATGACCGGGCGGTCACCCGGCCGCCCGGTCGCCGCGGAGAGAGCCGATGCCCACCACCACCTGGACCCACCTCCCGCCCGAGCGGCGCGAGCGGGTCCTGGTCGCCGCGATGGACGAGTTCGGCACCCACGGCTACTCCACCGGCAGCCTCAACGTCATCGCCCGCCGGGCCGATGTCGCCAAGGGCTCCCTCTTCCAGTACTTCTCCGGAAAGCTCGACCTCTTCACCTACGTGGCGGAGCAGACCTCCCTGCGGATCTACGAGGCCATGCGGCCCTGGCTCGACTCCTACGACGGAGCCGAGCCCTTCGAGTCCCATCTGGTCAACGCCATGGACGCCTGGGTGTCCTACTTCGAAACCCATCCGCTGGAACGCGGAGTGACCGCGGCGACCACCATGGAACTCGACCCCGTGGTCCGCCGGGCTGTACTGGAACCCGTCCAGCACCTCTACCTGGCGGGCCTCCGACCGCTGCTCGAACGCGCCGTCACCGCCGGGGACCTGGACGCAGAGGCCGACCTCGACGCGCTCCTCTCCCTGCTGATCCTGCTGCTCCCGCACCTGGCGCTCGCCCCGCTCTTCCCGGCCGTCGCCGGCCCCGTCGCACCCCCCGAGGGTGACCGCGAGGCCCGCCGCACCGCCATCGAGCGCCTGGTGCGCCCTGTCCTCAGCGGCTTCCGCGCCCACTGACCCTCCGTCACCACCGCTGCGCCAGGCCCGGAACGGGCGCGCGAAGAGCGGGCGAACCCACCACGTCACAACGCTTGACGTGGTGTTCCTGCTGGGGCCAAATAAGGGCGTTGGAGAAACAAAGTTCCGCTAATGGAAACAGCCCGGCCTATGCCAGGCCGGTCGCCGACACCGCGGTCTCACGCCGCATCCCCCTCGGGAGCCCCCATGAGCGAGACCTCGCACAGACGTACGTCCCTCCCGCGTCCCCTCGTCGCCGCAGTCCTCTCCGCCGCCGCGATCTTCGCGGCCGCCTCACCCGTCTCCGCCGGGCAGCAGGCACCCGCCGGCGTCACCAAGGTGTCCCACGACACCGACATCCGTTGTGCGTTCCTGATCTACGACAGCCCGGCCGACTGGTACTTCCCCTCCACCACGCCCAAGGGCACCGTCTGGCTCCAGCACGGATTCAGCCGGAACAAGGGCAACTTCGACGACCTGGCCCGCCAGTACGCCTCCGCCGGATTCATCGTCTTCGCGCCCACCCTGCCGTCCGCCGACCTCTTCGGCTGCACCATCTCCAACCTCGGGAACAACACCCCGTACCTGAACAACATCGCCGACCTCTTCGGCAAGGCGTCCGACCCGAACGACAAGTTCGGCCGCAGCTTCTCCGAGGCCGCCCGCAAGGCCGGCCGCCCGGGCCTGCAGCTGCCCGCCAAGTTCGTGTTCTCCGGACACTCCGCCGGCGGCGAGGCCGTCAGCCATGTCGCCAACCGGCTCCGCACCACCTACCCGGCGGCGTTCAACCGCCTCTCGGGGGTGGTGCTCCTCGACCCCGTCAACTCCTTCACCGGGCTCAACATGGCCAACGCCCTCAACGGCCTGAACAACACCACCCTGCCCATCCACGCCATCTCCTCGCCGCCCTACGCCGCCAACGGACAGGCTTCGGGCACCAGGGAACTGACCACCGACGTGAAGCGGGACTTCCTCGGCATCCGGCTCACCACCGGCTCGCACTGCGACGCCGAGGGCGCCAGCACCAACGCCCTGTGCACCGCGATCAACGGTGCGCCGCAGGACGCCAACGTCGCCGTCCTCCAGGAGTTCGCCAAGACCTGGGCCACTGACGCGGTGAACGGCACCGTCACCGCCACGCACCGTCCGGGCGGCAGCCTGTACGAGTCCCTCCGCGGGGCCGGCACCATCCAGACCCTCAGCGGGACCTGACGGCGCCGGCCCGGTGCCCGTCCCCCGGCGCCGACCGGGGGGCGGGCACCGTCCGCGTTAGTCTGTGCAGGTGGAAGCAGCCGACCGGCACGACGAGGGCGCATCCCGCACGGCGCGGCCGGGCCCCGCGGACGCGCGGCTGATGGCCATGGCCCGGCACCTGCGCCGTGTCAACGGTGAGATGAACGCGCTGATCCACCGCTTCGCCGGCGAACACGGCCTGCACGCCACAGACATCCGGGCGCTCGCCGCCATCCTGGACGCGCCGGCCCCCCTGACACCGGGACGGCTCGGCCAGCACCTGGCCCTCACCTCGGGCTCCGTCACCGCCTGCCTGGACCGGCTGGAGAAGGCGGGACACGTACGCCGGGTCCGCGACTCCGCGGACCGGCGCGTCGTCCACCTCCACTACGAACCGACTGCCCGCGCGCTGGCCTCCGAGCACTTCCGGGTGCTGGCCCGGGCCACCCAGCGGGCCCTGGAGCGGGCCGGCGAGGCCGACGCGGCGGCCGCCCTGCGATTCCTGGACCTGCTCGGCGAGGAGTTCACCACCGCCGAGCAGCCCCCGGCAACCTGATCCGACCGGCGGGTCAGGCGTCCGTCTTCGAGGTCCGGCTCAGCCGCCCCGGCCACCACGCCTTGGGCCCGATGTCCATCACCAGCGCAGGCACCAGCAGGGAACGCACCAGCAGCGTGTCCATCAGTACGCCGAAGGCCACGATGAACGCGATCTGCACCAGGAAGGCCAGCGGAATCACCCCGAGCGCGGCGAAGGTGGCCGCCAGGACCACACCCGCCGAAGTGATCACCCCGCCGGTCGCGGTCAGCCCCCGCGTCACCCCTTCCCGGACGCCGTGGCGCAGGGACTCCTCCCGTACCCGCGACATCAGGAAGATGTTGTAGTCGACGCCCAGCGCCACCAGGAACACGAACCCGTACAGCGGGACCGAGGAATCCGTGCCGCTGAACCCGAAGACGTGCCGGAAGACCAGGGCCGAAACACCCAGCGTGGCGAAGAAGTTCAGCGCCACCGTCGCGACCAGCAGCAGCGGCATCACCAGCGAGCGGAGCAGCCCGATCAGGATGAGCAGGATGATGCCCAGCACCACCGGGACGATCAGCGTCCGGTCCCGCTCGGCGGTCCGCTGGGTGTCGTACGCCTGCGCCGTGTAGCCACCCACCAGGGCCTGCGCGTCCGGGACCGCGTGCACCGCGGTGCGCAGCCGGGCCACCGTCTTCTTGGCCTCGGCGGTGTCCGCCGACGCGTCCAGGGTGGCGTCGATCCGTACCCGCCCGTCCGCGACCAGGGGGGTCTCGCCGGGTGCGTTCCTGTCGTTCGCCACCGAGACCGAGGCGACCCCGGGGGTCCGCTCGACGGCTGTCCGGACGGCGTCCAGCCGGTCGGCGTCCGCGATGACCACGGCGGGGTTGCCCGCGCCACCGGGGAAGTGCCGCCCCAGCTCCTGCTGCCCGGTCACCGAGGGCGCCTCGTTCACGAAGATCTCGTCCAACGGCACCCCGCCCGAGTGCAGGGTCGGCGCGAAGGCCGAGCAGGCGACCAGCGCGGCCAGCGACAGGGCCCACACCTTGCGCGGCGCCCGCTCGACGAGCGCGGCCGTCCGCGCCCACACGCCCTTGGAGGCGTCCCGGGTCCGCACCTTGGCCGGCCAGTAGGCCTTCCGCCCCAGCAGGACCAACGCGGCGGGCAGGAAGGTCAGAGCGCTGAACACCGCGCAGACGATGCCGATCGCACCGACCGGGCCCAAGGCCCGGTTGTTGGTCAGATCGCTGAGGAACAGGGCGAGCAGACCCAGCGCCACCGTGCCGGCACTGCCCACGATGGGGCCCGCCGAGCGGCGGAGCGCGGCCCGCATGGCCCGGAACCGGTCACCGCCGTGGGCCTCGTCCGCCTGTTCGAGCTCCTCGCGGAAGCGGGCGGTCAGCAGCAGGGCGTAGTCGGTGGCGGCGCCGATCACCAGGATCGACAGGATCCCCTGGACCTGGCCGTCGACCCGCACCAGGTCGTGGCCGGCCAGCGCGTAGACGACGGCACAGGCCGCACCCAGCGCGAACACGGCACCGAGGATGATCAGCAGCGGCAGCAGCACGCTGCGGTACACGAGCAGCAGGATGATCAGGACGGTGGCGAGCGCCACCCCGAGCAGCAGCCCGTCGATCCCGGCGAACGCCTCGGACAGGTCCGCCTGGGTGGCGGCCGGCCCGGTCACCTGCACCGTGGTGCCGTCGATCGCCGCGGCCGCGTCACGGATCCGGTTGACGGCCTCCGGCAGGGCCTCCTCCAGGTCCGTTCGCAGCGGCACCACCGCCTGCAGGGCCTTGCCGTCCTTCGAGCGCAGTACGGGGGAGGGGGCGCCGGCGGATTCCGGCCGGTCCCGCAACGGGGCGAGCACGGCCGCCGCCCGCTCTTCCTGGGCTGCGGTCGCCGGACCGTCCCCGGTACGGGTCCAGATCACGATCGCGGGCAGGGTCTCCTCCTGGCGGAAGGCGCCCTGCTCCTTGACCACCTTGGTGGATTCGGCGCTCCGCGGCAGGAAGGCCGCCTGGTCGTTCGTGGCGACCTCGCCCAGCTTGCCGGCGTACGGGCCCAGCGTGCCGCCGATTCCGAGCCACGCCACGAGGAGGAGGGCGGGCACGAGCCATCGAGCCAGTCGGGGAGAGGGGGACATGGTGCTCCTGGTACATACCTTGATGGTTGTATATCTTGATGCTGAAGATAGCTGGTGGCGGCCACCCCCTCGGCGGCACCCCCCGGCGACGGCCCCCAAGCTCTCTACCGCAGGCCGTCCAGGATGGTGTCGACTGTCCGGTGGGCGCGCTCGCGGGCCGCGGGCCGGTCCAGCAGCAGGGCGTCGAGCAGGAGCGGCGAGACGATCGCGGAGACGGCGTCTTCCAGCATCGTGTCCGTGAGCCCGGTGCGAGCCAAGGCGGTCCGGAAGGGTGTCATCAGGTCCTCCACGTACTGGCGCCGCAGGTCGGCCAGCGTGGCGTCCCATGCCGCGCCCGCGACGATGGCGTGGAGGAAGCCGTCGACGGGCTTGTCGCGCAGGCGGTCGCACAGCGCGTCCACCTCGGCGTGGAGATCGGGCCCGGCCTCTTCGCCGGGCGAGGTCGGGCGGTGTGGAGCGACCCGGATCAGCGCGGCCAGTACGTCGCGGGGGGTGGGCCAGTGCCGGTAGATGGTCGAGCGCGAGACCCCGGTCGCGGCGTGCAGTCGCTGCGCGGAAAGCGATGCCACGCCCTCGTTGAGCAGGAGCTCCAGGGCGGCGGTCAGGACGACGGCCTCGGTCTCGGAGGAGGGCCCCGCGGGGCGGCCAGGCAGAGTCACCCATTGACGGTACATCTTGTATCGCATTTAGGTTAGCGCTACATTCCGTATCGGAAACCCGATTCGGAGGGAGCCGTCATGCGGCCGCACGTGGAGCTCGTCGACGAGCGTGATCTGATCTGGCACACGGGAGAGTTCGAGCATGCGGCGGGAAGCGCCGAGCAGCGCAACCTCAGCTACGACGAGGAGGACGGCTCCGCGTCGCTGAAGGTCCGTTTCACCACGGACTGGTCGCGGCCCGCCGGCGTGCACCACGCGGACACCGAGTGGTACGTCCTGTCCGGCCAAGTGACCGTCGGGGACAGCGTCCTCGGTCCGGAGGGTTTCTGGGCGGCCCCGGCCGGAGTCCACACCCCGGCTCTCACGGCCACCTCCGGTACGGAGATCCTGCTGTTCCGCGAGCACGGAGGCTGGCACTTCGACCTCGCGGACGCCGACCGGGAGGGCCTGCGCGCCGACCTGAAGCTGGTCGTCCTCCAGACCTCGGAACTGCCCTGGCTCGACGTGCGTGACGGCAGTCCGATGCGCTTCGACCTCGGCGGAACCCCGGTCCCCGGCTTGTACATCAAAATGCTGAGCCGTGACCGCAAGACCGGCTCCTACAGCAGGTTGATCAAGGCCAAGCCCGGCTGGCGCGAGGAGCCGCTCGCGCACCATCCGTGCACGGAGGAGGCGTACTGCCTCGACGGCGCCTTCGACTACAACTACGGCAGGATGTGGCCGGGCACCTACTTCTGGCGGCCGGCCCTCATCCGCCACGGCGACTTCACAGCCGACGCGGAGCAGGGCTGCACCTGGATCGTCCGGTCCGACAGCGATCTCGTGGACTGGTACACCACCGATGCTCGCGTGGTCATGGAGGGTCAGGCCACCAACTGGGGGCCCGGCCACCCGCACAGCGTTGCGCCGCGCTTCGTCGAACCGGTCCGCTCCCGCAGCATCGGCCCGTGGGAGGACCCGTCCTACCAGTGAGCGCCCCTCCTGACGGCGTCGGGCAGGCCGGGCGCGGCGATCGGTGTCCGCCGACTACTTCGTCGCGTGCGGTCGTCCCGCCACGGGAGCCTCTGGTCTTCCTCTTGTACGTGAATCCGTTTCGCACCGGACGGCGGAGGGCTCCGCACAGACTTCCGAGGGGAGTCTCCGGGAAGAGAAGCACGTCATGAACTCCCGCCCCACGGCTCGCAGTCCTCACCCTCGGCGTCGCAGCCGTGGTGAGCGGTCGATCTCCTCGTGGGGCTCCACGTGATGCCGGCCCTCTTCGTGTTCCAGCAGCGGGACAAGACCCGACTCGGCGCTCGTGGCCCTGTCCCTCTTCAGGAACGGGGCGTTCATCGGCGGGCTCGCCGCGCGGCGGGTCTTCGGCCTCATGCTCGGTGTCCTCCGGCTGACCTGGTTCCTGTTCCTGCGGGACGGTCTTGGTGCGAGGCCCAGCAAGTTCGCCCCGGCCGACATCCGCTGCTCGCCCCTCCGGGCCCACGGCGCCTGTGTTGATTCTTACGTCAAAGCTCGCTGGGTCTGGCGATCCAGGCCACTGAAGCATGGACATTTCCTACTTTGCACACCCCGCTGCGCGACACTGCCCTCGGGCCGCTATTGAAAATGAGTGTCATGGTCGTATAGAAGTACGGGGTGCCCATCTCACGACAGTCGCCGGCGCGCCCGATGGCCGGAGTCCGGCCCTTCGCGCTCCCCGCACTCCGACATCCCATGGTCTCCACGCTGCTGGCGGATCACCGTGTCCTGCTGGCCGACCTTCTGGACGGTCTGGGGTCGCCGCTGCATGTCGTGCTGCCCGAGATCTTCGAGGAGAACGTCCGCAGACTCCGCCGGGCGTTCGCCGAGGCGGGAGCAACGGCCGACATCCTGTTTGCCAAAAAGGCGAACAAGGCTGACTGTTATGTCACTTCGGCCGCTGGCCTCGGGGTCGGAGTGGACGTGGCCAGCGCCCCCGAACTGGTCAAGGCCCTGGCCGGCGGCGTCCCCGGTCACCGGATCGGAATATCCGGTCCGGAGAAGGACGACACGCTGCATGCTCTCGCCGTTCAGCACGGCTGCATGATCGCCGTCGACTCGATCAGCGAACTCCGCCGGCTCGCGGCAACCGCACGGCTCGCACGGCGGCAGGCCACCGTGCTGCTGCGGTCACGCACGAGCGGCCAACCGGGAAGCCGCTTCGGGCTGTCCGCCGCCGAGCGTGGGGCCGCTGTCAGTCTGTGCGCGGAACTCACCGCCAGCATCAGCCTCCGGGGATTCTCCTTCCACCTGAACGGCTATTCCGCGGCGGAACGTGCGACGGCGGCCAACGAGATGATCGAGCACTGCCTCGACGCCAGGCGGCGGGGATCGCCCTCCGCGGAACTGGTCGACATCGGCGGCGGGTTGCCGGTTCGCTATGTCGAGCCCCGGCTCTGGGACGAGTTCCTCGAGCAGAACGAACCGTCCCATTACCACGCGGGCAAGGACTTCAAGGACTTCTATCCGTACGGCGGGCAGTACGCGGCCCAGTCGGTGCGCGCGATCATGGCGCACCCGGTCGACGGTGGCGAGAGCCTGTCGGCGAAGGCGGGACGCAACGACATCCGGTTCGTCGTCGAGCCCGGCCGGGCCCTGCTGGACCAGGCCGGATTCACCATGTACCGCGTACAGCAGGTCGACGACCGACGGGACAGCGACGGGTACGCGATCGTCACCGTCGCGGGCAGTAGTTTCAGTCTCTCCGAACAGTGGTTCAACAGTGACTTTCTTCCCGACCCGCTGCTGATGTCCGCCCAGCCCACCGTCGACCAGATGTTCCCCGCCTGCGTCGCAGGCTCGACCTGCCTGGAAAGCGACCTGGTGACCTGGCGGAAGATCGGCTTCCCGCGGCCCGTGCGGCGCGGTGACCACCTGGTCTACCTCAACACCGCCGGCTACCAGATGGACTCCAACGAGTCACCGTTCCATGACGCCGCACTGCCGCTGAAGGCCGTTCTCCGGCTCGGTGACGACGGGGCCCCGCCGCGCTGGCGACTGGACGGAATCTGATGCGACCTCGAACGAATCCCATGCGACCACCGACGAAGGAGAAGCCTCGCATGTCACAGAACCACGTCCCACCCGGGCAGTTGTGCTTGTTGCCGCAGTCCCAGCAAGAAGGACTGGACCTCGACCGTCGACAGGTGATTGCGGTAGTCGAGCAGGCCTACCGCGCGTTGCGCGGCGGCGGCTCGAACAACCCGGTCAAGACGATCATCGCCGACCCCGACCACCGCTCCCTCAGCTATTCGATGGTGGCCAGGGACGCCGGTACCGGCACCGTCTGCTTCAAGGCGGTCTACGAGTTCGACCCCCGCCGCAACCGGGACAGCTACCGGTTCCACTCGTTCGTCTTCCTCGTCGACGACACCACCGGGGCACCCATCGCGCTGATGGACGTGGTGAAGCTCGGACCCTTGCGGTCCTCCGCCACCACGGCGCTGTTCGCACGGGAGGCCTGCCCCGACGCACGAAGCGCCCTGGTCGTCGGCACCGGTGTCCAGGGGCAGGCTGCACTGCCGATGCTGCTCGAGGCCTTGCCGAAGTTGGAGCGGTTGCAGGTGTTCGGCAGCTACCCCGACGGTCTGCGCGCCGTCCAGAACAGCGTTGACGGCCGTGAGGTCGAGATCGTCAAGGATCTCCGGGAGGCCGCCGGTGAGGCGGACATCGTGATCGGCGCCGCCGGCCTGTCCGTCACGCAGGAGGTCCGGCGCGACTGGATGAAGCCGGGCTCGGTCGCGGTACTCCTCGGGTACGGCGTGCACGCCGACGTGTGCCACGGCGCGGACTACCGGATCGCCACCGATACCGCCCAGATGCACGCCACCTGCGACGACCTGCGGGGCGAGGACGGAAGCCCGCCGTCGGTGGACGCCCAACTGCCGGACATCCTGCTCGGCCGTGCACCCGCCCGCCGCCATCCGGACGACGTGGTCTTCGCCTACAACAGCGGTATGGCGGTCACCGACGCCGCGCTGGGCCGGTACGTGGCCGATCTCGCGCTGGCGGGCGGGCGCGGGGAAAAGGTTGGATTCTGGTGAGTACCAAAACGACCGGCACAACCGGCACGACAGAGACCGGCGTCGGCTGGTGGGTCATGAACTCGCGGACGCTGCTCACGCTCGCGTTGCCGTTGATCCTGACCAACTTCGCCTATGTCGCGCTGACCACGGTGGACATCGTGATGCTGGGCAGGCTCGGCGCGGTCGAGATCGCCGCCGCCGGTCTGGCCCTCGCACTGTTCAACCAACTGCGTACCACCGGCACAGGCCTGGTCACCGGAGTCGGCAACCTGGTGGCCGAGGCGCGGGTGCGGGGCGACCGCGAACGCGTCGCCACGCTGCTTTTCGCGGGATTCTTCTGGGCGACCGTGTGCGGTGTGGTGTTCTGCGCGGCCCTGTGGCTCATCGGCCCGCTGCTTGTCCTGCTGGGCCAGGACCCGGCGGTGGTCGACAAGGCCGGCGAGTTCCTGACGGTCCTGGCGCCGGGCATGCTGCCCTGCCTGTGGTTCCAGAACCTGCGGCACGTCACCACCGGGCTCAAGCGACCCGGCCCGCTCCTGGCCATCACGCTGGCCTCGATCGGCGCGACCATCGGCCTGAACTACGTTTTGATCTACGGCAAGTTCGGTCTGCCCGCATTCGGATTCGTCGGCGTCGCGATCGCCACCGTCACGGTGTTCCTGTTGTCCTTCCTGGCGTTCGGCGCGGTGATCCTGCGCGACAGCGTCCTGCGCCCGTACCTCACCTCGCCCGACGCATGGCGCTGGAACGGGGACGCGGTGCGTTCGGTCTGGCGCCTGGGCCTGCCGATATCGGGTACCTACGCCTCGGAGGCCGGGTTCTTCAGTGTGCTCACGCTGGTCATCGGCTCCCTCGGTGTCGACGCCCTGGCCGCGCAGACGGTGCTGAACCAGATCGTCTACATCGTCTTCATGATCTCCGCCGGTCTGTCGCACGCGGCGTCGATACACATCAGCGAGGCCGACGGCGCGGGCGACTACGTGACCGCACGCAGGATGGGGCTCCTCGGCACCGGCTGGGGCGTGATCGCGACGCTGGTGGTCGCCGTCGTGTACCTGGCGATCCCCACCCCGATCGTGTCCTTGTTCATCTCGGCCGAGCACGCCGGCGACTCGGACATCGTCGCCCTGGCCGTGACCGGACTGCTGATCGCCGCCCTCATGCAGGTCTTCGACGCCGTGCAGAACATCGGCAACGGCATCCTGCGCGGCATCGGCGACACCGCCGGGCCGTTCCGGATCTCCCTGGTCGGGTACTGGCTGATCGGGCTGCCCGCGGGCTACCTGCTCGGGGTGAGTGCCCACTGGGGGGTCGAGGGCGTCTGGATCGGCCAGACCATCGGCCTCGCGGCCACCGCCGTCATCCTGCTGGTCGCCTTCCTGCGCCGCGTCGACCGGCTTCACCGAGCGACGTCCAGCGCACCCGTCCCAGAACCGGAGTCGTCATGAACCATGCCCTCGCACGTGCCACTTCGGCCTCCTTGATACGCAGGGAAGTGGCAGGCCTGCCCCTCTACGATCCCGGCGCCGACCCGGACGAGGTGGCCACCCTCAGTGGCTCCCGACGCGTAGTCAAACTCTCCAACAACGAGAGCCCGTTCGGTATCTCGCCGGAGGTCGCCGAAGCCGTGCGCCTGAGCCTGGCCGACGGCGTCTCCCGCTACCCCGACCCCACCGGCAAACGGCTGGCCGAGGCCATCGGGAAGAGCCTGGACGTGCCCGCCGAGCGAGTCGTGCTCGGCAACGGCTCGGAGAACATCCTGGAACTGCTGTGCCAGGCCGTACTCGACCCCGGTGACCTGGTGGTCACCCAGGCGCCGGGGTTCAGCCTGCACGAGATCTTCCCCCGCGTCATGGGTGCCCGGGTCGAAAAGGTCCCGGTCACGACCGACTTCGGGTTCGACGCGGACGCCTGGCGTGAGGCTCTGGCCGCAGGCCCGAAACTCGTCTTTCTCGCCAATCCGTGCAACCCCACCGGCGCGATGCTCAGCGCCGGCCAACTGGAGCACGTCGTGGCCGCAACTCCGAAGTCGGCCCTGCTGGTGCTCGACGAGGCATACGGCGAGTTCGCCCGGCCCAACCCCGAGTACCCCGACGCTCTGGAGGCCCTGCGCGGCCTGGACAGGCCGTGGATCGTGCTGCGCACCTTCTCCAAGGCCTACGGCCTGGCGGGGGTGCGGGTGGGGTACGGCATCGCCTCCGACTCCGTCCTGATCCAGGCACTGGACCGGGTTCGCACTCCGTACAACGTCAATCAGCCGGCCCAGGTCGCGGCCATCGCCGCGCTGGGCGACCGAGCGCACCTGGCGAACGCGGTCCGCCGGACCGCTCTGGAGATCGCCAGGGTCACCGACCGGCTGCGCGGCGCGGGACTGCGCGTGGTCCCGTCCTCGACCAACTTCCTCTTCATCGACACCGGCCGCCGAGCCGACCGGGTCGCCCAGGAGCTGCACCGCGCCGGAATCATCGTCAAGGCGTGGCGCGAGCCGGGATACGAGAACTACATCCGAGCCTCACTGTCGACCCCCGGAGACAACGACGTCTTCGTGCGGTGCCTGACGCAGATCTGCGCGAAGGACAAGCCGTGATCCGAAGCAAGATGTCCGACCTGATAGGGCGAACGCCCCTGCTCAAGCTGCACGCTGGGGAAGGCGGGGCAACCGTCCTGCTCAAGATGGAGCAGTACAACCCCACCGGCACCGCCAAGATCCGGATGGCCAGGAACATGGTGGACGAGGCGGAGGCGGCGGGGCTGCTCACCCCTGGCGGGTGGCTGGTCGAGTCCACCTCCGGCAACACCGGACTCGGCCTGGCCCTCATCGCCGCCGAACGCGGATACAAGTTCACCGCCGTGGTGGACAACCACTCCAGCACGGACAAACTGCGCGGCATGCTCGCCTACGGCGCCGACATACTCAACGTCGCCGGAGACGAGGAGGGCCTCGCCACCGCCGAACGCGACACCGTGGCCGAGCGACTCGCGGCCGATCACGGCGCGTACTGGACCGCGCAACACCGCAATCAGGGGAACCCCAACGGCTATCGGCCGCTCGCCCGCGAACTGCACGACGACCTGGGCGACGACATCCACTACCTGTACGGGGCCGTCGGCACCGGTGGTTCGCTCTGCGGAACCGGCCGAGTCCTGCGCGAACGCATCCCGGACCTGAAGATCATCGGCGTCGAGCCGGTGGGATCCGTCGTCTTCGGCGGCAAGGGCGCGCCCTATCACCAGTCCGGCACCGGCACGCCCGAAGGCTCGGAGATCGGCGGCGTCGTCGACTACGAACTGATCGACAAGGGGGTCAAGGCCAGTGACTCGGAGGCTTTCGAGACCTGCCGCTACCTGGCCAGGAACTTCGGCATCCTGATCGGCGGTTCGGCGGGCGGCGTGGTCTACAAGGCCCTGGAGCAGGCGCAGAGCGCGGGGCCTGAGACCACCATCGTCGTCCTGGTCTGCGACGGCGGCGACAAGTACCTGGACACCGTGTTCAACGACGACTGGATGGCGGCCAACGACGTGTTCGACGCTCATGTCGTCCACCGGCTCGCCGCGATGCTGCGGTAACGCCCGACCCGACCGAACGGCCAGAACGCCTGGCGCATCCGGTCAATCCCACCGAAGCGCCGTCCCTCCCTGACGTGTCCTTCGACAGGCTCCGCCAGGCGGTCCGCCTGAGCTGCCAGAACCCTTCTTCCCTCGCCTACGAACTGGTACCTTCCTGCTAATGAAAACGAAAACGATAACCATAATGGTGACGGCCCTGGCGGTGCTCGCAGCCGCGGGGTGCACGTCCGACGCCGCTACCGATGCCGGCGAGCGGGCAACGACGACGGGGACGGGCGCGACGACGGCCTACCCGTTCACCCTCAGGAACTGCGGCACCGAGGTGACGTACAAAGCCGCGCCGAAGAAGGTCGTCACCCTGAACCAGACCGCCGCCGAGATCCTCATCCACCTGGGCGTGGGTGACCGGAT
This sequence comes from Streptomyces sp. NPDC058701, assembly GCF_042715295.1. Lineage (NCBI taxonomy): Bacteria > Bacillati > Actinomycetota > Actinomycetes > Kitasatosporales > Streptomycetaceae > Streptomyces > Streptomyces sp. NPDC058701. The sequence continues at coordinate 44,195 of NZ_JBHXSY010000012.1, read as the reverse complement.
CGTCGGGTCGGGCTACGAGATCGAGAAGACGCCGGACGCGATCGCCGAGCAGTACAAGAAGATTCCGCTCCTGTCCGCGCCCGGGCAGGAGATCAAGCACGAGAAGCTGCTGGAAGCGCAGCCGGACTTCGTCTACGGCTCCTTCGCGAGCATGTTCACCGCGGAGCAGTCCGGCGACCGGAAGCAGTTGCACGACCTGGGCGTGCCGACCTACCTGACCGAGTTCGACTGCTCGTCCCACGAGAGCGTGGCGGGGGCGAAGTTCGAGATGATGCACGAGGAGTACCGACGACTGGGCAAGATCATGGGCGTGCCCGCCGCCGGAGAGAAGCTGGCGACCGAACAGCAGGCCGTGGTCGACAAGGCGTTGGGCGCCGTCAAGAAGCGGGACGCTCCGCTGAAGGTGATGTGGTTCTACTCCACCTACGAGGGGACTCCGTGGGCAGCGGGCCCCGGTGGTCTGCCGCAGCACATCTCGGACCTCGTGGGTGTCCAGAACATCTTCGCCGACGCGAAGACCAAGTGGGCCGAGGTGAGCTGGGACGAGGTCGCCGCCCGGAATCCCGACGTCATCATCCTGGCCGACCTGACCCGTGGCGAACCCAACGACACCGCCAAGGAGAAGATCGACCTGCTCAAGAAGGACCCGCTCACCAGCAAGCTCAGCGCGGTGAAGGGCGACCGGTTCATCTCCATTCCCGGCTCCCACATGGATCCCGGCTACGGCAGCGCGTCCGTGGTTCCCGCGCTGGTCGACGGCCTGAACAGGCTCGGCTGACCGCCAACCATCATGACGACTACTTCGCACAAGACCCCCGCGCCCACCGGAAACGCGATCACCAGCCGTGCGACCGTTCCGGTGCGCCGGCGGCGCATCCCGACGGTGGCGCTCTTCCTCCTGGCCGTGGCCGGACTGCTGGTGTCGGTCGTGGCCGCATCGCTGTTCGGGAGCGCGGACATCCGGCCCCTGGACGTCGTCTCCACGATCCTCCGGCATGTCGGTCTGGGGAGTGTCGCCCCCACCCCGCCCCTGCCGGGGCTGCTGGACGCACTGATCTGGGAGTCGCGCTTCCCGCGGGTGCTGCTGGCCGCCGCCGTCGGCATGGCCCTGGCGGTCTCGGGCACGGTCCTGCAAGCGGTCACCAGGAATCCCCTGGCCGACCCCTACCTGCTGGGAGTCTCCTCCGGCGCCTCCACCGGCGCGGTCGCCGTGCTCCTGCTGGGCATCGGTGGGAGCATCTCCCTGTCGACCGGAGCCTTCGTCGGCGGCCTGGTCTCCTTCGGCCTGCTGCTGCTCCTGCTCGGCGGAGGGCGGGTCGCCAGTCCTTCCCGAGTGGTGCTCACCGGTGTACTCGTGTCCCAGTTCTTCGCCGCGGTCACCTCGGTCATCCTCATGGTCAGCGGGGACGCGAACTCCACCCGGGGCTTCACCTACTGGCTGCTCGGCACCCTCGGCGGCGCCCGGTGGGAAGGGGTGACCGTCACCGTCGTGATCATCCTGACCGGAGTGGTCGCCGTCCAGTTCTTCGCGCCCGCCCTCGATGCCTTCACGTTCGGGTGGGACTCCGCCGCCGCCCTGGGGATCAACGTCACCGCGGCGCGCATCTGGCTGATGGTGCTGACCTCGGTCATCACGGCGGCCGCCGTGGCCGCCTCCGGTGCGATCGGCTTCATCGGACTGCTCATCCCCCATGCCGTCCGCATCCTGACAACCCCGACGCACCGCACCCTGCTTCCCCTGTCCGCGATCGTCGGCGCCATCTTCCTCATCTGGGTGGACGCGTTCGCGCGGACAGCGTTCTCGCCCCACGAACTGCCCGCCGGCGTCATCACCGCACTTCTCGGCGCGCCCGCCTTCGCGCTGATCCTGAAGCGTCTGGAGTCCTGATGGGCCGCATCACCACCTCCCAGCTCTCCTGGTCGGTCAAAGGCCACCAGTTGCTGGACACCATCGAGATGGCGGCCAACGACGGAACCACCGTCGGCCTCCTCGGCCCCAACGGCTCGGGCAAGTCGACACTGCTGCGCCTGGTCGCCGGACTGCGGCGCCCGGACACCGGAACCATCCGCTACGACGACAGCAGCCTGGACGACCTCGGCCGCAGGGTGCTGGCCCGACGGCTCGCCGTCGTCGAACAGGACGTGTCCGCCCACCATCACGTCAGCGTCCGCCAGGTCGTGGAACTCGGCCGCACGCCCTTCCGCGGCCGCTTCGACGCGCTGACCGAGCGCGATCGGCGGATCGTCGACGCCGCGCTGGACCGCACCGACATCACCGACAAGCAACACCAGAGCTGGCACACCCTCTCCGGAGGGGAGAAACAGCGCACCCAACTCGCCCGCGCCCTCGCGCAGGAACCCCAGGAGATCCTCCTCGACGAACCCACCAACCACCTCGACATCCGCCACCAGCTCGAACTCCTCGACCTGTTGACATCACTGGACGTCACCTGCGTCGTCGCCCTGCACGACCTCAACCTCGCCGCCCGGTACTGCGACCACATCGTCGTCCTCAACGGCGGCCAGGTCGCCGCGGCGGGGACCCCGGAGGCCGTGTTGACCCCGGACCTGATCCAGTCGGTCTACGGCGTCAACGTGCTCGTCGACCGCGAACACACCACCGGCGCCCTCCGCATCACCTACCTGGCCGCCACGGCCACGCGAACGACTGCCGCACGAGCGGCGCAACCCCACGCCCCGTAGGGCCTCGTTCCCGTACGTAGGCGTTAAGCGGCCCCGGGACGGGTCTCGAGATCAACGGGTCTCGAGATCTCCCCGCAGATGCCGCACCGCCTGACCAGGCGGGCAGCCGCGCACGGTGTCGCCTACCGGATCAGCACGCTGGAGGCGGACTTGGACGGGCCGTGGCCGCACACCGGGAAGGGCCGGCCGTACGACCTGATCTGGGCGGCCGCCTTCCCGCACCACGTGACCGAACCCGCCCCCACCCCGGCGCAGGCCTTCGAGCGGCTGCGGCCGGGTGGTCTCCTGGCCGTCACCGAGATCGACTTCTTCCTCCGCTTCCTGCCCGAGGACACCGGCATCGGCCGGCCCGGCCTGGAGAATTCACCCACCGACTCGCCAGCGAGTGGCTGGCCTATCGCCACCACCGCTGGCCGGCATCGACGAACCCCAACCTTCTCGTCAGCCAGACGACTGCCCTCGACCCGGATCATCGGTAGTCAGCAGAACATTGCTTCGCAGGACCCTCCCCAAGAACGTCACCCTCGTCGGCCTGCGGCAGGACCGCATGCTCAACGAGGCGTTTGCCACTGGTGATCCCCTCAAGCTGATGCGGCTTTTCGGGATCACCGCGCAGACTGCCATGCGCTATGTCAGCGCCGCCTGCCCGGAGCGCACCGCGAAACTGCCCAGGTAGTGGGCCTGCTCCGAGCCCGATGCCAGCTGAAAGCCCGTGGCGGTGTGGCAGTGGGTCCGGCATCATCCCCATGTGATTGTGATGCAACCCGTTCTGGAGATCTCCGCAGCCGACGACTTCGCGCTCTGGCCTGTTCGCGAGCACGAGTCATATGGCTACCTCCTGCTGAACGGGGAGCTCACTCCGGCGGAGGTCGGCACGGCGGTTATGCAGATCGCCGACTGCAACGACTTCGAGCCGGAGGAGGAGCACGGGCCGTGCCCGACCGACCCGCTCGGCGCCTTCCTGCACGGCTTGCTCACCATGCCTGACTTGTTCGCCGCCGGCGGCTTCCGGGTGACCGACAACGCCACCGACATCGTCTTCGTCGAGCCGGGCTGCTGCAACGGCTTGGAGACCTGGCGCGACTGGCTGGAGGTGCTCAACGGCACCGGCTGCGCCTACTTCGGCCACGATCCGTCCTCGACGGCTGAACGTCTTGGCGACATCGTCCGGCTGACGCTCGACGCCCACGAGACGGACAGCAGCCCGGTGATCGAGCTGTCGGTAGACCAGATAGGCACGCTCGTCACCGGCGCCCAGCAGGATTTGCAGGACTTCCTCAGCCTTGCCGAAACCTGGGCTGAACAACACCTGCCGGCACACGCCGCCGCCGTCACTGCCGCCCTGGCACGGGCACTGGACCTGGTGCCCACACCATGACCAGCTTCGTGACCCACCGAGCTCGCGTGCACGACGCCCGGCTCCCCCTCCACCGGCGGCACAGCGCGTTGCGCACTTGCCTCACCGTTTTTGCTCCCTACGGCTTGCGGGCGACATACCACCACCTCACGCTCAGCGCGGCGATCCCCCGTCGGTTGGAGGCGGACCCGGACGCGCTGGCGCGGGCGGTGGAGGAACTGCACGAGGCGCGGGTGCTGTGGCTCGTGCGGGCAGACGAGTACGCAGCGCAGCGCCGGGCTGAGAAGCAGGCTGGGCGGCGGGCTGGACCGAACCCTCGGCCGTGGTGGCTGCAGAGTTGGTGGGAAAGCCCCGACCGGGCCTGGTTCGAAGACCCGTTTCGCCACCCGTCGCTGCGTCTGTCCGAGTACGTCCGGCGGCAGAACGCGATTATGGACGGTGCTGATCCGCCCGGCTGCCCGGCTTGTGGGGATGAGGGACCACGAGTGCTGAGCTCGACCGGGCACGGTTGGGTCGAGCTGTGCCGTGGGTGCGCGCGGGCGCTGGCGCCATGTCCGTGCGGGCAGCGGCACCGGTTCGTGCCGGAGACCCCGTTCCACTGGAACGAAATCTGGCGACGGGCGCACATGAGCGATGACGGCACGCCGAACCCACATTGGCCTGCGGGCTAGCCGGTTGGATGCGGCACGGGGGGCTTGAGTGTGGCTGATCAGCTGGGTGGTGCGCTCTTCAGATCGTTGCCCGCCGCGCAGGTGATCGTTGCCCGGCGCTCCTCGTAGCGAAGAGATATCACGGACACTGCTGGGAGGTCGCCAGCTGGTCACCACACGTCGACGGACCAGACGTCGCCCCTCTGATGTCCGTCTGGATCTGGGTCGCCTGACCCGTACGGGGCAGGGTCAGCGACGACGTGGATGCGGGCGGCGGACGCGGATACGCGAAAGCAGTCCATGTCACTCGACGTGTTGTGCTTGTCGAGTTCGATCGTGTGGCCCAGGGCCAGGATGGCGGTCTGCAGTTCCTTGGAGGGGACTCTGGGTGCAAATTCCCCGTACGCCCGCGAGAGCGGGGACGGCACGGTGCTCGGGGACTGGTCGTACAGCAGTCGTTGGATCTTCACGCCGAAGCCGAAGCACGACATCTGCCCTTGCCGCCCTGGCTGGTCCGGCGAGAAGTTGATTTCCACGAGCCCGTAGTCCCGCCGCAGTAGGCCACCACCGGGAACATCGAGGCATGTCGCCCCCAGGGCGGCTTCCCAGGCTTCCGGGTCGGCACCGAGGCCAACTCCCAGAACCTCACCGCAAACGGCGACGTGAGCGTAGAAGTCCAAAGCGGACACCCGCCAACTCCCTCAACTATCCGGACAGGGCACCCCTTGCTGATTTCCGCACAGGACAGGCGGACCAGCGCCCAGTATTCGGTGATCGTACAGAGCAGCCTGTCAGGGCAGTCGCCAGGTGAGTTCGTCGCCGTCGTCGAAGCCGAAGTCCCAGGCGGGATGCGTCTTTCAGATCAGCTGTGGTCTTCCCGATCCTCCTAGCAGAACCGGGCTTCGCTCACCATGTCCCGTCAGCTAGCCCGGAACCCGCGCGTGGGACCGCCGCAGCCATCAGCTGGCATGCAGGTTCCGGCTTACCAACGTTCAGGATTCCGGGAACCCGCGCGCTTCCGACGCCGACCACTTCAAGCAGATCAATGACGGCATGGGCCACGCGGCCGGGGACACCGTCCTCGCGTCGATCGGCGCCCGGCTCGCCGCGTGGGCGGGCCCGCGCGCGTCCGTCGGCAGGCTCGGGGGCGATGAGTTCGCCGTGGTCCTGGAGCTGACCGCCGACCGCCGTGAACAGCGCCTCGCACAGCTGGTCCGGATGCTGCACACCCCGGTCACCCTGGACGACGGCCGTACCGTCGACGTCGCCGCCTCGGTCGGCGCCGCGGCGCCGGCCTCGGTCGGCTCCCGCGACCTGACCGTGTTGCAGAGGGCTGCCGATGCCGCCCTCTACGACGGCAAGCACCCCGGCCGGGCGGTCCTGGCGACCAGGCAGCACGTCACGGTGCCGTCCATCAACGGGCGCCGGGCGGGCAGGCCGGGGACGGCCGTGTGGGGGCGAGCAACATGAGCCCCGCGCCCCTGCCCGAGGGCGACTGGATCCGCGGAATCAGCATCCGGCAGCCGTACGCGGCCTGCCTCCTCGCCGGTGCAAAGACGGTGGAGAACAGGCCCGGCCGGTGGCGGACCGGCTGGGCGCTGCTGCACACGAGCAAGACCACCGACCAGGGCGCCCTGCGCGTCCCGCTGACTGGCCGCACGATCCGCGACCGCCAGCTGGTCACCGGCGCGGTCGTCGGCATCGCCCCGGATCACCGACTGCCACCAGGACCCGAGGGAGCACCGCTCTGCTCGCAGTGGGCGCACCCGGGTGCCTGGCACCTGGTGCTCGCCGAAGTCCAGGAGCTGTCGGAGCCCCTCCCGTTGGCACCATCCGTCAGGTGAAGCGCTCAGCTCAGAAATCGCGTCGCAGCCCATAAGGTCGGGCCGTAAGGCCGGTTCCTTCATCTTGGTCTGCACCCGCTGGTCCCCGCCATCACTCCTGCCGCAGGCTTGTGATTAGATCGCGAGGCAGACCGTGGGTGTCGTGGAGGTACTGGAAGTCCTCATCCTTCAGCGGGCCTTGGAACCGGGATCGGGCAAGCACCTGCCGACCTCGTTCAAGTAGCCGACTGAACCGGCACTCCTCCTCGAGCAGCAGTCGGCGCACGTCGCTGGGATCTACTTCCTGGCGGAAGTGGTCCAGGGTGTGTGAAACCAACTCGTCCGGCAGGTCTCCGAGACCGCGCGACGGATCGTCCCGCCGCAGAACGGTGAGCACTCGTCGCAGCAGGCGGCGGAGCACGTAGCCCCGTCCAGTGTTGGCCGGCCGCACTCCGTCGCCGAGTACCACGATGGCTGAGCGCAGGTGGTCGTAGACCAGGCGCAGCGACGGTTCGTCAAGTGGCCACAGAGCCGGCACGGTACGGCGCCAGGGGTCGAAGACGTCACACTCGAACACTGACGACTTGCCCTGCAGCAGAGAGGCCAGCCGCTCCAGGCCGAGCCCAGTGTCGACGTTGCGTTGGGGAAGCGGCACAAGGGAACCGTCCTCGAGTCGACGATGGCGCATCATCACGTGGTTCCAGACCTCTACCCAGCGGTCGTCGCGTGTGGGTGTCGACTGGGGTGGGGTGTCACCGCTCCACAGAAAGATCTCCGAGTCGGGGCCGCACGGGCCGACCGGTCCGTTGGACCACCAGTTGTCCTCCACGGTGAGCTCGACGGGAACGCCGAGGTCCTGCCACAACTGCTGGGAAGCAGTGTCTAGCCCGATCTGGTCATCGCCGCCATAGACGGTGGCATGCAGCAAGCCCGGATCGACCCCCAGTCCATCGGTGAGCAGCTTGTACCCCCAGTCGAGACTTAGTGAGCCCTCGTAGTCGCCCAGCGACCAGGTGCCGAGCATCTCGAAGACAGTCAGATGGGTGGCATCGCCGACCTCCTCCAGATCCGTGGTGCGCAGACAGCGCTGCACATTGACCAGTCGCTGGCCCAGCGGATGGGGGCGCCCCTCCAGATACGGGGTGAGCGGATGCATGCCGGAGGTGGTGAACAGCACCGAGTCGCCAGGGGGTGGCAGCAGCGTCGAACCGGTGATCCGGTGGTGATCACGCTCCTCGAAGTACTCGACGAACGTGCGGACAATGGTCTCCGTGTTCATGAGGGTGGCTCCTTCGCGTCACAGCGGGGAAGGCACCGGATAACGGACCACGCTGGTCATCGTGCCGGGGCAAGAAGCCAAGAACGCCACGGGACCACCGACGGGCCGTTTCCGGTCGCCGGTGGGAAAGGGAGAAGGTCAGACGACGGCAACCGGCGAGCTGGTCGCTCGCGCGGTCGCGATGATGCTTCGGCCGGTGACGTTCATGCGGGTGACAGTAACGCGCCCAGTCCTTTGAGTCACACGAATTTTCCGCCAGAACGTCTGGCCCGCGCAGGTCCCGCCAGGCAGACGGCCGGAACTCGATAGCGGTGAAGCTGCCTCGCCACCTCCGATGCTCAGAGGACGGTTCGTGAGTTTTTGAGCGGCTCTGTCGTTGCCTGATGGTGTGGGTCTTGGCGGAATCGGCCGGTCCGTAGGCACTCGTCTGGTGGTGGGATGATGTGAGTGAACGCAAGTCCTACCCCAGCGACTTATCCGACGCACAGATGGAGGTGACGGGATGGAAGCCTGGAGGGGGAAGGCCACGACTGGCTGGACTACGAAAAATGAGAGAGATCATGACCGCCCTTGAGCGACTTCGACACCTCATGCAGTCGTCGAGTACGGGTATCCTGATCGACTGGGACGACATCGTGGCGGCGTACGGCACCCGATTCCCGTCCGACTACAGGGACTTCCTGTCCGTCTACAGCAGCGGTGAAATCGACGGGATGCTGGCCGTCTTCGCCCCGAGTATGGATCCGCACCTTCCTTCGCGTCACACCTCAAGGCTTCCGGCGGATGTTCTCGACCTGCCGGAGGTCGACGAGTGGAACGACCCGTTGCACGCCGAGCTCTATGGCCCGGCGGACATCATGGTGTGGGGGGAGACGGTCGAAGCGGACGTGCTGGGCTGGATCACAAGCAGCGACGAAGCCGACACGTGGCCTGTGACTGTCTATACGCACGGCGGTGAGTGGACGGTCTACGACTGCACCATGACGGAATTCCTGCTGCAGCTCCTCACTGGAGAATTCGACCGGAACCCGACAGGGCTGACGCGTTTGTTCGGAAAGGGTGGCGCGGAGTTCACCACCGGCTGACAGGTCAGGGCACAGGAATGGGACGGTGTCTCCGGTGCCTCTCAGCGGGCGGTTCATGAGTTTTGAGTGGCTCTGTCGTCGCCTGATGGTGTGGGCGCGGGGCGGAAACGGCTGGCCCGCAGGCGCGCGTCTGGTGGTGTGATGATGTGAGTGAACGCAAGCCTTACCCCAGCGACTTATCCGACGCGCAGTGGGCTCTGATCGAGCCGGTGATCACGGCGTGGAAGGGCCGGCACCGCTCGGTCAGCGGCCACCAGGGCGCCTACGCGATGCGGGAGATCGTGAACGCGATCCTCTACCAGGGTCGGACGGGCTGCCAGTGGGCCTACCTACCGCACGATCTGCCGCCGAAGAGCGCGACGTACTACTACTTCGCCGCCTGGCGGGACGACGGGACCGACCAGGTCATCCACGAGCTCCTGCGCTGCCAGGTCCGTGAGAAGGCCCGCCGATTAGAGGACCCGACCCTGGTGGTCCTGGACACCCAGAGTGTCCACGCGGCCGCCGGGGTCCCCGCCTCCACGACCGGCCGGGATCCGGCGAAGAGGGTGCCGGGCCGCAAGCGGGGGTTGGCCGTGGACGTGCTCGGGCTGGTCATCGCCGTCATCGTGCTGGCCGCGAACACTCACGACAACGCCGCGGGCGTTGCCCTGCTGGACCAGGTCGCCGTGAACGCTGGCGGCACGGTTGAGAAGGCGCTGGTGGATCAGGGCTTCAAGAACCAGGTCGTCGCGCATGGAGCCGGCCCGGGCATCAATGTCGAGATCGTCGTACGCAACCCGCAGTAGAGCGGGTTCGTTTCGCAGCCAAAGCGTTGGAGGGTCGAGCAGACCTACGGGGTCCTGATACTGCACCGGCGTCTGGTCCGTGACTATGAGTACCGCCCGGCCTCGTCCGCCTCCCGCGTCTACTGGGCCATGACCCACGTCATGGCCCGCCGCCTCACCGGCGCGAACACACCCGCCTGGCGCGATGCGCGGGCGGTGGCAGCGTGAACGTCGAGCCCCTCCTCGACGCGCTCGGCCTGCAGGAGGCCGCCGCCCGGGCCCTGGCCGACGACCTCCGCACCCAGATCGACGAACTGCACGGCCGACTACGTGAGGCAGAGACACACCTCGAACACCTTGCGATCACACGGAAGACCGTCACCGCCCTCGCTGACCGGATCCCCGCCCAGGCCGACTCACCCGACCTGCCCGAGCACCCGGACTATCCCCGAATCCTCGCTGTCTTCAACCAGGCCACCGGCCCCCTCCGGGCGCGCGATGTCTGCGAAGCCCTTAACCACGAACTGCTGCCGAAGAACATCGAAGGCACCCGCGCCAAGCTGAAACGCCTGGTCAAGCTCGGCATCCTCACCGAGGCCGACGTCGGCAGCTTCACCAGGAAGTAGTAGCCGACAAGCACGGTGACCAGCGGCCTTTCCCCAGTCTCATCCAGAAAGGGACATCACCTCGCGAACCACCCTCTCAGAAGTGCCAAAACAAGGGTTCTGACCGCGCTTCCGTGACGCCTACGTCATCCGCGGGGGTGGGTGCCAGCAGGCGGGCGTTGCCAGGTGCCGATGCTCCGCGGTGTCAGAGCGTGCTGAGATGCTGGCGTCACCGAGTCCGGATGGTGGGAGTAGTGCATGGGAACGTGGGGGACCGGTCCGTTCGACAGCGATATGGCCGCAGATTTCGTCGACGGGCTTGCGGGGATGTCGACTGAGCAGGTCATCGAGGCGATGACGAGGACCTTCCAGAGGGTGGTGGCCTCCGGCTCGCGCGTGGACGGCGGCGATGGGGCCGAAGCCATTGCCGCTGCTGCCCTCATCGCGTGCCAGATTCCGGGCAGCCAGGTAGTGATCGATCCTGATGACGGCCCGGCTGAGCCGTTGCCCGTCTTGCCGATCTCGCTCCGGCCTGAGGCCGGCAGGGCGCTTCGTCGTGTTCTGGAGGACGGCTCAGAGATGGCCGACGGCTGGGTCGATGGCACTGATGCGGAGGAGTGGCGAGCGATGGTCCAGACGATCACTCGCGCACTGTACGTAGCCCCCTGACGACAGGCGCTCGAAGGACCGGACTGCACGATTGTTCCTCCAGGGGATGACGTGGTCATGGAGACGGAATCGCTTCGAGACGTCCTTTTCCCGGGTCTGAACGTCGTAGTGCGCCAGGTCACGGTCGCGGATGGCAACGTGATAGTCGACGCGGCATGCTGCGGACCGCCGGGACCATGTCCCCTGTGTCAGCATCCCGCGGCACGCGTGCACAGCCGCTACTGGCGTCACATCGCCGGGCTGCCTGCCAGCGGGCGGCAGATGGTCGTCCGTCTCCGGGTGCGTCGGTTCTTCTGTGACCAGAGCCAGTGCCGGACATACGTGGAACAGGTGGCCGGCCTGACCGAGCCGAGACGGCGTACGTCGACGGCGGCCCGGTCGGCGATGAGATCGATCGCTGTTGAGCTCGGTGGCCGCCCTGGCCAACGTCTGTGCGAGAAGCTATGGATCCACGGCCGACGGACGGCGCTCTTGGGGCAGTTGACCGCTCAGCCCGTGCCGACCCGGGCTCCGCGGATACTTGGAATCGACGAGTTCGCGTTCCGCAAAGGCCGGACTTACGGAACCGTCCTCGTCGACGTCGAGTCCTCCCGGCCGGTGGATGTCCTGCCGGACCGAGAGACCAGCACGGTCGCCACAGGGGTTGCTGGGCCTCGATCACCCCGACACTGTGACCGCCCGGGCGAACCTGGCTACTTCGTACTGGCAGGCGGGGCGGACGGCGGAGGTCATCCTCCTGCTGGAGCAGGCGGTGGCCGACTTCGAGCGGTTGCTGGGCCCCGACCACCCCGACACTGTGACCGCCCGGGCGAACCTGGCGGCCTCGTACGGGCAGGCGGGGCGGACGGCGGAGGCCATCGTCATCCTGGAGCAGGCGGTGGCCGACTTCGAGCGGTTGCTGGGCCCCGACCACCCCAACACCGTGACCGCCCGGGCGAACCTGGCGGCAACGAGGGTTGAAACCGACACGGGCGAATCCGATGCAGGATCGTGAATTCCTGCCGCAGATAACTGCCCTGTTATCTGTACTCCGCTGATCCGCGACCCCGGAAAACGCCGTCGTTCTCCGACCCGGTGGGGACCTGTTATCTGCGGCGAAGAGGGAACCGTCGCCGACCGCTGGATTCCGGTGCCCCGGGCCGGGCCCGCGACAGCGCCCAGCGTCCGGAGCGCAGCAACGAGCGTGGCCTCGGCGCCATACGGGTGGGGCTGGGCGCCGTCGGCCTTGCCCTGTGAGAGCCGGGGGGACACGCAGTCGCTGCTGCTGGGCACCCGCCGCTGTGGTAATGGCAACCGTGCTGCGCCACAGCTGGCGGTCGGTCGATCACGGGCCTCCTCCCGGACCCGTGGCTCGGGGGTAAGAGCTCCACCGGGTGCACGTGATCATTATCACAATTCACCTGCTGAGGGTTTGGGATAGAGCGTCAATTAATATTGACTTAGCTGGATTTACTGTGCCGATATTCCGCCCGGATCACTTGACGGCGTGTTAGGTGACCCTTGTGTGCGGCTCGGGTTTCTGGATAGGAATGGCCCCCTCTTGATCGTTCTTGTGGGGGATCTCCGTGCGCGTCACGCGTTCGCTTGTCTTTGTCGTCGCTCTCGTCATGGCTGTTCTAGCCGGTACTGAGCAGGCCGTCTTGGCCGTGGGCCAGTGGGTCGTTTCCGGGAAGGCTGCCGGTGCCGGCGCGCGCCCTGAGCAGGGCTGGGGTTCTGCAGACGGGCGCGGTCACGATGCCTCCGGTGACGCGACCGGCGCGGACGAGGAAGGCGGCCGTCGTGGTGGTCTCACGGCGCCCGGCGAGCTGAAGCCGGAGTCCACCGGCCAGGCGCCCCTCGATCTGCCTGGGGAGCCGCAGGTGCCGGCTCCCCACGGCAAACCGGTGGAAGCGCCCGCGCAGGCGGCCCCTGCCGGCTTTGATCCGAAGACGAGCATCGAAGTGCCCGAGGAGCGCAAGCGCCGGGCGCGGACGTTCACCAACACAGGCGGCACGTACACCACCCGCTATTACAACGAGGACGTCAATTTCCTTTCCTCGAATGGGAAGTGGAAGGAAATCGATACCACCCTTGTGCGCCCTGCGGGTGCCTGGGCCATGAGTGCTTCGAGTTCCGGTTTCGAGACCAAGTCCACGGACGACTCCACCTTCTTCTCCGAGTACGCGGACGGGAATCCGGCAGTCCGTCTCGGTGTGGAGGACCGCTTCTCCATCGGCTACAGCATCGAGGGGGCCGCACGTGCGCGCGGGGAGGCCGAAGGCAACGTCATCACCTACCGGGACGTGCGGACCTCGACGGACGTCGAGCTGATCGCGGGCTCCGACAAGGTCAAGGAGACCCTGGTTCTCAAGGACCGGAACGCGCCGACGCAGTGGCGCTTCCCCCTGGACCTCAGCGGTCTCACGGCGCGGCTCGACGGGAACGGCAACGTCGAGTTCCTCAGCCAGGACGGCATCAAAAAGGCCTGGATGCCAGCAGGCTGGATGGAGGACTCTAACCTGGGCGCCACCTCGCAGGAGGGGGCGATCTCGACCGGAGTCACCTACAGCCTCACCAACGAGGGCGGCCGGCAGATCTTGGTGGTCACCCTTGACGCCGCGTGGCTGGCGGCTCCCGAGCGCGTGTACCCGGTGAGGGTCGACCCCCCGATCTCCAAGGGCGCCACCTCCGGCACCTACGTCGAACACCCCTACAACCAGAACTTCTCCAGCAGCCAGGAAGTGAAGGTCGGCACCTACGACGGCGGCGGCCATAAGGCCGCCACGTTCCTGCGCTTCGACGGCCTCAACTCCGGGGAGCTGCAGAACGCCTGGGTCCTCGGCGCGCAGCTCTCGCTGTACCACCTGTGGTCATCCTCCTGTACCGCGAGGCCGGTCACCGTCCACGAGGTCACCTCGAACTGGTCCGAAGGATCGGTGACCAGCCTGCCCGGGCCCGCCACCGGGCCAGCCCTGGCGTCACGGTCCTGGGCCCGCGCGTGGCGCCCGAACGGGGCGACGAACTGGCCGTGCGGTGCCGCCGACTGGGAGAGCATCCCCTTCGGAGAGAGCGGACGGCAACTAGTCGACGACTGGACGCACGGCCGCAAGCCGAACTACGGCCTCGCCGTGAAGGCCTCCACGACCGATTCCCTCAGCTGGAAGAAGTTCGGCTCCGACGACTACCCCGGCGGCGCCCCGAGCCTCGACGTGGCCTGGACGAAGTACGGGGCGACGTACCAGCTCGGCGGATTCGTTCAGCCGATGACAGCCACGTCCGAAGGCACCTACAAGGTCACCGTCACCAACAACGGACGTGACACCTGGGGCAAGGGCAGCAACTACAAACTCCGCTACGACCTCTACGACGCCAACAACAACCCGGTCGGCGGAGACTACTGGAGCAAGATCCGCTTCACGGACATGCCGCACGACGTCCCCCCGGGCGGCTCGGTCACCCTCGATGCGAAGGTGGCACCGCTCGCCCCGGCCACGTACAAGCTGGTGTGGACCATGGACGACTACGGCACCAGCAGCTTCGCCGCCCAGGGGGTACCCGGCGCCGGCGTCATGTTCGACGCCGTCAACATCCCGCCCCACCTCACCGGGGCGACGCCCCCCAGCGGCGCCGTCAGCGACACCCTCACCCCGACCCTGTGGATCGCGGCGTCGGACAAGGACCGCTTTCCCAGCTCGCTCACCCACCAGTTCGAGATCTGCGAGGTCGAAGGCACCGACACCCGCAAGAACTGCCGCCAGTCCACCCCCGCCGCCTCCCAGAGCTGGGCCGTGCCCAGCGGCTGGCTGAGCTGGTCCAAAACGTACGCCTGGTACGGGTACGCCCACGACGGCCAGGCCCAGTCCGCGCGCACCCAGCCGTCGATGCTGACAACCCAGGTGCCCCAGCCTGTCATCACCTCCCACCTCGGCAGCACGGACAGCGGCCGCAGCTTCGGCGAACGCGCAGGCAACTACGCCACCGCGGCCACCGACGCCGCCATACCCGTCGTCGGCCCGGAACTCGCCGTCACCCGCACCTACAACTCGCAAGACCCCCGTCAGGGCAACGCCTTTGGCGCCGGCTGGACCACCCGCTGGGACATGCGCGCACTCCCCGAAACCGACGGAAGCGTCCTGGTCACCCTCGCCGGCGGCAGCCAGGTCCGCTTCGGACGCAACACCGACAACACCTACAGCGCGCCCTCCGGATCAACGGGCCTGCTGACCGCCACCCCGGGCGGCGGATGGACCCTGCGTGACGCGAGCGGCGCCCTCTACACCTTCGACGCCACCGGCCGGCTCACCAGGGCCACCGACGGTCACGGCCGCGAGCAGCTCCTCACCTATACCGGCGCAGTACTCACCAAAGCCACCGACGCGCAGTCCCAGCGCGCGCTCAGCTTCACCTGGAGCGCAGGCCGCGTCACTTCCGTGTCCACCAGCGCGATCGGACCGGGCGCCCCGGCGCTCACCTGGACCTACACCTACAGCAATGGCCGGCTGGCCAAGGTCTGTCCGCCGACCTCGACCACCGCGTGCACCCGCTACGAGTACACCGCCGGCGCCCAGTACCGGAGCATGGTCCTCGACGCCAACCCGGTCTCCTACTGGCGCCTCAACGAAGCCGAAGGGTCCGAAGCCGTGAGCGAGGCGGTCTCGCGGACCGGCCTCAACGGCGGCCGCTACCGCGACGTCACTCTCGCCGTACCCGGTGCTCTGGCCGGGACGGGCAACAAGGCCGCCACGTTCAACGGCGCCACCTCCCATGTCGAGATACCCGAGGCCACGCTGTCCTCCTCGAAGGTCCTGACCGTGGAGCTGTGGTTCAAGACCGCCAAGCCCGGTGTCCTCCTGGGCTTCCAGGACAAGCGGCTCAGCGACGGCAAGCCGAACCGGTGGAGCCCCGCACTCACCATCGACACGTCCGGCAGGCTCCGCGGCGGCTTCGAGCTGGCCAACGAGTGGAAGACCCCGCTGGCCTCGACCGCGGCCGTCACCGACAACGCCTGGCACCACGCCGTCCTCACCAGCAGCGGAACCAGCGAAACCCTCTACCTCGACGGCCAACCGGTCGGCACCCGCACAGGCACCGTCGACCACAGCGCCAAGACGTTCGCCTACCTCGGCGCAGGCTTCTCCAGCCCCGAATGGGACGACAACACCGTACGCGAGACCCGCTACTTCACCGGGTCGATGGACGACGTCGCCGTCTACCACCGGGCCCTGGACGCCGGAACGGTCCGTGCCCACTACGACGCGCGCACCGGGACCTCCAAGCTCGCCAAGGCAACCCTGCCCTCGGGCCGGATCAGCGCGCAGGTCGTCTACGACACCGACACCGAGCGCGCCACCCAGGTCACCGACGAATCGGGCGGCACCTGGAACATCTCGGCCCCCCGGTACTCGGCCGGCTCCCAGGCCTACGCCGCCGCCGTCCAGGCGACCGGCCCCGTGAACCACTGGCGCCTGGGTGACAGCAGCGGCGCCTCCGCCGCCGACGCGATGTCCAACGGCGGCAACGGCTCCTTCCGCGAAGGCGTGACCCTCGGATCGGTCGGCGCCTTCCTCGACGGTGACGACGGCTCGATCACCCTCGACGGCACGAAGGGAGCCGTCGGCGTACCCGCGGAAACCATCGCTGGTGCCACCGCCCTCGCGGTGGAGATGTGGTTCCGCACGGACAAGCCCAGCGGTGTCCTCTTCACCTTGCAGAACACTGACCTGAACACCACCCCCACCCGCTGGAATCCCAGCCTGCTCATCGGCGCGGACGGAAAGCTCCGGGGCGAGCTGTGGACCGGCGCCAAGGGTAACTCGATCACCAGCAGCAACCCGGTGACCGACAATGAGTGGCACCACGTCGTCCTCACCGGCGGTACCGCCGGGCAGACGATGTACCTCGACGGCGTCAAGGTCGGATCCCTGGCCGGAGCGGTCAAGCCCGAGACCGTGGACCACGCCTACCTCGGCGCCGGCTACTCCAGCTGGGCCTGGGACAACCAGGACTACGGCATCCGTCACTTCGCCGGCCAGCTCGACGAGGCCGCCTTCTACGCCAAGGAACTCGACGCCACCACGGTCGCCGACCACTACAAGGCCCGCAACCGCCTGGTCGCCGGAAGCGGAGACCAGTACCAGGGCACCGTCATGGCCGACGCACCGTCCAGCTACTGGCAGCTCGACGAAACCACGGGTACCCGCGTCGTCAACAAGATCGCCGCGACCGGCGGCCACGGCACCTACACCAAGGCCACCCTGGGCACCCCGGGAACGTTCGGCGTCGGTGACCGCCCCGCCGCCCAGTTCACCGGCAACGGCTACGCCGAACTCCCCGGCGCCCGCATACCCAACACCGACCTGTCAGCCGAACTCTGGTTCAAGACCACCCAACCCGGCGTGCTCCTCAGCGACCAGAACAAGTCGATACCGGACCCGGGTGCCAGCTACACGCCCGTCCTCTACGTCGGCTCCGACGGCAAACTCCACGGCCAGTTCTACTCAGGAAACGGTGCCTCCAACACCTCAGCCACCACGGTGACCGACAACCAGTGGCACCACGCGGTGATCACCGCACAGGGGGGCACCCAGACCCTCTACCTCGACGGCGCCCAGGCGGCCCAGGCCACCAACGTGCCCGTCAACCACGCGGACAACAAGATCAGCGTTATCGGAGCCGGCTTCACCCAGCACTGGCCCGCCTCACCCGGCAACGGCGTCAACTACTTCACCGGCCAGCTCGACGAAGTCGCCGTCTACCCCCGCACCCTCACCGGCGAGCAGGTCGCCAAGCACTACAACGCCCGCACCCGGGCTTCCGGCTCCTCCCTCGCCGCGACCGTCACCGTCACCGACCCCCTCGGCATCTCCACCAGCAGCACCTACGACGCCGTGCGCGGCCAGCGCCCGATCGCCACCACGGCCGCCGACGGCGGAGTGACGACGTACGCCTACGACACCGGCGGCTTCCTCCACACCGTCACCGATCCCAACGGCCACGCCACCGTCACCGGCCACGACGAGCGCGGCAACACCGTGTCGACGACGACCTGCCGCGACAAGGACTCCTGCTGGACCTCCTTCGCCGAGTACCACCACAACCCCGCCGACCCCCTCGACCCCAGAAACGGCAAGCAGACCGCCGTACGTGACGCCCGCTCCACGGGCGCCGCCGACAACCGCTACAGGACCACCACCACCTATACCGCCCTCGGCCTGCCCGAAACCACCACCCTCGCCGACGGCCGCACCACCACGACGACCTACACCACCGGCGGCGAGCCCGCCGTGGGCGGCGGCACCACCCCGCGCGGCCTGGTCGCCACCGAGAAGAGCGCCGCCGGGGCCACCACCTCCTACGCCTACCACTCCAACGGCGACGTAGCCCAGTCGACGACACCGTCCGGCCTGGTCACCAGGTACACCTACGACGGCCTCGGCCGGAAGCTCACCGAAACCCAGATCTCCACCCGCCAGCCCGCCGGCGCGAGCACCGCCTACACCTACAACGCCATGTCCCGGGTCACCTCCGAGACCGCCCCCGGCGTCAAGAACGAGATCACCGGCGTCACCCACACCGCACGCGTCACCCGCACCTTCGACGACGACGGATACCTGCTCACCGAGTCGACCGAGGACACCACCGGCGGCGACCCCAAGCGGACGACCACCTACCGCTACAGCGCGCGCGGCTTCAACGACAGCGTCACCGACGCCGCGGGCAACGAGACCACCTACGGGCATGACACCCTCGGTCGCGTCAACCGCGTCACCGACCCCGAGGGCAACGTCACCACTCACTCGTTCACCCCGCGCGGCCAGCTCGCCGAAACCGTATTGAAGGACTGGACCGGACACCTCTCGGGCCAGCCCCGCGACCTGGTCCTCGCCTCCCACGCCTACGACCCGGCCGGCCGCCTCGCCTCCAGCACCGACGCCCTCGGAGCCACGACCGTCTTCACCTACTTCGACGACGGCCTCGAGGCGACGGCCACCGCCAAGGCCGTCACCCAGTCCGACGGGTCCAAGCGGGACATCGTCCTGGAGGCCACCTCCTACGACGGCGCCGGCAACATCACCCGGCAGACCACCGCCGGCGGCGCCACCGCCGTCCACACCGTCGACGCCACCGGCCGCACCACGGCCAGCGTCTTCGACCCGAACGGCCTTAACCGCGCCTCGACGTTCACCTACGACGCCGACGACCGCGTCACCGAACAGACCCGGACCATCGACGCCACCGGCAAGAAGCTCACCCAGCGCACCGAATACGACACGTCGGGCAACCCGACCAAGGCGACCATCACGGATGGAGCCACCACCCGCACCGCCAGCGCGGCATACGACCAGCACGACCTCCCGCTGACCTCGGTCAGCCCCCGCGGCAACACCACCACCCACCGCTACGACGCCCTGGACCGGCCCGTCGAGCAGACCGACCCCCAGATCCAGGCCGAGGAGAAGGGCCAGCCCGCCACGGCCCATGCCCCCAAGTCCCTCATCGGCTACAACACCTTCGGCGAGATCACCGACACTCGCGATCCACGCGGCTCGACGACCCGCACCGAAGTCGACATCCTCGGCCGCCCCGTCGCCGTCACCCTGCCCGACTACACCCCGCCGGGCGGCACGAAGATCACCGCGACCTCCCGCACCGCCTACGACAAACTCGGCCGCGCCACCTCCACCACCGACCCGCTCGGCCGCATCACCTCCTACGCCTACGACCAGCTCGACCAGCTCGTCCGCGTCACCGACCCCACCGCCGACACCGGCACGGGCACTCTCAAGGCCCCCGGTACATCCCCCCTCAACGGCACCACACAGTCCCTCGCCGGCGGCGGCATCTCCACCTACACCTGGACCCCCACCGGCCTCCAGCTCTCCGCCACCGACCAGACCGGCGCCCGAGCCGAAGCCACCTACGACGAACTCGGCCGCCAGCTCACCACCACCACCATCGAACGCCGGCCCCTCACCCAGAACCTCACCAGCACCTACACCTGGGACGACGCCGGCAACCAGACCCAGTCGAAGACCCCCGCCGGCCGCATCACCCGCGCCCGGTACAACACCGCCGGTGAACTCCTCGAGCTCACCGACCCCGCAGGCGCGGTCACCACCCAGGCCTACGACGGCCTCGGCCGCACCACGGAGACCAAGGACCCCACCGGCCGCAAGACCACAACCGCCTACGACGCCTCAAGCCTCCCCACCACCGTCACCGACTACGGCACGGGCACCACCGCACTGCGCACGGCCTCCTCCGAGTACGACGCCGACGGCAACCTCACGGCCGCCGTCAACGCGAACGGCGCCCGCTCCACCTACACCTACGACGCGCTCGGCCGCATGACCAAGCAGGTCCTGCCCGTCACCTCCGGCAAGTCGATCCCGACCACCTTCGGCTACGACGCCGCGGGCAACCGCACCCGCCTGACCGACGGCCGGGGCAAGGCCACCTACTACACCTTCAACAGCTGGGGCCTGCCCGAGTCCACGATCGAACCCGCCACCAGCCAGCACTGGAACGAGGACGTCCGCACCTGGACCACCGCCTACGACGCGGCCGGCCAGGCGGTCACCGAGCTCCTGCCCGGCGCCGTCAAGCGCCAGCGCACCTACGACAACCTCGGCCGCCTCACGGGCGAGACCGGCACCGGCACCGCCGTCGCCACCCGCCCCCGCACCCTCGCCTACGACCTCGCAGGCCGGATGACCAAGTCCGCTGGCGCCGGCGCCCTGTCGGAGAACACCTACACCTACAACGACCGCGGCCAACTCCTGACCACCGACGGACCCTCGGGCCGCTCCGAGTACGGCTATGACGCAGACGGAATGATGACCTCCCGCAAGGACGCGGCAGGCACCACCACCTTCACCTACGACCTCGCCGGCCGCATCGACACCACCCTCGACCCGCTCACCGGCACCCAGATACGCAGCGACTTCGACGCCGCGGGCCGCCTCATCACCGAGCAGTACGCACGCCCCGCCGCCGGCGGCCAGTACACGGCCACCGCGCAGCGCACCTACGGCTACGACAGCCTCGGCCGCCTCACAGGCGACGCGGTCACCCGCACCGCGGGCGGCAGCGTCCAGGGCCAGACCTACACCTACGACCTCGCCGACCAACTGGTGGGCAAGACCACCACAGGCACCGCCGGCGCGGCCGATCACACCTACACCTACGACCTCGCCGGCCGCATGTCCTCCTGGAACGACGGCACCACCAGCGTCCCCTACGAGTGGGACGACGCCGGAAACCTCACCAAGCGCGGCAGCACCACCGCGACCTACGACTCCCGCAACCGCCTGGAGACCTGGGGCACCGAGACCTACGCCTACAGCGCCCGCGGCACCGAAAAGACCATCACCGAAACCGCCGACGCCGGAGCAACCCGCCAGATCCAGTCCGATGCCTTCGAACGCACCATCACCAACGGCACCAGCACCTACACCTACGACTCCCTCGACCGCGTCATGACCCACAACGGCACCGCCTTCACCTACGACGGCGGATCCAACAACCTGGTCACCGACTCCACCACCAGCTACACCCGCACCCCCGCCGGCACCCTCCTGTCCACCGCCACCACCGGCCAGAGCGGCACCGCCCGCCTCGCCGTCACCGACCAGCACACCGACCTCGTCGCCAGCCTGAACCCCGACGGCACCACCGTCGCCGGCTCCCGCGCCTACGACCCCTTCGGCAAGACCACCGCCAGCGGCGGCGCCAATCCCAACGTCGGCTACCAGTCCGGCTGGACCGACGCCAACACCGGCGAGGTCAACATGGCCGCCCGCTGGTACCAGCCCGGCATCGGCAGCTTCACCAGCCGCGACACCTGGCAGCTCGACCCCACCACTTCCTCCCTCGAAGCCAACCGCTACGCGTACACCGGCGGAAGCCCGCTCAACCACACCGACCCCAACGGCCACGAACGACTCAGCCACGCAGGCGGCGGAGCCAGCAGCGGCAGCCGCGGAGCCGGAGGCGGAGGCGGCGGAGGCGGAGGCCGAACCAGCACTTCACGACCCAGCACGGCCTCCGGCAGGGCATCTAACCTGAGCGACCGTGCGGCGCGCAGCGAGAAGACGATGCGCATGCCACAGCCGTCAAAGCTGAGCGACCGCCTGGCGCGCAGCGAGAAGACGATGCGCATGCCGACCAGGTCCGGTGCGAAGACACCGACCCGCGCCACCACCTACAAGACACCCAGCGGGAGGGCGGGCAAGACCCCTGGCGGACGCGCCGGTACCTCAACTTCGCGCAGCACGACCCCGGGCCGGACCAACAAGGGCGTGACCTCCGGAGGAACAAAGACCACGGGCAAGAACTCCGGAGCCAGCACCCAGCCCCGACCGACGTACAAGCAGAACCCCAACAGCGGCACTAACCCAAAACCCGCACCGAAGCACACCCCGAGAATGGACTGGGCTGCTCCCAAGGCCACCTGGAGCCCGTCCGCAAGCGTCCTGCAGGTCGTCGATACTGCGCAATTGCTCCGAGCTGTCACTTCCGCCACGATAGAGCTCGATGCTGCACCCGAGGTCTATGCTGCGGCGGGTGCGGATCCCAATACGGGCCAAGGCCGCGACGACGATGACGACACGGACTGCACGAGTCAGCTGGCTGAAACGATGACTCCGGCTGGTCGGGGGGCTGCAGGTCCTGTTTGCTTCCGCGCCCCCAGTAACGCCACTCAAGCTCAAATCGATGAACTCAAGGATCACATCGCGGCTCTTAATGACACGATGGGGTATCTTTCAGCGACTGGCAGGGTGCGTCCTTCTCAGGTCATCTTGACTGTCGACGGGAAGGTGAAGACGCTCAATCAGCTTGCGACTGATATTAAAAAGGATCACATGAAAGATATGGAGGGTACGCAGTATCAATACAAGGGATCGGGTAAGGTTGCCGGCCATTTGCCCGACACGACCTGGTCGGGGAGAAAGGAGCCGTATTGCTGGCATCGGCAGGACGGTAGAGTGAATTCTCTCGTCGGTGCCTATTCTGAGAAGTATCAAGTCGGATATAAGCCGACGGGATTCTATTATGCAGGCGTAAAGGATAATCCTGCGACGCACGTAACGGAGTACGTGAAGGGTTCTGTGGTCAGGAACTCAAGTGGAATATGTGAGATCAGCAGGCCCTAAAGGTAGCGAGGATATGGAAATTCGTGAAGTTGTCTATGCGGTCATGGTGCGTCGACTGAAGGAGCATCTCGAGGCCCCGAGAGGTATGGTTCCTCGCATCTATGCACCTGCCTCGGAAGTGGAGCTTTCCGACTTGGGACAATTCTGTGAGCAGCCCTTGGAAGTTTCCTATCGGAATTTTCTTGCGACAACCAACGGTATGGACTATTTTGAATCCGACCTGTCTGCCTTTAGTTCGGGCGACTGGCCCGATAGTGTGAGGGTAGTCGAGGCTTGCGAATTTGCGGCAACTTTGCGAGATATTGGAATTCTTCAAGATGTTGGACTGCCGCAGAATGCTGAATTGTTTCCCGTTGCGTTCGATGATGATTCAACGATTGGAATTTTCATGATCGACGTGGAAGGAGTTGGGGAGCGATTCTGGATGGTCGGAAACGGGGATAGTATTTTCTTTACAAAATTTTCGGAAATTCTTTCCTACTTCCTTGATCCACTTGCTGGTGCATTTAGGTCGGCGGTTTAGAGTGCGGGGCGGCTCTCACCGCGATTTTCGGATTTCCCGCACATCGCAGCCACGGACTCCCATGCGGACGCGGGGCTAACCGGGACAGACGGCGCCTGCCCGCAGGGTGAAAGCCGGGCCGGCGGTCACCTCCAACGCCTCGTGGGCCCGCGACCGGCCCATGTCCTCGAGGCGGTCGAGCCCAGTGGGCACTTGATTGAGTGGTTACGGTCAGTGGCGGCATCCGCCAGCGAGACACCGCACTCGACGCCGGCCGCCCGCGTCCCGCGTCCGTGTCTCCCCGGCGGCGGCCCGCTCCTGCTCGACCACCCCGGCCGCCGCAGCCCCCGGACAGTCGGCCCCGGCGGAAGCCGCGATCCCTGCTCACTGGCAGTCGGCCATACTGTCCAAGGGGGCGGCGCGTAGCCGGTCACGGTGAAGGCTCCTGCACCCGGACGGCGGGGCTTCCGGGCGTACGCGGAGTGGGCGCGGGCGGCCTGGTGGGCGCTGTCGGACCGGGACCGGATCGCTGTCGACGGCCTGCTGCTGGCCTGCGCGCTGCTCGCGGCCGCTTGGCGGGCGGGCCACCTCGGGTTGGTGCAGGCGGACTTCGTTCTGTCGGCCCTGGCTGGCACGGCCGGTGTCGCCACCTTGTACCGGGGCGCCGTGTACCGGCCTGAGCGTCGCACCTGCCCCCGGGCCGGTGGTGGCGCCCTCGGAGGAAAGCCGGCGGCACGCCGCCCGCGAGGCGGGCACCGCGCCCGGCGCCTGACCCGGGAAAGGACTGCATGGATAGGGGGAGACGATGGTGATGACGGGCAAGCGACGCCGGACCGGCGCGAGCATGCTGGCCTGGCGCAGGGTGCAGGCCGAGACCGCGTACTGGTTTCCACCCGCGGAGGCCCGGTCAGCGAGGTACTGGAACGTGGCCCGCTTCCCCTCGGCCTTCGCCGTCACAGCCGCGGCCGCCTTCTTCCCACGCAGCCAGCCGCGCAGGGTGGCGAGTTCGGCCGGCTCGGCGACCAGACGGGCACGGGGAGTGCGGTCAGGCGCGCGGTTCACTGGCGACCGCCGAAGAGTTCGGCGAGCGCGGAGAGGAGGCGCGGGGCGCGGCCGGGCAGGAGAAGGATCATTGCGGCCGAGACGAGGAAGGCCAGGATGGTAGGGACGGGGCGTTCGAGGACGCCGAGGACGGTCACCGCGGTGATCGCGGCGATGACGATGGCGGCCTCGGCCGCGCCGAGGCGCGCGGAGGCCCGCTCCGGGACGCTGGCGGGCGCCCCCGGCGCCGGGGCGGACGGCCGGACAGGCGAGGAAGTGGACATACAGGTACCTCCGTGCGGGAGTTGGGTTGCTCGGATGGCGCCCCGGGGCTGGCCCGGCGCAGGCCCCGATCGTGGCAGTTCGAGTGCCGCGGAGGCGAGCCGCCAACTGCGCACGCCGTGACCGACGTGGACTCGTTGTTGTTCGTGTTTACGCAGGCCAGAAGGCACAAATGAGAAGGTTCCGTCCCGCCCGTAGAGCGGTCCGTTGCTGCTCCGCCACCGCCTTTGGGCTCGTGATTCGGGTCGTTCGATGTCGGGCCCCGTGGGGGCTGCGTGCGGTGTTCGCCACGACTTCGGCGGCCTGGTCCCCATCTCCTGGCGTGAGGAGCACGGCGCAGGCGACCACCTCACCGCCCGCCGCCTGTTCGCCGAGGGCCGGCGCATCTTCGACCAGGCCGGCTTCCACGAACAGACCTCCGACTACGCCGTCCCCCGCGCATCAACGTCTCGCACGCCGCCTGCCTCGGCGACGAGACCACCGCCGTCACCGCCCAGGACGCCGCGACGGAGGAGCTCCCCCGGTTCGCCACCCACCTGTAGATGCACCGCGTGTCGGCGTACAGGTAAACGTGCACAGGCGGGTACAGCCGGACGTACACCACGAAGTGCTCCCGGAGCCGACGGCGGGGTGCCTCATCGACGCGCCTGTGGCCGACGGGGCGACGGCCCTCCCCCGAGCAGGGGAGACGGAGGTACGGGTCTCCTTCCGAGGTCGGCTTCGAGGTCCGTCCTCAGGGAGGATGCCGGGGCGACGGCACACCGAGACGATGGTGCATATGACGACTACGCACCACGACACGAGCCTTCCGTCCCCGCCCCGTTGGGCCGTCCGTGCCGCGCACGTCACCGCACTGTTCACGCTGCCGTCCGGGATCTGGCGCCTGCTGTTGGCAGCCGGTTTCTCCGCCGGGTACACCGAGTCCGGGTATGAGGCGATGGGCTTCACCGGCTGGGGTGCGGTGTATGTGGTCGGGCTCACCGTGGGCGCAGAGCTACTCGCGCTGCTCACGCTCGGCCTGGTCCGGCCGTGGGGTGAGGTGCTGCCGCGGTGGGTCCCCTTCATCGGCGGACACCGGCCGAACCCGCGTGCGGTCACCGTGGTGGCGGGCCTCGGCGCCGGGGCCCTGACGCTGACCCTCACCCAGTTTGCCTTCTGGTGGTCCTTCCCTCATCCGGACATGACCCCGTTAGGCAGCACCATCGCCGGAATCCTCTACCTACCCCTGATCGCCTGGGGACCGCTCCTGGCCGCCGTCACCATCGCCCACCACCGCCGGTATCGCGCCGGGGGACTCTGACCGGTCCAGCATTCCCTTCTTGCTTCGGCCCAGTCCGCGCAGGTGCACTGTGCACGTTCCCGTGTACGCGGCTGTGCAGATTGACCTGTACTCCGACACCGCGGCCTGATGCTGGCCCGCTCTGGCGACACCGCAGCCGGCACCGCGCACGCCCGCGCGGCATAGGACGCGCTCCCGCCGGAGAAGCACTCCCTGACTCTGCGCCTGCTCATGGCGGAAGCCGAACAGTCCTGACCCCAATGCGGGGTTTCCCACCGGCCAGGCCGGCGCGGGGACAGGCGCGGCGCATGAGTTCGGGGGGCCGGGAATTCGGAACCTGTGCTGCGCCATGTCGTTGTGAGGAGCGGGACGCACACCGCTCCGGGAACCTCTATCCGTTTCCCACCGGGTCTGCCCGGGGGGGCCCAGGTCCTGACCACCTGTCGCCGCCACGCGCGGCTGCAGGTGGTCAGGACAAAGAGATCGACAGCACCCGTCGAGGCGGACTGCCGATCAAGCTAGGGTCTGGCTCAGCCCGTGCCGAAATGGCGTGCCGGGTGAGGCCCGGGGCCCAGAGCGCTCTGGGGGCAGCAGTACCCCCGGGCCGCCCCAACCCCCACCGCCGCCCGTGCTGCCAGTGTCCGGCGTGACCCTGCTCCGTGGGGCAGGGCACGGGGGATGGTGGAGCAGCTGCCGCACGGGATGCGGGCCCCGGTCGTGGTGACGTACGTCCGGTGCGCCCTGTGCGGGGTACTCGGCGTACTCGTCCTCAATGGCGGTGGGCGGGCCCAGACGGTGCGGCGTACCGGAGTTCACGTCCGCGAGACGCAACCGGGCGTGAACATCCCTGAAGCGCTCCAGCTCGTGCTGCTCAACCAAGTGAACGGCTCCTGAAACGACTCAGAAGCCGCCGAACCACGGAACCGGACGGTGGCGATGTTCCGATTTGAGCGAGGTGGTTGCGGCTGCCCAGGGTGTGGGGGTGGTCGGGACCGAGGATGCGTTCGCGGTCGGTCAGCGTCTGTTGGTGGAGGTCGGCGGCTTCCTGATACCGGCCGAGTTCTCGGAAGGTGTTGGCGAGGTTGTTGCGGCTGCCCAGGGTGTGGGGGTGGTTGGGTCCGAGGGTGCGTTCATGGTCGGTGAGGTTCTGCCGGTGGAGGTCGGCGGCTTCCTGGTACCGGCCGAGGTCCTGCAGGGCGGTGGCGAGGTTGTTGCGGCTGGCGAGGGTGTCGCGGTGGTCCGGTTCGAGGACGCGTTCGCGGTCGGTGAGGGTCTGCTGGTGGAGGTCGGCGGCTTCCTGATGCCGGCCGAGGTCCTGCAGGGCGGTGGCGAGGTTGTTGCGGCTGGTGAGGGTGTCGGGGTGGCCGTTGCCGAGTTCTGGCTGGAGGCGCCCGAGAGCCTGTTCCGCCAGGGCGGCTGCCTGTTCGGGATGTCCGGCTTGGCAGAGGCTGTCCGAGGCCCTGTTGAGGGTGCGGCCCGCGGTCCGGGCGTCGGGGGTGAGCCGAGCGGTGGTGAGGGCGTGGGGGGCGAGGAGTCGGACGGTGTCCCAGCCCGAGCTATCGGCGTCTCCGGCCTCACACACCACGCTCTCCATACGTTCGGCCAAGGCGCGGTACCAGCCTTCCGGGTCCGGGATTTCGGTACGGAGGGAGAGGGTGGTGAAGAGCGGGTCGTTGTTGGAGAACAGCATCCGCACCGGCACCGGCTTGCCGTCCAACTGCGCCCAGAACTCGATGTCGGTCTCGTAGGTATCGAAGGGGTAGTCGCTGATCGACCCGTCCGTGAGCACGACCTGCACGTCCCTGGTCGTGAGCCGCTCGTGCGCCTTGAACTCCAGGTCGCCGAGTGTCTGCGCGGAGGTCTGGAGGCTGAGATCGGCCACCGGGGCGGTCCCCTCCTCCTCGCCGAGGGCCCCGCGCGCGGTGACCCGGACCCGCAGTGCCAGCTCTCTGGCCGCGGCGTCGACGCGTTGCACGTTGGCCTCCACGTCCACCCGGTCCGCGCCCTGGGATCCGACCATGTGGACCGTGTCGAGCGCTTGGCGCTCGGTGAACTGCAGCCACGACCCCACCGCCACCGCCATCACGATCAGCACCGCGAGGGGAAGCAGGACCGTCAGGAGCGAGGCTCCGGAGCGGCGTGGGTGACGGGGGTCCCAGGTGGTGGCCATGGTGGTGGCTCCGACGGGTGGGAAGGGGCACGCATTTCGTCGGGCCCGACACCGGGAGCGTCCTGGTCGCCGGTTCGTGACGACCAGGACGGTGGTCCCGCAGTGGACCACGACCGGTGATCAGGGAGCGATCTCGAACTCGGGCGGCTCCAGGCCCTTCAGGCATTCGGTCTTCGGCGCGGCCGGGGTCTCGAAGAACGAGACGGCGATCTCCTGGGCGCACTTCGACGTGGCGAACACCACGTGCGGCTCGTAGGGGATCGTGACGACCTTGGCCTTGCTCAGCGTACGGGCGACGTACGGCCCGTTGTCCGCCCCGGTCTGGGAGTCGAAGCTGCCCGACAGGGCGAGGGTGGGGATGTCACCGCGCGTGGCATCCCGGATCGAGGGCGCCGCAGGGGGGACGTTCCAGACGTCGCAGTCGGGACGGAGGAAGGTGAGCTGCGGCGCCTGGGCCTGCACCGAGCGGGGGAACGACGGGAACGCTTCCTGTCCGCCCCGGAGCGCCTCCTCCTGGCTCTCGTACGGCGTCCACTCGCTGCAGAAGACCCCGTAGACGAGACCGTGTCCAACCTTGCCCATGGCAGCCGGGCTGAGCTTCCCGCCCGCCCACTGCCGGGCGATTCGCTGTGGTTTGCCGTTGGCCAGCTCGTCGAGGGCGCGGGGTACCTGGGGTGCCACGTGGGTGGCGGAGGTCATCCAGTTCACCAGCGCTCCGCCGTCCAGTACGACCTTCACCGGCTTGTCGTTGCCGGGGAGCGTAACGGTGGTGGTGACCGGCTTGGCTTCGAGGTCGCTGACGAGCTTGTCGAAGGTGGCCGACAGGTTCGGGTAACGCTTGTTGCACGCCGGCTGGTCCGCGCAGGCCTTGAACAGGCCGCCCACACCCTGCCGGAAGCTGCTCCAGGTGGAAGCCGAACCGGACCTGGACGGCGGCAGTATGCCGTCGATGCCCACCGAGCGGAGCCCCTCGGGGTGCAGGCGCATGTAGACCAGCGCCAGGTGGGTGCCGTAGGAGATGCCGTACAGGTTCCACTGCTTGACGCCCAGCGTGGTGCGCAGGTCCTCGTAGTCGGCGGCGCTCTCGGTGTCGTTGTAGGCGCTGAGGTCCAGCCCTCGGCCCGCCAGCTCGTCGCGGCAGGCCTTCGTGGCCTCGACGTGCAGGCGTTCGGTGGACGGAGCGTCGTAGACCAGGCCGACCGCGCGTGCGTTGAATGCGTCGATGTTGGGGCAAAGGGCCGTCGGGTCGGCCGAGTACGTACCGCGCTGGGACATGAGGACCACGTCACGGTCGCGGTTCAGGCCGCCGTCGATCGCCATCTTCGCCTCGCCCACGGCGTCGTCACCCGGTCCGCCCGCGAGCCACACGATGGGGTCGGATTTCGGTGTGCCGGCCGTGGCGGGCACGATCGCGACACCGAGTCTGATCGTTTTACTGCTGGGTTCGGCACGGTTCTCGGGCACGGTGAGCGTTCCGCAGCGGGCCCCTTCGAGCTCCTCGATCGGTTCCGGTGTCTTCGGGCAGGCGCCCGGCTCGTAGCGGGCGTCGCCCACCGTCCGGGCGGTCGTGCCGATCGGCGCTCCGGTGCCGTCGTCGGCGTGCGGACGGGCCTGAGCGGGCGCGGTGAGCAGGCCGGTGACGAGGAGACCCGTCGCCATGCCGGCCGACGCGGCCAGGAGCCGTCGTGAGGTGCGGCGACGCCGGTGCGCTTGATGCGGTGTCATCTGCCCTCCCGGTTACTTCGGGATGATCGTGAACGGTTCGGGCTTGAGATCGTCCACGCAACGGGTGTCGGGCGCGGTCGGGCGAGCGAAGAACGAGGCGAGCACGCTCTGCGCGCAGTGCGACTGCGGGACCACCCAGTGGCCGATGCCGGGGACCTGTATGGCGGTCGAGCCGGACAGGTTGCGGGCGACGTCCTTCGCCCAGCTCACCGCTGTCTTCACGTCGAACGTGCCGGAGATGACGAGCGCCGGTACGGAGCTGACCGTGGCCACCCGCTGGACGGACGCGCGGTCCGGGACGTTCCAGATCCCGCACGCCGCGTACTGGAAGGGGAGTTGCGGCACCTGGGCCAGGACCGTGTCCGGCCACCCGGGGTAGGCCTCGCGCCCCGCCTTCAGCACGTCGGCCTCCGAGTACCCGGGCGCCCACTCGCTGCACACCACCGAGTTCGTCAGGCCGTGGGCGAACTCGCCGACCTTCTGGACCGAGCCGGCCGCGCGGGCCTTGGCGAAGCGCTCCGGGTTTCCGTTGCTCAGTTCCGCGAGCGCCGCCGGGAGGTCCTCGGGGCGGGGGTTGAAGGCGACGATCATGTTCAGCAGTGCGCCCCCGTCGAGGACGACCTTGACCGGCTTTCCTCCGCTCGGCGGCGGAACGTTCAGCGTCAGGGGCTGTGCCTCCAGCTTGCGCACCTGCTCCGTCAGCATGCCCGGGAGGTCCGGGTACCGGTCCTTGCAGGCGGGCTGCGCCTCGCACGCCTCGAAGATGTTGTCGATCCCCTCGGCGGTGCTGCCCCAGGTCCACGGCAGGGTCACGACCTGGGGAGGGGTGATCGAGTCGATCGCGAACGCGCGGATTCCCTCGGGGTGCAGGCGCAGGTACGTGAGGGCCAGGTTGCTGCCGTAGGAGTAGCCGTAGACGTTCCACTGGGGGATGTCCAGCACCTTGCGCAGGTCGGCGAAGTCGGCTGCGTTCTCTGTGGAGTTGTAGGCACTCAGGTCCGTCCCGTCGGCCGTCAGGCGGTCCCGGCAGTCCTTCACCGCTTTCAGGAAGCGCTGTTCTGCCTCCTGTGCGTCGTAGCCCAGGCCGACGGCCTGCGCGTTGAACCGGTCGACCTCCGGGCAGGCGAGGTTCGGCTGGTCGTAGCGGTTGCCGCGCTGAGCCATGATGATCAGCTCGCGGTCCTTGTTCAGGCCGGAGTCGACGAGGAACGGAATGTCGTCGAACGTGTCGGCACCGGGGCCGCCCGCCATGAACACCACGGGGGCCTGCGCGGGCTTCGCGGGGGTGACGGCCGGGATGACGGCCACGGCCAGCCTGATGGTCCGGCTTCCGGGGCGGGAGCGGTTCTCGGGGACCTCCAGGAAGCCGCACCGTGCGTCGGTCAGCGCTTCGATCGGCTCGGGCGGCTTCGGGCAGGAGCCGGGCACGAACCGGGCCGAGCCCGCCGGGCTGGGCTGCCAGGTGGGCTGGACGGGTGCTGACGCGGCGCTGCCGGTGGTGGGGCCCAATGCCGCCAGACAGACCAGAGCTGCCCCGGCAGTCACCGCGGGAATGCTGTGCTTTGGCATGAGATTCGTTCCTCTGCCGACATCAGCGGCGGCCCTGCCGGGCCAGGCCGCAGCGGTTGGGGCGGAACGCGCGTTTTCGACGCTACCGGGTGGCCCGTACCCCCGCCACGCGGAGCAGTCACCACCCGCGGGCCCACCGCGGCATCCCGCCACGTCCCTTGTGCGCGTCCTCGGACCAGCCGGTAGCGTTGAATGTGCCTGCGTTCGACAGGGAACCCGGGGCGATCACGCGCTGAACGACCTGAACGACCCCTGTCCGACGGGAAGGTCCTGCGGGCAGGCGCTTCTTCTAGGGAGCGTTCCGTCATGGCCGCACATGAGCCGCTCCGGTGGGACGAGCGGCACCCCTCGGCGGGGCCGTTGCCGCCGGGAGGGCTGCTCGATCTGCTCAGCGTGGCCGCCGTGGTGCTCGACACCCGGGGGCGCATCGTGTTCTGGAGCCCCCAGGCGGAGGAGGTCTTCGGCTACACCGCCACGGAGTCGCTCGGCCAGTACGCGGCCATGCTGGTCCGCGACGAGCACCGCGACCTGGTGACCAGGCTGTTCGCCGAGGTGATGAGCACCGGGACGAGCTGGGCCGGCGCGTTCCCGATCCGGCACAAGGACGGCAGCACGCGCCTGGTGGAGTTCCGCAACATGCGGCTGCTGGACGACCTCGGCGACGTCTACGCCCTGGGCATCGCAGCCGACCAGAGCACCCTGCAGCAGGTCGAGACCGACCTGGCGCTCTCCCAGCGCCTGGTGGCGCAGGCCCCCATCGGCATCGCCCTCCTCGACACCGACCTGCGCTACCTGCTGATCAACCCGGCACTGGAACGCATCAACGGCGTCCCGGCCGCCGACCACATCGGCAAGCACCCCCGCGACATCCTCGCCTTCCTCGACGTGGACACCATCGAGTCGGCACTGCGCCAAGTGCTGCTCACCGGCACTCCGGTGATCGACCAGTACACCGTCGGCCGCACCCCGGCCGACCTGGGACACGACCACGCCTGGTCGGTGTCGTACTAGACGCAGTCCCAGGAGCGTGGTCGTCTTCTTCGTCATGATGCGGCATTCCGTTCTGTGCTGCCTGGTGAACCGGGTGTGCTCCAGGACGAGGGAGATCGTGTCGTGCAGAGCGGACAGGCCTTAGGCGCGGACGTCGACGGGCCGGGACGGGTCCGTCCAGGTCGGTGGTGCCAGCCGCGCCGCGGGGCCGGTTGCGGCCCACCTCTTGAGGCCGCGGACGCGGTGGAGGAGTTGGGCGCCTCGCTTGCCGGCCGAGGCGGGGAAGTCCGGGTCGTTTGGCCCATGTCTAGCGCTGGGCGGCGGGGTGGGCTTCGGCAGGTGGCCCTGCTGCGCTTTACGCAGCCCGACCACGGCGTCGTCCGGGTCTACAGCTGCCGATGCGTTGGCTGGCGGTGGCGCCGGGATTTCGCCGGGGCTGCGGGCGTGAGGCTCCAGCCGGCGACGAAGCCTCGTCGGCGGCTGGTGTCGGCTCAGGTACTGCTTTGGGCAGAGCGCAGGGGAACAGCCAGGGCCGAAGCTGACGGCGGCCTGGTCTCGGTGAGCATGGGTCCCCCTTCTGGTCGGTTGCCGGGATCAGCGGCGGCCGGGCCGTCGCGGCTGGTCAGGTTCCGCCGTGGCGTCCTCCTGGTCGAGTTGCTCCTCGATGTTCTGGTCAAAGCGGGGCGGCAGGAACAGGTCTGTCCAGCGTGGCGGCGGTGACAAGGGTTCACGGAGCCGGTTGTAGCCGCCTGCCTGTCCACGGGGATGCCGAGCTGGTCGGCG
Organism: Streptomyces sp. NPDC058701; assembly: GCF_042715295.1. Classification (NCBI taxonomy): domain Bacteria; kingdom Bacillati; phylum Actinomycetota; class Actinomycetes; order Kitasatosporales; family Streptomycetaceae; genus Streptomyces; species Streptomyces sp. NPDC058701. Next base: position 10,782 of record NZ_JBHXSY010000012.1, on the reverse strand, counting down.
AGACCGAGCGTGCGCGCGGCCAGCCGCAGCGAGCCCGGCCCCGTACCGGGAACACCCCAGCACACCGTCTCCAGCCGCAGGTTCGCACCGGCCAGCTCCCGCCACGGCGCGAGCAGCTGCTCGGCGAGATCAGTCCGCCCCGCCGACAAGGCGCGCATCGGCTCGGAGACCGGCCCCAGCAGAACCAGCAGCCCCTCATCCGCGTACCGGCCGAGCGTCTCCCAGGACACCACCGGCGGCCCGACCCCGGCGCCCGCGTGCGCGGCCGACACCAGACGGCACAGCCGCGCCCACCCCACGGCGCTCCGCGCGAGCAGCGTGACCCGCAGCGCCGGCTCCACCACGTGCGCGCCACCGCGCACCGGCGTACGGGCACGGACCGTGGATCCGGGGCGGGGCAGGGTGTGGGGGGCGACGGCAATGTCGACGCCGAAGACGGGCCGGATCCCGGCGGCGCCAGCCGCCTTCGCGAACCGTACGGCGCCGGTCACGGTGTCTCGGTCGGTCAGCGCAAGTGTCCCGATACCGCGCTCAGCGGCCCGGCGGACCAGGCCTTGAGGGTGGGAGGCGCCGTAGCGGGAGGAGTAGCCGCTGGCGACATGGAGGTGGACGCCGTTGTTCATGGCCCACCTCCTACGAACGCACAGTTTCAGCCGTTATGGCCGGAACTCCTTCCTTCAAGGTATCGAACGAAAATCGAACAAGGCGAATCTGTGACTCCGAGGTAGGGATGCGATCACGGGTGTGGCTGAGCGCGATACCTGGCCTTTGAGCGCGGTAGTTGGCCCGTCGTGCATTGCAGTTGGCCTGCTGAAGGTCCCAGTCCGGGCTTCACATCCCTGACCTGCGCGAACGCCAACCGGGTCGCCGGGAAGGGCGGCGGCGATGCGGCCCGCATGCCGGAGAGCTCGCCGTGCCGCAGGCGACCAGCGCTCCACGGTTGACGCGGCGGGCCAGGTCTACTCGGTGAGGCCGCAGATCTCAGGCGGGGCCGGGCGGTAGGTGGACGGTCATGATCAAGTGGCAGCTCTCGGTGCCGGCGCCACGGTAGGTGTGGGCGGTGTCGCCGTCGAAGGCGGCCGTCTGGCCAGCCTTGACAGGATGCTCGGCGCCGTCGACGACGAGCACCATCTGTCCGGCGGTGACGCTGACGGTCTCTACGACGCCGGCTTGGTGGGGGTGGCTGGGGTATTCCTCGCCGGGTTCCAGCGTCCAGCGCCAGACCTCGACCGGGGCTGATCCCGAGGTGGTCAGCATGAGCCGGGCTTCGCTGCCGCGTTCGCCTTTCCACAGGGGCATGACGGCATCGGCGGTCACCACCCGGACGCGGCCTTCGGCCGGACCTTCCATCAGTGCGGACACCGAAATACCGAGGGTGTCGGCGAGGCGGACCAGGGTGGCGAAGTTCGGGTTGCCCTGCGCCTTCTCCAGCCCGGCCAGGGCCCCCTTGCTGACCTTGGCGCGCCGGCAGAGCTCATCTAGGGAGAGTCCGGCGCGGGTGCGGGCCGCGCGGACGTTGTGCGCAAGCGTCCGCAGCGCCGCCTCGGTCTCGGCCATCAGATCGCCCTTCCAGGGATAGATCAGTGCAATGCACCACCCGGTCGTTCGGTTGACACCCGCCGGTCGGTGCGTTGTACGGTGTAGTCGTTCTGTTGATAGTAAGGGATGTACTTGTGATCGCTCTGCTGCTGGCCCTGGGCAGCTCTCTGGCCTACGGATGCGCCGATTTCCTCGGCGGCCTCGGCTCCCGCAAGGCCCACGTCCTGCGCACCGTGATGATTGCCGCCCCTGCCTCGCTCACCGTCGAGCTGCTGCTGTGGCCCTTCCTCGGCGCCTCCTTCGCCCCCGCGACCCTCGCCTGGGGCGCCGCGTCCGGCGTCGCGTCGGCCGCCGCATTCGCCCTGCTCTACCGCACGCTCGCCATCGGCCCGATGAACGTCCTGTCCCCGGTCACCGCGCTGGTCTCAGCGATGCTGCCGGTCAGCGTCGGGCTGCTCCAAGGCGAGCACCTGGGCGTGGCCGGGCTGATCGGCCTGCCGCTCGCGCTGGCGGCCGTGGTACTGGTCAGCGCCGGACACGGAGCCGGCAGCGCGCGCCCATCGCGTGCCGCGCTGCTGATGGCCTTCGGCGCGGGCGGGGCGATCGCCCTGCAGCTGGTCTTCCTGCACCAGGCACCGGTGGACAGCGGCGTCGGCCCGCTGATCGTCGGACGTGCCGTGTCCTCCGCGGTCGTCTTGGGCGCGGCCGGCCTGATGTACCGCAGGCTCGGATCGGAGAAGCCCGCGTACGCGATGTCGGCGACGGCCGGCGTGCTGGACTCGGTGGCGAATCTGCTGTTCCTGCTCGCTGCCCGCAGCGGCGATCTGGCCGTCGTCGCCGTGATCACCGCCCTCTACCCGGCCGGCACCGTCCTGCTCGCCCGCAGCGTCCTGGCCGAACGCATCCACCGCGGGCAGCTGATCGGCCTGGGCACCGCCGCGGTGGCCGTCAGCCTCCTCGCCCTCACCTGACCCCGCACCCACCGGAAGGAGCCCCAGCATGTTCATCCAGCCCTGGGACGCCGCCCTCGACGCCGCCGAATGGCAGACCTGGATCGCCGACGGCCACGACTTCGGCATCCTCAGCGTCAACGGTCTGCCCGGCCAGCCGCCCGTAGTCGTGCCCACCCACTTCACGGCGGAGGACACCAGCCTCCTGATCCACCTTGCCCGCCCCAACCCGGTCTGGAAAGCGATCGACGCAGACCCGAACGTTACTTTCACCGTCACCGGCGACTACGCCTTCATCCCCGGCCCCTGGCGCGCCAAGCCCGACGTCCCGCCCACCGACGGCGTCCCCACCAGCTACTACGCGGCCATCCAGTTCACCTGTCAGGCCACGATCATCGACGACCGCAAGGCCAAGGCCGAACTGCTGCGCAGCCAGATGGCCCACTTCCAGCCCGACGGCGACCACGCACCCATCGACCCCGACCAGGCCCCCTACGGACGGATGCTGCCCGGCATTCGCGGCCTGCGCCTGAACGTCACCGACGTACGGGCCAAGTTCAAATACGACGACCACAAACCCGCCGAGCAGCGCACCGACATCGCCCGCCGGCTCACCGAACGCGGCACCGGCCTGGACGGACCCACCGCAACTCAGCAGCTGCGCCGCCTGGACCGTATCGGCACGTGGAAAACCTGACCGCCCCGCCCGCGCCCGCACCATCCTGAAACGGACTCTCTGATGACCGCCTTCCGCATCAGCCCCGCCGTCGTGGAAGCGTTCCCCGACACCCTCATCGCCGTCGTCACCGCCACCGGACTACGCGGTCACGAGCCCTGGCCCGCCACCGCCGCCGCCCAGCAGGACCTGGAACAGCAACTCGCCGCCGGCGCCTGGCAGCCCGCCGACGAGAGCGACCCGCGCATCGAGGCATGGCACACCGCCTACCGCTCGTTCGGCACCAACCCCCGCCGCATCCGACCCAGCGTCGACGCCCTCGGCCGCCGCCTGGCGAAGAAGGGCACCCTGCCCCGGATCAACCCGGCCGTCGACTCCTACAACACCGTCTCCATCCGCCACGGTCTCCCCGCCGGCGCTTTCGACCTCCACCACGTCACCGGCGACGTCGAGATCCGCTATGCCGACGGCAGCGAGACCTTCACGCCGCTCGGCGAACCCGACACCGTCGAGCACCCCAAGCCCGGCGAGATCATCTACACCGACACCGCCGACGTTCTCACCCGGCACTGGAACCACCGCGACGCCCACCGCACCCGCGTCACCGAAGACTCCACCCACGTCGCCTTCGTCCTCGAAACCCTCCATGCCACCCGCGACGGCCACCTCCTCAAGACCGCCGCAGGCGAACTTCAGGACCTGCTCACCGAGCACTCCGCCCAGAACACCGTTCACTACCTCAGCCCGGCACACCCTTCGGCAACCACCTGAAACAGCCGATCCTCCTTCGGCCGCCAGGCCAATTCTGAGCATCGAAGTTGTCCATCGGGGCCAGATAGCACGCTCAGTCACAGGTGAGACTGAGCGGGATAGTTGGCGCTTGAGCACGCTAGATGGCGGCTGAGCCAGATGGTTGGCGGGCAGGGTAGCGGCTGGGTCATCCTGATCAGGCTGGCAGGCGTCAGCCCGAGCGGGGTGCGTCGGGCTGGGTCCCGCTGGGGAGGCCCTTCACGCCGGGTGCGACTCTGGGCGGATGCACGAGACAGCTGAAGCTCTGGCGACCGCTCGGTGGCCCCTCACCACGGGCCGGGAAGCTGACTGGTTGCGGGACCTGACCTGCGATGACGGACTGACGGGGTTCATGCCACCGGTGCTGCCCGACGCAGTCTGGGTGCTCCACTCCATGTACGAGCACGAGCTCGGACCGACGGGCATGTCCTACGTCGAGTACGAGCGGCGCGTGCTACTGGGCGGCGGGCCCGAGATCGTCCCAGGTCTGGACCCGGCAGACGTGGTGGACACGGTCCCCGGTGAGCACCCCGGGCCACATTGGCGCCGACTGCGATGGACGACGCTCGCACGCCGGATCGGTGACCCGACCGTGCCTGAGGGACGCCTGCCGTGCCATAGCTCTTTCCCCTCGATCGTGCCGCGCCCCTGGCCGGTCGGAATTCAGGTCCCCCGCGAAGGCAGCATGGACCGGGCCGCCTGGAACCGCCTGATCACGATCCTCACCGAGCACAGCCCGCAAGGCCCCGACACCCCCTGCCTGGCCTACTACAGCCCGCTGCTGCACGGAGCCAAGGACTTCGACAACCTGCACATCCGAACCGGCACGCTCGCGGATGCCCACGTGCTGTACGACCACCCTGAGGAGGACGGCTGGAGCCCGTCCAACCTCTGGCCGCGGGACCGGTCCTGGGTCTTGTGCACGGACTACGACCTCTGGGCGACCAAGGTGGCCGGCACGGCCGCGCTGATCGAAGCGCTCCTCAACGACGTGGACCTGGAAGCCGTACGGCTTCCATGGGCTACCTGACTGGCCGGGGCGGAGCTGTGCATCGGAGTTGTCCATCCGCGCCATCTACCGTGCTCAGTCACACCGGACATGTGACTGAGCGCGATAGTTGGCCCCGACGGACAACTCCGATGCACAGAACGCGGGCAGGTACGGGAGTGACGTAGCCGAGGGCCAGCTGTTCGGCGCTCAGGACAGGAGCCCAGCAGTCGGGGGCTGCATGCCTCAGACCATCGGTGAACCCAGCCCCCCCCAGCTCAGCGCGTGCCTATCGCCTCGCGCTGGCCATCTAGCGCGCGCAAGGGCCGAACGTCGGCGAATCGCCTATCCCCACGGGGTGGGGCCAGGGCGCTCGTGCCAGATGCGGACCGCCGCCACCATGTTGACGCATCGGCGTCGCAGTTCGGCTCGTGCCTGCTCGAAGGCCATCTTGCGTTCCGCGGTATGCCTCTCCGGGGGTTCTTCCACGTACGAGGATTTGGTGTCGACCTCTCGGGCGGCGTCAAGGACGTATGCCGCGTGCTGGAGGAGATGCTTTGGAGCGGTGAGTTGCACTGCTGTTCAGCTGTGGCGGATTTTGTCCGCTTGTTCTGGGCCTTCCGGCTTCTCGGCGAGGTAGTCCATCCTCTGGACTGCCTCGATGAACGTGGTGAGGGCCGTGTATTGGCGGTCTACGTGCGAGGCCTGCCATGTGATGCGGGACGTCCGCCTCGCGGACAGGACAACCCCGGTCCACGTGATCAGGGCCGCGGCCGTTGCGGCAAGGGGCGCGGCCAGCTCGATCTGCATATCTCCGATCGGGTCTTCTACATGTCCGCGCTGACCAGCGTCCGCTACGACCCCAACTCCCGGCCGGAGTCGGCAGTGACCTCGCCTTCTTCGCAACCCCGGACCGGCTCGCCGCGTTCGCCGGGCTTGCACCGGCGCCGCACGACTCGGGCAGCCCGGTCAGGTTCGCCACCTTGCGCTCCCTGACGGGTGGGAGTCCTGGGACCTTCCCGCGGACCAGGAACAGCACGTCATCAAAGTGCTTTTCGACCTACTCGACGAGTTCCTCTCGGAACGAGAGGCGAACACCCAAACGGATTGACTTCTCCATTGGGAAGCCCCAACGGACAACTTCGATGCACGAACGCGGGCAGGTACGCGAGCGACGTGGCCGAAGGCCAGCCATTCGGCGCTGAACCGAGAATCCCCAGCTCAGCGCGCGCCTGCCGCCTCGCGGCTCCTCCGGTGCCTCCCAGGCGGCTGGAACTCCCGGCCACTGCGTGACAGGCCACGACTTGCCGCGGGTTGCGAGACCGGCGGTGTCAGGCCCCGCTGGTAGCGTGCTGCGTCCCACCGAATTGATCATGAGAGGACAGCAGGAGTGCAGGCAGTGACTTCCCACGACATCGACGGCCAGCAAATGGCCCTGGCGCTCAAGGACATACGTCGGCGGGCGTTCGGGCGCTGGCACTCCATGCAGTACGGCGGCATGAGCCTCAGCGACCTGGCGGAGATGCGCGACGAGCTCCTGGATCACGCTGCCGCCCGCATCGCTAGCGACCCTTCACTCGACACGCCCCTGCGCCAGGTCCTGCACACCGCTGCGGAGTGCTCGCTCGGTCTGCTCAGCCTGGGGTGCTTCCCCAACGGTGACCAGGAGATCCCCCTCCCGCTCGTCGGAGAGCAACTCAGCAGTGAGGACAAGGCCTTCCAGGAAGTCGTCAACGAGGCGCCCACCGCGACCCAGTGGACCGCGGCTTTCGAGCTGTGCCTGATCAGCGGCCTCGTATGGGAGTGGCAGCGCGTCATCGGAGGCCTGCTCCGGGACGACTACGCCCCCGCAATCCGCGACGGCGTGCCCTACTCGACGTTCGAGTCGGTGTCGCGGCCTGCGGACCGCGCCCAGATGGACGCCCTGGCCGAGTACCTGACCCCGACCTCGGGACACCTGCCCAGCGGCTGGCCGACGGTCACCCTCAGCAAACCTGCCGCCGATGAGCGAGCCGCGGCAGCCCGTCGGCTGGACGCGGCCGGCCCCCTCACGCCCGACCAGCGCCTGCTCCGCTCCCTGCTCGATGACGACCAGCCGGCCTTCGAGCAGCTCCTGGTGGTGTGCCTGAACGAATACCGAGACAGCACCGGAGCCAACCCGGCCCCCAGGACTCTGCTGCCCACCGGCCTCCTCGCCGTCACCGCGCTCGCCGTCCAGGTCCACGGGTGGCAGCTGGGCGTGCACTCCGCGTACCTTCCCCAGGCGCTGCTGGGCTCCCCGGACGCCCTGGCCCGAGCGGCTGAAACCGGCCCGAACAGCCTCGGCGGCTGGGTGGCGCGGTAGCCGAAGCTCACCGCATCACCAGCCATGACGGCTGTGAGACGCGATAACCGCGCTCTACTAACGACCTCGTGCACGATAGACATCGCCGCAGTTCAGCGCCTTGGGCGTTGGCATCGCCCGATCCGGTGACCTGCGCAGATGCAGCGACAACTCTTATCGTGCACGAGGTCGTAAAGGTTGTTGCACAACGTCCGTGATCGGGCATTCCTCTTGTATGGGTGGGGTGTTGCGGGCTGAAGCATTGTGGGTGGAGACGTTCACTGGCTTGCGGATGGGCCGGTTCGAGAAGCTGGTGAAGGCGGTGCGGGAGCGGGGTGGAAACGGTGACCTCTCTGCCGGAGACGGCCGGCAGGGGTCAGCGCGTCTCGGTGCTGGGCTCTCCGGGCCCTTGGCAGCCGCTCGTGAGTTGCGGCGCCGGCCACGTTCAGCACCATGACCCGGCAGACGGTGGCCGGGGAGATCCCGAAGAGCGGGGCGAGCTGGCGCATGGTGAGGTTCGTCCGGTAGTACACGGCCACCAGCAGGACCCGATCCGGCAACGGCAGGCACCACGGGCGGCCGCCACCGGGCGACCTCCCTGGACCGAGCGCTCGGGCAGTGGCTCACGAACAGCCAGCGCCGAGGTCCCAGCCCTCTTCGAGGGCTTGGAGGACGGCGGTCTTCATGGCCGCGGGGTTCTCGAAGATGCCGAAGAGAGAGTGGACCTCGATGCGTCCTCTGCTGCGGTTTCGGACGATGCCTTGGCGCGGAGTTCGGCTTCGGCGCGGGAGACCTTCGGCTGGCTGATGCGGAGGACCTCGGCGAGCTCCTCCTGCTTGATGCTGACCTTGCTGGACTGGTCGAGGACCTGGCGGGAGAAGAGGATGTCAAACACGTCGCGTGCGGTGCGAGCTTGGCCTCCGGGAGGTGTCATCCAGACCTCGGACGCGCATTTCGTCTTCTGAGCCACGGCCGCCAGGCCACCCGGTCCCGCCGCCGCGGGCCGAGATCCGTGGACCCCAGCCCCGACCCGGTCCCTCTACCGCAGGGGCCTTTCCCACGCGGTCCAGCCGCCGGTGACATTGGTTCGCCCCCTGCGCCAGACAGCGCCGTCCGTGCCCCACACAGAGATCCTTCCATAGGCGGTTTCTGTGTACGTCACTCCGCTCCGGGCGACTCCGCCCAGCGACTTCCACGCCCCCCAGTCGCCGTCATGGGTCATGCGAGTCCACACGGCGTAGTCGAGGCCGATGAGGAACTCCTCCTCTTCACCGTTGTACAGCGTGTTCTCGGTCACCCCGTACTCACAGATGTAAAGGGCCCCGCCACCCCCCTTGCACTGTGCGGCCTCAGCCGGAGCGACAGACACCAGCAGACCTGCCATCACGGCGGCCACAACGAGCGCAGCCTTCATCCTCTTCACGCGCGAACCTCCCCATTTCCTGCTTCAGAGCCGACGGTCGATCGGCCGACCCCCGTACCCGCAGCCACCCTAGCCTCAAGATCAACTAGGGAGGATGATCCCCCGTCCCGCCTGTGCGGTCGGGACGGGGCTGGCTCACGTGGTCTGACCGCTGGTCTTCGGCCGGCTGCCCAGGGCGTATGGCCGGGTAACCGGCGCACCATCTGCGCCCCGTTCTACCCGTTCATCGATGCCGGCGTGGTGTGAACGGGTGCGGCGGTGGCACCGGATGGGCGTCAGCAAGGAGGGTACGGCTGTCCCTGCTGATGCTGTGCAGCGATAGCGATCATGGCTGTCACGAGGTGACCAAGCTGCTGCCGCCAGGCGCCTATCGTGAGGATGGCTGGCTGCCATCGGCGTGCCTGTTCATGAGGGGCGCCCATGGCGGGGTTGCCGGCCACGGGCGCCTCCTCGGCTACTGGGGTGGCACGGCCCATTCGGCGGGCTCGGGCAGGACGCTGCTGGTGTAGAGGACGCGTGCGGGCCGCTGCTTCCCGGGGACGGCGAACACGGTCTTGCCGCGGAGGCAGTCGCCGTTCCTGATGTCGGCCTCCCAGGGGTACTCCGGTCTGGGGAAGTCGTCGTAGGTGACAGAGCTCGGTTCGATGCGGGCGCCGTCGGTGTAGGCGAGCACCCAGGGGTTGCGGGTGACGCCGACGGTGCCCTTGGTGCTGCACACCTTGAGTTCGATGGCGGCCCAGACGTAGCCGCTGGTGCCGAACTCCTCGTCGGCTGTCCTGTGTGCCTTGATGCCCTGCTCGTAGCCGAGGACGGTAACGCTGGCCGCCGATTGGTTCTCGCTGTTGGTGGTGTTGAGGGGCGCTCCGAATGCGCGTGGCGTCTCCGGGGTGGGAGACGGCGACGGCATCGAGGCCGTGCTGCTTGCGGGTGCCGCCGATGCGCTGGACGCTGCCGGGGTGCCGGCGTCGTTGCTACAGCCGGTGACGGTGAGGAGGAGCGCTGCGGCGGCTCCGGTGGTGATAGCGGTGCGGACGTGCATGGGCCCCCCAGGTATCTGTGAGGGAGCATCATGCGCTGTACCGGGGCTTACGAACAGCAGGTGTTACCGGTCCGTGACTCAGACCGCTGTCAGCGTGTCAGCCCGGCGGACGGCGGACGTCGAAGGCCGCAAAGTAGGCGGGCAGCGCGGAGGTGACTCTCGGCCGCGAAGCGGGACGGGGCGACGCCGCCATTGCAGTGATCATGATGTCCGGGGCGGTAGTGATTCGTTTCTTCTCATGGGGCGGTCGTGGGGATCGCCAATCATGGAAAGAGCATTCATCGATGACCCAGCCCGTTCGTATCGTGTTCCGCTCCGCACTGCGCGACGCGCCCGCCGTCGGCGAGGGTCTGCGGGTGGCGCTGTACCAGGGCCAGGGGCCGGTCGGCAGCCGGGATGCGGTGCGGCAGAACATGGACCGGCTGGCCGAGGTCTCCGCTCTGGCTGCGGCCTACGACTGCCAGGTGGTGGTGTTCCCGGAGAAGTACACCACCGGCTACGCCATCGACCCCGGCCAGTGCCGGGAACTGGCAGAGCACCGCGAGGGGCCCTCGATCGACCGGGCCCGCTTGGCCGCCAAGGAGAACGGCCTGGCCGTGGTCCTGCCCTACCCCGAACGCGACGGGAGTGACTTCTACGACTCCATCAGCGTGATCGCCTCCGACGGGCAGGTGGCCGCCAACTACCGCAAGACCCACCTCTACGGAGCGGCGGAGCGACGCAACTACTCCTTCGGCCAGGACCTGCCGCCCCTCGTGACGATCAACGGCATCACGGTAGGCGTGCTGAACTGCTACGAGTGCGAGTTCCCGCCGCTGTACCAGTACCTTGCCGAGCACGGCGCACAGATCGTGCTGGGTCCCACCGCCGCCGACGGGCACTTCCGCCTGGCCGACGGCACCATGAGCCGCGTCCCGTACCAGGACGCCACGCGCCACATCATCCCCGCCATGGCCAGCGTCTGGCGCCTGTTCATCGCCTACGCCAACCGCCGCGGCTGACCGATCCGGACCGCTGCTGTTTCAGCATCGCGCTCCACACCGCCCGCGACCAGG